>CAYYQQ010000004.1:52030-59966 GCA_964473595.1 uncultured Steroidobacteraceae bacterium | reverse complement strand
GGCACCTACGGCTACTTCAAGGAGCACGCGCTCTTCAAGGGCGACTTCCGCGACACGGTCAAGGAACAGGTGGGATTCGAAATCATCGGCATGGACAACACGATGCAGCGCCGGCAACAGATACGGATTGTGGTACGCCTCACGCCCCAGCATCACGCCGTCCACATGCAGAAGTTGCTCCGTTACCTGCGGCACGGTGCGCAGCCCACCATTGATGATCACCGTCAACGACGGAAAATCGCGCTTCACCCACCACGCGCGTTCGTAGATGAGCGGTGGCACCTCGCGGTTCTCCTTCGGGCTCAGGCCCTTCAGAACCGCCTTGCGCGCGTGCACGATCACCGTGGCACAGCCTGCCGCCGCGACTTCGGAAACGAATGCGTGGAGGAACCCGTAGTCGTCATGATCATCGATGCCGATGCGGCATTTCACCGTGACTGGCACCTGGACCGCGTTGCGCATGGCACGCACGCAGTCACCGACCAGGCGCGGCTGCGCCATCAGGCAGGCGCCGAATGTCGCGCTCTGCACGCGATCGCTGGGGCAGCCGACATTCAGGTTGATTTCGTCATAGCCGAATGACGCGCCGATCGCGGCCGCGCGGGCGAGCTCTGCCGGGTCGCAGCCGCCGAGCTGCAGCGCGACCGGATGCTCGGCGGGATCACAGGCGAGCAGGCGCTCGCGGTCGCCGCGCAGCACGGCGTTCGCGACGATCATCTCGGTATACAGAAGCACACGGGGCGAGAACTGGCGCAGGAAGTACCGGCAATGCCGGTCGGTCCAGTCCATCATCGGCGCCACCGAGATCGGGCAGTTCATCATGGCGGCCGACAGTATGTTTTATCCTGAGCGTGCCATGAAAGACGTTCGCCTCGGCATCCGCGCGAATCTCGCCCAGTTCTCGCTGCTCGTCGTCGTCAATGCCTTCGTCGGCGGCATGGTCGGGATCGAACGGTCGATCCTGCCCGCGCTGGGCCTCGGCGGTGGGTGTCTGCCGGTTCGGGCGGGATTTCGGCTACGCGCGCGGCGCGCCGCTGGCCGGCTTTGCGGCCGATGCCTTCGGCATGGCGGCCGCGATGTGGATCGTGGCGGCGCTGAAGCTGCTATCAGGAGTGATTGTCGCAGTCCGCATGTCCGACACGCCGCAGTGACGGCCAGCGACGGTCGATCCCGAGCGCTGCACCGACACCGAGCGCAAGCAGCCTGTTACTGGACCGTCTTCGACACCACGCTCGAATAGCTGCTCTCGGCGCCCGTCGTATCGTATGCGGTCGCGACGAAGTAGTAGGTTGCCGGCGGCAGGTTCTCCACGACCGCACTGGTCACGCCCTCGTTCACGATGTCGATCATGTTCGGGTAACTGCCCTGCGAGGTGCCGTAACGGATCCGGTAACCGGTCAGGTTGGTCAGCGGCGAACCGTCGGTGCGCGTGGTCGGCGGCTGCCAGGACAACGTGGCGCTACCCATCGAGGCCTGCTGTACGTCGATCGAAAATGCCGGCAGCGACACCGTCGCGATGCCATCGCTGACCCGGATCGTGATGTCCGGGTAGACGCCGACCGTGCCGGCGCCGGGCGTGCCACGCAACTTGCCGGTCACGGAACTGAACGTGGCCCAGGCCGGCCGATTATGAATTCTGAATGTGAGCGTATCGCCGTCGGCATCATAGGCGCTCGGCGCGAACGCATAGGCCTGGCCTTCACCTGCCGTGGTCGGCGGCGAACCGCTGATTGCCGGTGGCTGGTCGACCAGGACGCTGAATGGCGCCAGTGAAGCGCTCGCCTGGCCGTCGCTGACGCTGATAACGATGTCAATGTATTCGCCGGCCGAAGTCGAGGTCGGCGTCCCGGACAGGCGCCCGGTCGACGAACTGAACGACGCCCAGGTCGGCCGATTGACGATGCTGAAGCTGAGCGCGTCGCCGTCCGGGTCGGATGCCGTCGGCGTCAGCGAGTAGGTTTGTCCCGTCGTCACGGACGTCGCCGGTGTACCGGAGATCGTCGGCGCATTGTTCGGCGGCGGAGTGGTCGGTTCGCAGGGATTACCCCTGCCCACCAACTTGCAGCTCGGCGCCTTGGCTTCCGCGGCGGAAGCGAGCGCCATGGCTGCGACCAGAAATGCCACTGCTGCGACGCTGCGCGCAGCGATACCCGATGTGACGAATCTCTGTTGGTGCATGTCGACAACCCCGCTGCCATGTAGCCGGGCTGTCGTTTTGGCCACTCGCAACGGGTGCCGCTGGACGATGCACTGATGTGCATCCCTGGGTGGCAACCCCGCTATCGTAGGCCGTGAGGCCGACAGACCGGAAGCTTTGCGTCCCCGCCTTTCGACGGGTTTGCCTTGTTTCACTCTCGATACGAACTATCGCGGAGAACGCAGTCACGGGCAAGAGTGTGATCTCGAACCAGGACGCGATTGCGTCACAATTTCCGCAACTGATCTTTTCTGTGCGCTGACAGCGCTGAACATAACGCGCCGGCAAGATCGCGCGGCAACTTATGTCAGTGATCGGGCCGTTTGTTTGCGGTGCGGGAAGCCGGCCATCGGAGCCGGGCGGCCGCACAGGAAACCCTGCGCGTAGCCGACCCCGATCTGTCGCAGCGTGTCGAGCACTGCCTGGGTCTCGACGCGCTCGGCCACCGTCTCGATGCCGATCGCGCGGCCGATTTGCACGATGGCCTCGACCATGCTGCGGTCAATCGGGTCGGTGGCCACATTCTGCACAAAATGGCCGTCGATCTTCAGGAAGTGCACAGGCAGCGAGCGCAGATAGGTGAATGACGAGAGGCCGCTGCCGAAATCATCGAGTGCGATCAGGCAGCCGCGGCTCGCCATCTCGCGCATTAGGTAACTCGCGTGCCCGAGATTTGTGATCGCGGCCGTCTCGGTGACTTCGAAGCACAGCACGCCCGGCGTGGGCGCGTGGGTCTCGAGCGCCTGGATAAGGAACTCGAGGAATCCCGGGTCGGATAGTGTCGTGCCGGACAGATTGACCGCGACCGTGAATGTCGCCTGTTCGACGCCGTCCCTGCTGGAAGGCACGATGTCGCGCAGCACTTTCTCGATGACCCAGCGGTCCAGCGACGGCATCAGGTTGTAGCGCTCGGCCGCCGGGATGAACTCATCCGGCAGCACCGTCTGGCCATTTTCGTCCAGCAGCCGCAGCAACAATTCGTAATGCGGCCTGGCATCGGCGGGGCCTGCGATCCGGACGATCGGCTGGAACACCAGGTCGAGCCGGCCTTCGTCGCGCGCGCTCGTCAATCGCGACATCCAGCGCATCTCGCGGTGACGTGCCGAAGCGCTCGCGGGGTCATAGACCTGCACGCGGTTGCGGCCGCCGTCCTTGGCCGCATAACAGGCGATGTCGGCAGCCGAAAGCAGGTTCGCGACGTTCTCCGCACGGTGGTCAATCTCGACGATACCGATGCTGGCGCCAATCTGCAGCGTGCTGTCGCCCCATTGGAAACGCAGGTCGCGAATTGCCTGGCGCAACGATTCGGCGATGCGCAGCGCCTGCTCCGGCGTGCAGTGCTCGAGAAGCACGCCGAATTCGTCGCCGCCCAGGCGGGCCAGCACGTCGTTCGCGCGCACCCGGGTCTGCAGCAGTCCGGTGACCTGGCGCAGCAGCTGGTCGCCAGCCGGATGGCCGCAGGTGTCGTTGACCACCTTGAACTGGTCCAGATCGACGTAGAACATCGCATGGCGCACATTCTGGTCCGCGCGCGCACCTTCAAGCGCGGCATTGAGCCGGCTCTCGAACTCGCGCCGGTTGATCAATCCGGTCAGGGTGTCGTGCGCTGCCTGGTAGGACAACAACCGCTTCATGCGGCGTTCGCGGCTGACGTCGCTGAAAACCATCACCGCGCCGGCCGTATGGCCGTTGCGATCGCGAATCGGCGCCACGGTCGCCTGGATCGGCACTTCGGCGCCGCGCCGGCTCACCAATACCGTCTGATCCGCCAGACTGAGTGGCTCGCCGGCCAGCAGCGCATGGCTGACCGGGTCATCGATCGGCGTGTAACTGCCATCCGTGACCAGCTTGACGACCTCCGTCACATTGCGGCCGCGGGCCTCACCCGCCGGCCAGCCCGTCAGTTTCTCGGCGATCGGATTAACGTAGTCGATGGTCCCCGTACGATCGGTCGTGATCACCGCGTCAGCGATCGATTGCAGCGTGACCTCGGCGCGTTCTTTTTGCTCGTAGAAAAGTTGCTCGGCCCGCTTGCGCTCCGTGATGTCGGTAACGGTACCCTCGAAGCCGATCGGCTGGTTGCGCTCATCGCGATTCAGCCGCGCATTCTCGGTGATCGTGATGATCGTGCCGTCCTTGCGCTTCAGGTCATATTCGGCTTCGACCAATTCGCCTTCCGTGATCAGCCGGTCGATCAGCCCGCGTCGAGTCTCCGGCACGACATACAGCGACTCGGTTGAGCCGATGGCGCGCAACTCCTCGAGCGAGCCATAGCCCAGCATCTTGATCAGCGCCGGATTGGCCGACAACAGGTAGCCATCCAGGGTGACCTGGTAAACACCCTCGACGACGTTTTCAAACAAGCCGCGGAACTGGCGCTCGCTTTCGCGCAGCGCGTCCTCGCCGCGGCGCCGCTCGATCGCGATGCGCGCGAGCTGGGTCATGCGACCGGCCAGTTCGAGATCGCGCCGCGACGGCATGCCGGTGCGCTTCAGGTAAGTTGCGAAGGTGCCGAGCATGCTGCCATCGGCGCCCATGATCAACGTGGACCAGCAGGCGCGCAGGCCGACGCGCAAAGCCGCCTCGCGGCGATGCTCCCACAGCGCGTCATTGGCGATGTCGGGAACGATGATCTGGCGCTGCAGCGCAATGGCTGCAGCGCAGGAACCAAAGCGGATCTCCGCCGGAACATTGTCCATGAGCGCCACGTACTCGCGTGGCAGGCTGGGGCCCGCCGCGTGGCTCAGGGTCTTCTTGACCGGGTCATACAGCCTGATGCAGCAGATGGCGTCCGGCAGCACACGCTCCACGACCTCGGTAATCGAGGTCAGGGCACCGGACAAGGGTTCGCTGGATGCAATCTTCTCGAAAGCGCGCCGCTCGCCCGCCCCGATCAACTCGGCGCGTTTGCGCTCCGTGATGTCGATGATGCTTGCCCGGATCAGGCGATCGATTGAACTCGGCAGCCGCACGAAGCGCACTTCGCAGGGAATGTTGTTGCCCATGGCGTCGCAGTGCAACCATTCGAAGACCGGCGTGCCACCCGACAGCGCCTCTTCGACATGGCCGCGGCTGATACTGGAAGAAGGCATGCCGTCAGCTTGCTCGGCCGGGCTTACCGCTCCCGGCCCGATTGTCAGCAACTTTTCGCGGCTCATCTTGAAAAATACGGCCGCTTTCTCGTTGCAGTCCACGAATCGCCCCGTATCAACGTCGAACACAATGACGGCCTCAGGCGCGTTCTCAACCAGCACCCGGTAGCGCGCTTCGCTGTCCTTCAGCGCATCTTGGGCCTTGGACCGCTCGGCCATGTCGCGCACGCAGACGATGTAGGTCGGGCGGCGCTTTGTCAGCATCTTGCTGACCAGGACCTCGGCGGGCATCAAATCGCCGCGATGATGCTTGGCGACCACTTCGCGGGCGGCCAGGTCGTAGTGAGTGTTTTCCTGCGCTGCGGCCATGTCTTCGAGCGTCTCGCCGATGTTGCCGCCCTTCGCGATCTGTGGCAGCAGGGTGTCGAGCGCGTCCGAAAGCACGTCGCACTGGCGCACGCCGAAAAAGCGTTCGGCAGTGCGGTTCAGGCTTTCGATGCGTCCCAGGCGGTCGCAGGAAATGATTCCATCCTTGACGTGATCGAGTATCGCCTGCAATTTCGCGACGCTCTCAAGCTCGAGCTGTTCGGTGATCGCCGTTGCCTCGTCCGAGGCAAGGCGCATGACGGTCTCCAGGCTGGTGCGATCGTTTTCGTAGGCATCGTACTGGCGGGTGATGATCGACAACAGCTTGCGCAGGCGCATCTTGCCATCGGTGTCGGCGGCCTCCAGCAGCTGCTGTTCCAGTAGCGGGTGGATGTCATCCGCGCTGCGGTCACGCTCCGGCGTGGGTGCCGGCGCAGGCACAGGCGGCCCGACCGCCGTTGGCGCGGGCACTTTGAGCCGCACAACGTTGCCTGGATCTTTCTTGGCCACCCCGACCCCACGCAAGCCTGCGTCGCACTCATCGAATGCGACGTAATGCAACTGATGCTATGGGAACGACTGCACGCGGAACGTGACGGCGTTCGCGGATCGGCCGGGGCCAATCCGTGACAGGCAACCCGATATCGCGGCATGGCCCGCGCTGAAGCAGCCCGACTTCTCAGCCGGCCCGTTCTGCCCGCTTGCGCTGGCCTTCGCTGAGGTAGCGCTTACGCAACCGGATGTTCTTCGGCGTCACTTCGACGAGTTCGTCATCGACGATGTATTCCATCGCCTGCTCGAGACCCATGCGGATGGGCGGCGTTAGCAGCACGTTTTCGTCCTTGCTTTGCGTGCGGATATTGGTGAGCTTCTTGCCCTTCAGCGGATTGACGACCATGTCGCCCTCGCGGCTCGTCTCACCGACGATCTGTCCCTCGTAGACCAGGTCGCCCGGCCCGACAAACAGCCGGCCGCGTTCCTGCAGGTTGAAAAGCGCATAGGCCAGCACCGGGCCGCGGCCATTGGAAATCATCACGCCGGCGGTACGCTCGGCGAGATCCCTGTCAACCACCGGTCCGAAGTGATCGAACACGTGGTACATGAGCCCCGTGCCACTTGTCATGGTGCGGAAATCGGTCTGGAATCCGATCATGCCGCGTGACGGAATCTTGTAATCGAGCCGCACCCGGCCTTTGCCATCCGGGACCATGTCAGCGAGTTCCGCGCCGCGCGCACCGAGCGCCTCCATGACCGCGCCCTGCGCGATCGATTCGATATCCACGGTCAGCTGTTCCCAGGGCTCAAGCCGCTGGCCGCCCTCCTCCTTGACGACGACCCGCGGGCGCGACACGGCGAGTTCATAGCCCTCGCGGCGCATATTCTCGATCAGGATGCCGAGATGCAGCTCGCCGCGGCCGTAGACATCGAACCGGTCCGGGTCGTCGGTCTCCTCGACGCGCAGCGCGACATTTGCGAGTGTCTCGTGCAGCAGCCGTTCGCGCAGCTGCCGGCTGGTGACGAACTTGCCTTCCTGCCCGAATAAGGGCGAAGTATTGGTCTCGAAAGTCATGCTGATGGTCGGCTCGTCCACGACCAGCGGCGGCAAGGCTTCCGGAGCATCCGGGTCGCAGATCGTGTCCGAAATCTTGGGCGCCTCGATCCCCGAGAACGCAATGATGTCGCCGGCGCGCGCTTCCTCGGTCTCGATGCGCTCAAGTCCCAGAAAGCCGAACACCTGGCCGATTCGCTCGCTACGAACTTTTCCGTCGCGACCGACGACCGCGATGGACATGCCGCGCCGAATCGTGCCGCGCCGGATTCGCCCGATCCCGATCGCACCGACGTAGCTCGAATAGTCGAGCTGGCTGACCTGCAGCTGCAGCGGCGCATCGATGTCCACGTCGGGCGCCGGACAACGCGCAACAATCGTTTCGAACAGCGGCGTCATGTCGGCGGCGAGTGTCGCCGGATCAAATCCCGCCACACCGCGCAGCGCTGATGTATATACGACCGGAAAGTCGAGCTGGCGCTCGCTAGCGCCCAGGCGATCGAACAGGTCGAAGGTCTGATTGAGAACCCATTCCGGGCGCGCTTCGGGACGATCGATCTTGTTGATCACGACGATCGGCGCGAGTCCGTGCACAAATGCCTTCTGCGTGACGAAGCGGGTCTGCGGCATCGGGCCGTCCACCGCGTCCACCAGCAGCAGCACGCAATCCACCATCGACAGCACGCGCTCCACTTCGCCGCCGAAATCGGCGTGGCCCGGCGTGTCCACGAT
>CAYYQQ010000004.1:0-52020 GCA_964473595.1 uncultured Steroidobacteraceae bacterium | reverse complement strand
CCCAGCGGATCGCGGTGTTCTTGGCCAGGATCGTGATGCCCCGCTCGCGCTCGAGCGCGTTCGAGTCCATCACCCGATCGGTCACGGGCTTGCGTGCATCAAGCGTGCCCGACTGGCGCAGCAGTTTGTCGACCAGCGTGGTCTTGCCATGGTCAACGTGCGCGATGATCGCGATGTTGCGAAGGTTCTGGATCACGTGCTGGTTCCGCGGGGCCAAAAAATGGCCGCGGATTGTACCTCAGGCGGGACCAGTCCCCTCAAATGATTGCGCGAGTCGCCGATCCAGCGTCACCAGCCTGGCACGGAGCCGGTCCGCGAGCCAGAGATATGCAGCATCATAGAAAGTCAAATCGCGTGCCTCCGCCAGCTCCAGAACCTTGCGCGGCTCAACATCCAGCAACTGCAATTCTAGTTCAGGCAATGATCCCAGCGCCTTGCGCAGCGCAGGCGCAGACGCGGGGTGGCGACGGCACTTTTTCCAGCAGGTATTACCAATTTCGTAGACCACCAGCGACGGCGCAGCAAGCGTGCTCCCCCGCAGTTGCTCGACTACCTCCGCTGCTGCCGGTTCGCCGAATATGACGGCCGAAAGCGCGGACGCGTCAACGACGCTGATGGCCATCGCGATCCTGGCGAATCATGTCGGCCGCTTCGGCAGGCGTGCGGAGTCCCAGTGCCTGCACGCGCCTGAAAATGCCTTCGGCATCGAGCCGCGTGCTCGCATCCGCTGTTGCCGACTCGAGAATGGACAGGACTTCACCTTGCATGGATCGGCGGTGCCGAACAGCCCGCTCTCGTAGTCGCTGAAGAACGGTTCCAGGAATCTTGCGGATCGTCAGGCTGGCGGATCGCATGAGTGGTCTCCAATCTTTTGCAACTAATATAGTTGCATTCTAGTGTGAACCCGGGGACCGGTCCAGCCTGCTCTTTCCCCCGACGGCTTTGAGTATCCGCCTTAGATCAATCGCCTATTATCTTGATTTTTAGCGGATCTCAACTGAAATCGCAGCTGCCCGTTAGGGGACGTTGCTCGCTGCCGCAAGAACGTATTGTCGCCTTTTTCCCTTTGGCACTCATGTTTGTTCCAGAGTCATGAGCTGTTCCTCCAGTTCGGCGACATGACGCTCCCAATAGCGCACCTCGCCGAACCACGGAAAGGCCAACGGAAAGGCCGGGTCATGCCAGCGACGCGCCAACCAGGCCGCGTAGTGGATCATCCGAAGCGCCCGTAGCGGCTCGATCAGCATGATCTCGACCGGATCGAAAGTCGAAAACTGCGAATATCCCTCGAGAATGTCGGCGAGCTGGACCCGCATCTCGGCCGCATTTCCCGCGAGCAACATCCAGAGATCCTGGATTGCGGGCCCGGTCATGCAATCGTCGAGGTCCACGAAATGCGGCCCGGCAGCGGTCCACAGCACGTTGTTGCGATGGCAATCGCCGTGGATGCGCAGCTGTTGCAGCGGACCGGCCGCTTCGAAACGGGCTTCCACCAGATCCAGCAACTCGCCACTTACGAGTTCGTAACGATCGGCGATGTAATCGGCCATGCGATCGCCATCCAGCAAGTAGTCGACTGACTTGCGCCCCATTGCTTCGACCGAAAGACGCCCACGATGCGCGAAGCGTCCCGCTGCTCCCACCATGTGGATTCGTCCCAGGAAGCGCCCGATCCACTGCCGGTCATCCGGCGTACCGAGTTCCGGCCATTGCCCGCCACGGCGCGGATAGATCGCGATGCGAAATCCAGCGAATACGGGCACTGGTCCATGGCCCAGCTTTTCGTGGCTCGCCGGCTCCGAGCGCGATTCGAGTCGCCGCCTGAAATGAGCGAGCTCGCGGGCGAAGGCATGCTCTTCGGCGATGGCCTCATCAGTCCAGCGACCAGGCCGGTAAAACTTGATGACGACGGGATCGGCGTCCTCGAGGCCGACCTGGAAGACGCGGTTTTCGTAGCTGCCGAGGGCGAGCAAGCGGCCGTCGCTGGAAAATCCCGCTGCCTCGACGGCATCGATCACGGTATCCGGCGAGAGCGTCGCAAACGGGACTTGTGCACCGGCCGTCGAATCATCGTCCATCGCTGCAACATAGCGTTCTGCCCACAACGACACCAGTCACAATGAAAAGCCCCGGCAAGCTTGGCTGCCTGCCGGGACCAGTGGCGTTCAATTTGTCCTATGGAATCGTCTTTGAGGCCGGACTTGAATTCGCGCTTTCCAGGCCGTCGGTATCGTAGGACGCAAGCACAAAGTAGTAGGTGCCAGACGCGAGATTCTCAACGACATAGGTTGTGATGCCCGGATTGCTGATCGTGATCGTGGTCGGGTAGTTGCCGGCCGCGTTGCCGTAGCGAACCTTGTAGCCAGCCAGATTCGTCAAAGGCGAACCGTCCGAACGAGTCGTCGGCGGCGTCCAGCTGAGTGTTGCGGTGCCGTTGGCCGATTGCTGGACGGCGATCGAGAATGTGGCCAGGGACGCCTGCAGCGTACCGTCGCTCACTTTGATCTGGATGTTCGCGTAGGAGCCGACTGTTCCCGTGCCCGGTGTGCCTGACAGCCGACCCGTGCTCGTGCTGAATGTTGCCCAGGTCGGTTTGTTGGCAATGCTGAAACTCAGCGTGTCGCCGTCCGGATCGTTTGCGGTGGGCGTGAATGAATACGCCTGACCCTCGACGATCGATGTCGGCGGCGTACCGGAGATCGTCGGCGAACGATTCGCGGCATTGACCACGATCTGGAAGCTTGGCAGCGACGTGGTCGCCATGCCATCGCTGGCACTGATTCGTATGTCGATGTACTCGCCGGCAGCGCTCTGAGCCGGCGTTCCGGACAAGCGGCCCGTGCTGGTGTTGAAATTCGCCCAGGTCGGCCGGTTCGCAATGCTGAAACTGATTGCGTTGCCGTCCGGATCGGAGGCGGTCGGCGTGAATGAGTAGGCGTGGCCGCTCGTCACGGTCGTCGCGGGCGATCCGCTGATGGTCGGGGCGCGGTTCGCCGCTACGCTGATTGAAAACGCGGGCAGGGAGGCAGAAAGGCTGCCATCGCTGACCGAAATCAGAATGCCGGCGTAGCTGCCTGCGCTGCCTGCCGGCGGCGTGCCGGAAAGACGGCCATTGCTCGTGCTGAAGCTGGCCCAGGCCGGCTTGTTGGCGATGCTGAAAGCCAGAGAATTGCCATCCGGATCGCTCGCAGCTGGCGTGAAGCTGTATGCAATTCCCTCGCGCCCCGAGGTCGCGGGGCTTCCATTGATCACCGGTGTGCGGTTCGCCGCGCCGACCGTGATCGAAAACGCCGGCAAAGCCGCGCTCGCCGCGCCATCGGATACGCTGATCCGGATATTGGCGTAGGTTCCCGCCGTGCCAACGGCGGGCGTTCCGGAGAGTTGCCCATTGCCCGTATTGAACGCGGCCCAGGCCGGCTTGCCAGCGATTGAAAAACTCAGCGCCTGGCCGTCCGGATCCGATGCGAATGGCGTGAAGGAATAGAACTGGCCCTCAGAGGCAGCGTTTGGCGCGCTTCCCGAGATGACGGGTGGTCGATTAGCGGGTGGCGGAGGCGCGGGATCTGCGCTGACCACGACCCGGAAGGCATTGCCTTGCGTGACATTTACGCCGTCCGTGACGGAGATGCGCACACCGTCGTAGCTGCCGACATTCGCGTCGGCGGGGGTGCCGGACAATTTTCCTGTGTCGGTATTGAATGAGGCCCAGACCGGCAGGTTGGCGATTTCGAATGTCAGCGGATCATTTTCCGGATCACTCGCCGTGGGCATGAGCTGGAATGGATCGCCCGCGATGGTCGACGCTTCGACAGGCAAGGCGCCGATGGTTGGTGCCTGGTTCACGGGGGGCGGCCGAATTCCGGACGGGTCCGCGTTTTTCGGCTTGTCTTCGAGACATGCGGTCATCGAGAGAGCAAGCAGTCCAACTGCCAGAGTTTTCAGAATGCTCAAGTGGCAACCCCGCTGTCTCACACGAGACCGGAAGCTTTGCGTCCCCGCCTCGCGACGGGTTTGCCGTTTACACGTGAACCAAGGTCTTCGTCAGACCCGATTCCCCTGGTGAGTCCTTGCGCAGCAATTATTGAGCCGTCAGCGCGCGCGCGCGACTGCGCGCCGTCGCGCGACAGCGACAGGAAACATATTCACGTGACTTAATCAGGCGATCGTTTTCGAGGCGACACCTGAACGCAAACTTTCGCTGCCGCCATCGTCGTAGGCGGTCGCCGCGAAGAACCAGGTGCCAACGGTCAGGTCCTCGATCACACGACTGCGTGCATCGGGGTCCGCAACCTGAATGATGTATCGCAAATCGTCAGCCGAGTTTCCGAAATAGACACGGAATCCCGAGAGATTCGTCAGCGGCGATCCATCCGTACGTTGCGCCGGCGCCTCCCAGGAAAGTGTCGCGCGCCCGGCGGCCGCCTGCACCACCATGACGCTCGCCTGATCCGAAGCCTGCGCCTCGCCATCCGATACCGTGATAACAAAGCTGTAAACGCCAACGTCACCCGCTCCAGGCGTGCCAGCGAGCACACCAGTCCGGGCCGAGAAGGACATCCATGCCGGTCGATTTGATACTGAAAAGACCAGTGCATCGCCGTCCGGATCGGATGCGCCGGGCGTAATGGTGAGTCCGCGGCCAACCAGCACTTCCAAAGTGCTTGCGACCGAAATTGTCGGCGCGCGGTTCGCGCCGGATGGTGGTGTAACTGGAGGCGAGTCGCCTGAGGTCCCTGACCCGCCGCTGCCGAGGCAGGCAACGAGCAAACTCGTAGCCGTCGCGAGCAACGATGCCCGCAATGTCAATGTGATCACGCTTATGTCGCCTCCGTTGAATCGGGGCGGATCATAGGCCTCGCGTGTCGATCCGCTACCCGCGGGCCGTCGTGCGGTGGCGACAGATATCCTGGTCGAAAATCTCGGGCTGACCGAGATCTTGTTCCCACGTCACATCAAGAATCGTTGCTATCATGCTGATCAGCAACCGCAGGAGATCCAATGGGTGCGATTCTCGTCACCGGTGGAGCGGGATACATCGGCAGCCACGTCGTTCGCCAGCTTGGCGATCAGCGTGAACGGCTCTTCATTCTCGATAATTTGTCGTCGGGCTTCCGTTCCGCGGTGCTCCACGGAGAGTTGATCGAAGGCGACACGACCGACGCGCCCCTGGTCTCCGAATTGCTGAAATCCCGGCAAATCGAAAGCGTGCTGCATTTCGCGGCCCATATTGTCGTGCCGGAGTCGGTTGCCGACCCGCTGAAGTACTACCGCAACAACACGGGCGGCACGCGGACGCTGCTGCAGTGCTGCGTCGAGGCCGGTGTGAAGCATTTTATTTTCTCATCGACCGCCGCCGTCTATGGCATTCCGGCGGGCGGCATCGCCAGCGAGGACACGCCAACCCAACCGATCAACCCTTACGGCTGGTCCAAGCTCATGAGCGAGCAGATGCTGCGCGATGTCGCGGCCGTGACCCCGCTCCGTTATGTGGCGCTACGCTACTTCAACGTTGCCGGGGCCGATCCCGGCGGACGCATCGGCCAATCCACGCCCGAGGCCACTCACCTGCTCAAGGTGGCCTGCCAACACGTGGTCGGCCTTCGCGACCAGGTCTCGATCTTCGGGACCGACTACGAGACGCCGGATGGCACGGGTGTGCGCGATTACATCCACGTCGAGGACCTGGCATCGGCCCATCTCCGGGCCCTCGACTACCTGCGCGCCGGTGGCGCCTCGACCACGCTGAACTGCGGTTACGGCCAGGGTTTCAGCGTGCGCGAAGTGCTGAATGAGGTGGCGCGAGCTTCCGGCAAGAAGCTCAAGATCACCGAATCGCCGCGCCGCGCCGGCGACCCACCCCGCCTGGTGGCGCAGGCCGACAGGATCCGCGAGGCGCTCTCCTGGGTGCCGCAGCACCGCGATCTCGGGGGTATCGTGCGATCAGCCCTCGCCTGGGAGCAACGGCTCCTGCGCCAGCCGATGAGCTGACGGTAAAATAGGCCCATGGCCATCCTTCGCCCACGTTCGCTGAGTGGGCTGCTCTCGGCAGCATTGCTGCTGATCGTGCTCCCGCTCACTGCAGCCGTCGTCTACGGCGCCGTCCAGTTGCGCCAGTTGTCGCGCACCAGCGCTGCACTGGTGCGGGACAGCATCGCGTTGACCCAGCAGACCCAGGTGCTGTTCCAGAACATCGCCGCCATGGAACGCTCAGCGAGCCTCTACGGCGTACTCGATGACCCGCGCCTAGCCGCTGCCTTCGACGCCAATCACCGCGCGTTCACGCGCTCGCTCGAAATGCTGGCCAACTCGGGGCCACAACCACAGGTCGCGCGTGTGCAGGCTGCCGGCGAGGCCGCCTCGGTGCTGGTCCATGGCGCGATGGCAGATGATCGCCGGAGCGCCCTGGTTGCGGACTTCGACGTGCTGGGCAACGAAGCCAACATGCTTGCCGACCAGAACCGCGAGGGCATCGACACGCGCCTGCAGGACGCCGAGCGCCAGGCTGCTGCGACCCAGCAATGGCTACTCTGGGCGGTGATGGCGCTGGTGCCCGCCTTCATCGCCATGGCAGCCATCTTCGCGTTCTTCGTGTTGCGGCCATTGCGCGCGATCGATCGCGCGATCAGCGATCTTGGCCGTGGCGCGTTCTCGCATTCGATCGCGATCGACGGCCCGGCCGATCTCGCCGCTTTGGGCCGCCAGCTCGAATGGCTGCGCACGCGCTTGCTCGAGATCGCCGTGGAGCGAAATCGTTTCCTGAGGCACATGTCGCACGAGCTGAAGACTCCACTCGCCAACATTTGCGAAGGCACGGACCTGCTGCTGGATGGTGCGGTCGGGTCACTCGACGAGAACCAGCGGGAAGTGGCCGGGATCCTCCGGGAGAATGCGCTGCGCCTCCAGCAACTCATCGAGAACCTGCTGTCCTACAGCGCCTGGCAGTCACAATCGAGCACGGTGGACCGGTCCCGGTTCCGCCTCAGCTCGCTGGTCGGGACGGTCGTAGACAGCCAGCGCCTGGCACTGGCCGCACGCAACCTGACGCTCGACCTGCAGGTCGAAGACGTCAGCCTCGTGGGCGACCGCGCGAAGCTCAAGCTGGTGCTCGACAACCTGCTGTCGAACGCGCTCAAGTTCACGCCCCGCGGCGGCACCATCCACCTGCACGCCTATCCGGACGGCGCGACGACGATCATTGACCTGGCCGACAGCGGCCCGGGCATACCGCCCGACGAGCGCGACAAGGTCTTCGAGGCGTTCTATTCCGGGCCAACGCCGCAGGGTGGCCCTTTGAAAGGAACCGGGATCGGGCTTTCCATCGTGCGCGAATTCGTGCAGGCCCACGGCGGCACGGTCCAGATCGTCGACGGCGAGTTTCCGGGCGCCCACCTGCGCATCCGGCTGCCAATCAGCGTGGCCCCGGAGGAAGCGGCCCATGCAGCGTGAGCGCCTGACAGCACTGCTGCTGGCCGCGGCGCTTGCCACCGGCTGCACGGCCGTGGATGACTGGGCAGGCCTCAAGCGCCGCAAGGAAACGCCCCCGGCTCCGATCACCGATGACGGCCAGATGGTCGCAGGCTATCTCGCGACGCTCGACCGGCTGGGTCGCGGCGGCGCCGCCGAGCAGGCGGAGATCCTGCAGCTCACGCGCGCGACCTATCTCGCCGACCCATCCACGCAGCACCGCCTCCGCTACGCTTTCGTGCTCGCCGTACCCGGTCATGCGGCTAGCGATGCCGAAGGCGCGAGATCGCTGCTCGGCGAGGCGCTGGCAACGCCTCAGACCTTGCTGCCATCCGAACGGGCATTGGCTGAACTGATAGTTCGCGAACTCGATGCACGTCTCGCGCTCTCCCAGGAGAACACCGCGCTGCGCGGCGCAACGAGCACAGCCGACCTCGACCGCATCGCGGGCCTGAACCAGCGCCTGCAGCAGGAGACCGCCGAGAAGGATCGCCTACGGCGCGAACTCGAACAGGCACAGGCCAAGCTGGAAGCGATCGCCGCGCTTGAAGGCGGCGCGGCCGAGCGCAAACCATGAAGACGCCGCTGGGTCGCCGCCCGCGTGTCGTGCTGGTAGACGACGATCCCGGCTTGCTGCGACTCTTGACCATCCGCTTGCGCTCGGAAGGATTCGAGGTGGCAGCCTGCGAAAGCGCTTCCCAGGCGCTCACCTCCGTGCCCCGATTCCGGCCCGATGTGCTGGTCACGGACTTGCGCATGAAGGACAAGGACGGGATTGCGCTTCTCAAGGAGCTACAGGGCCGCTACCCCGCATTACCGGTGATCCTCCTGACCGCGCACGGCACCATTCCGGATGCCGTGACAGCGACCAAGAGCGGCGCCTTTGCTTTCCTGACCAAGCCGGTCGAGAAGGACCAGCTACTCGAGCAGATCGAGAACGCGCTCAAGATCTCCGGCTTCGCGAGCGTCACCGAGGACTGGCGTGCCGGCATCATCACGCGCAATCCGGTCATGGAAGACCGCTTGTCGCAGGCGTTGATGGCAGCCGGCTCCGATGCGCCGGTACTGATTACCGGCCAGCCTGGGACCGGCAAGGCGCAGCTGGCCCGCGCGATCCATCAGGCGAGCCCCCGGCTGGGTGCGGGTTTCTCCACTCTCTCCTGCGCAACCGCAACGCTCGAGATCTTGCAGGCGGCATTGCGGGGACGGCCCGAGCCCACCGATGCGCCACCACCGCCCGATGCACCGGCAGGCACGCTGTACCTGGACGAAATTGGCGACCTTCCGGTCGACCTGCAGATTGCGCTGAGCGGGCTGATGGACGAGGAACAGACGAGGATCATCTCCGGCACCGCGCGCAACCTGTCGGAACAAATCACGCGGGCGCACTTCCGCGAAGATCTCTTCTACCGCCTCAGCGTGAGTCGCATCGATCTGCCGCCGCTATCGCAACGTCGCGACGACGTGCCGATTCTCGCGGCACACTTCCTCGACGAGCTGGCGCGGCAGAGCGGAAATCGTCAGGTGCTGGCACCCGAGGCAGTCGAACTCCTGATGGCAAGCGAGTGGCCGGGCAACGTCCGCCAGCTCGCCACGCTCCTGCAACATGCAGCCTCGCTCGCCACTGGCCCGGTCATCAGCGCCGAGCTCGTGCAACGCGCATTAGGCAGCGGCACGGCGCCGCAGGTGTCCACATTCGACGAGGCACGCGAGGAATTCATGCGCAACTATCTCGTGCAACTGCTGCAGATCACGCGCGGTAATGTCACGCATGCAGCCAGGCTCGCGGGAAGGAACCGGACGGACTTTTACAAACTGCTCGCGCGCCACGGGCTCCAGTCGGAGGAGTTCAAGCTGCGCTAGCTAGTCGTTGGCGCGACGGCCCTGACCCAGCCTGCGGTCGCGCGTCGCAAAATAATGATGCGGGCCGTCCGCCGACTCGCGACGCTCTTCGTTACTGCGGCGGTCCTCGCTATGGATGTACCGGCAGCGGCACTTCGGCGCGTCGCAATCCGGCAATGGCATCTTCGGCGCCTCCGCCGCCAGGAATAGCTGTCCATTCAGTTCGACGACCTTCTTGCAGCATCCAGTTTGATGTGAGATGCGGACCGCGTGGTATGGATTGACGACGCGGAGAATCTGCACGGGACGCCCCGACAGGCGCAACTCCGCATGGACCCTCTTACCATGAAACCAGGATGACAAACTGAGAAGCACTGCCGACTCCGGATGGGTTGCAAGCCATAATACCTGCCAACCGCGGGGGTTTGTACAGTCGGCCGCGTTATGTCATGCCCCGGGGCGCGGCAAGGCATCGAGCACGGCGGCGGCGATCGAGGCATTCGCGCGCGGCCCGACATGATTGCCGTCCGGTTCCCGAGGAATGCGCTTGATCCAGTAGCTTTCACGCGCGGGAATGGTCAGCCGCATGTCCGGTCCGACCGGAGCTGAACCCGACTTTCTCGCACCATGGCGACTAACTCAGCACCAAGCCTGCCGCGCCTGCGCCCAGCCCTTCAAGGTCTCATGCGGCTAAAGAAATCCCTGCGCCCGGTACCAGGTCGCGGTCTCGGCAGCACCTGCGCGAAACTCCTTGGACGGTACGAAGTCCAGCAGTCGGGCGGCTTTCGTCGTGTCCAGGAGGAAACTCTTGCGGAAGAAGTCCAACCGCCGTCGATGCAGTGGTGGCTGCACACCAAGCGGCCGGCAAACAGCCTCAAGAACCGCCGCGGCGACATCAAATGGCCACAATGGCGCCCGCAGACGCGACAGGGAAACTCCCACGGCTTGCGCGATACACGCGCACATCTCCATTGTCGTCAATTTCTCGCTGCCAGCCAGCAGGATTGTTTCGTTCCTGGCCGCAGGCCGCGCAGCTGCCGCCATCAGGCCACGTACCAGATCATCCACGTGGATGAGTTGATGCAGATTGGTTCCCGTTCCTATGACAAAAAAAGCGCCATTCTTTATGGCCTTGAACAGTTTCAGGAGGCGCCCGTCACCCGGGCCATAGGTCTCCGAAATTCGGATGATTGAAATCTCGATGTCGGAACCAAACTGCCGGACAACGTGCTCACCTTCAAGCTTTGTGATGCCATAGATGTTATCCGGCCGCGTCTCGGCGCCCTCGTCGATCAAGCCAGAGAGCGCCGAACCATAGACGCCGATGGTGCTGCCGTGTACGAATCTTGAGACCCCGGCGTCCCGGCTTGCCGAGAGAACGTTTCTTGTTCCCTCCACATTGATGCCCCGAAAATACCCGTCGGGTACGTTTGATTCATGTTGGGCGGCGGCAAGGTGGTAGACCACGTTGCAACCAGCAACGGCCGCAGCCAGGCCACCCGTGTCATCGACAGGTATCGCTCGAACATCGATACCGGCTGCTCGCAACTGCTCCTTGCGGAAGGCTTCCACGTCCGTGTTTGTCTGGCCCAGGGCCACGACTTCGAATCCGGCTTCACGGCACCCTAAAGCCAGCCGCGAGCCGATGAATCCTGTGCCGCCGGTTATCAAGACTCTCAAGCTGGGACCTCCCATTCGAAAAAATACTGTTGTCTCACGTGCATCAGGCTTGTCAGCCCGGCATGGCATCGCGCGCGTCGGGTTTCGGTCGGCCACCCTCAGCCATGTAGGCCAGCCACCATGGTGTCCACGACAGGATCTGCAGTATCCGCGCAAGCAACGCCATTGAAAGCGAGTCTCCCACTGGCACTTCAGCAGCCGAAAGCACAAGTACGAACACGCTCTCGTAGACTCCGATGCCTCCCATCGAAACCGGGACCCTCGCAGCCAGATAGGCCAGGGGAACCGCTGCCGCTATGCTGACAAAGGGAACAGAAATCCCAAGTCCTTGAGCAATCACCCAGGTAATGACAATTGGAAAGGAGTTCTCCGCCAGGGTGAGCAGGAAGAACAA
Organism: uncultured Steroidobacteraceae bacterium; assembly: GCA_964473595.1. Lineage (GTDB taxonomy): Bacteria > Pseudomonadota > Gammaproteobacteria > Steroidobacterales > Steroidobacteraceae > SCUD01. The sequence goes on along the minus strand of CAYYQQ010000004.1, from coordinate 40,640 downwards.
GCCAAGCACGCCGCGGGCTGGCCGGTAACTGTAGAAAGACTCATGGGCTTTTTCCAGCAACTGGAAGAGCCGGAAGTGCTGGACACGTCCCAACAGGCGGTAATGCAGGAATCTGTGAAAGCGAGGATCGAACGCCACCAGGAGCGCTGCGACTCCCAATGCAATCACGGCGAGAGCCGTCCACCAGACTGGATCGAGGCGCGGATCGAAATTGCCCGAGACCTGGATCAGCGTCAATCCCCCGATCGCAAGCAATGGGGTCGCGAGGCCACCGATGATTCTTTCAACGGCGATCGATGCGACAACCTCTCTGGCCGGAATCCCCTCGCGGACAGTGCACGCGGATCTTACCGAATCTGCGCCCACCGTCGCGGGGAGGAAAAGCCCCCAGATCGTTGACGCGCAATAAATCCTGATCCCTCGCAACAGACCCAGGTGATGGCCACGATAGTTGAGAAGCCGGATCCACTTATAGGCCATCAGCGCCCGGTCCAGGCTGTTAAGCAGCAAAGCGAGGAAAATTGCCACCGGGCTGAGTACGGCGATCTGCCTGGCCAGCGCCTGCACATCGCCGGCCATCCGGATCATCAGGATCAGCAGGCCAATGGATATCAGGATTCTGAGAAATCGCATCATCCAGAATGGCTCCTGGCTCATCGAACAAGATTGCGCACCAGACCTTCAGCGGGAACCAGAGCAGCGATCATCAGTTGCGCAGGCGGTACTGTTGCGATGGGCGCGTCCGGCGGCGAGATAATATACTGAGTTCAAGCTGATTCCGTTGAATTGCGCCCAACTTTGAAGGATGCCCGGATCGATGCGCGTGAAGCGTGATGAGTTGACAACTCCATGGGCATGGTTCGGGCGCAAGGTGATCCTGGTCGCGCTGATCGTGCCCGTTATTGCGTGCGGGCAGGCACAGCCGCCGCGCCCGCCAAGCCCGGTCATCGTGGGTGTCCAGTGGGCTGCGGCGGCGTCGATCCGGCGGGCTGCGCCGGGTTCGGACAACTGGCCACTGACCTGGGGCGATGACGGGTCGCTGTACGCTGCCTACGGCGATGGCCAGGGCTTTGATCCCAGGATCGAACTCAAGCTGAGTCTGGGGCTTGCACGAATCGATGGCCGGCCAGAGAACTTCAATGGCGTCAACATTCGGTCTCCCAGTGGGGAGCAATACGGACAGGGCAGTGCCGGCAAGAAGGCCAGTGGATTGCTGATGGTGGACGGCCTGCTGTTGATGTGGGTTCGTAACGTCAACGGCAATGGAGAACAATGCCAGCTTGCGTGGTCCGAAGACCGGGGCTTGACCTGGGAATGGTCGGATTGGTTATTCGAGGAGTTTGGGTACTGCACGTTCATCAACTTCGGCCGCAACTACCAGGGAGCGCGCGACGAGTATGTCTATATGACGACGCCCGACGGGCCAAGCGCATACCACGCCTCCGATACCTTTGTTCTTGCGCGCGCGCCCAAGGCGCGTATCCGCGATCGGGACGCCTACGAGTTCTTCACGGGTCTGGGCCCTGACCAGCAACCTCGCTGGAGCGCCAATATTGCCGACCGGGGGCCCGTCTTCAGCAACGCAGGCAATTGTCGTCGGTCCGGCATCTCCTTCAATGACGGCCTCGGACGTTACCTCTGGTGGCAGGTGCTGGGCGAGGGTACGAAGCGCTTCGAGGGTGGCTTTGGCATTTACGATGCGCCGAACCCGTGGGGACCGTGGACGACCGTATTTTTCACCGAAAACTGGGATGTCGGCCCGGGCGATACCGGTAGTTTTCCGACGAAATGGATCAGCGAGGATGGCCGGAAGGCGGTCTTGGTATTCTCCGGCGAAGACGCCTTCTCGGTTCGGGCTGTCACGTTCATTGTTGCCGAGCCTGGTCGGTGACAACCTGGCGGCCTTGGATTCTCACGTAGGCGCAAAGCATTCCTCTGATGAAACGAAATCTTGCCCATCTTTCTGGTATCGAATACGACCTGGTTATCGTAGGCGGTGGTGCGTTCGGCGCTTGTGCCGCATGGGAGGCGGCGTCGAGGGGCCTGTCGGTGGCGCTTGTGGAGAAGGGCGACTTCTGCAGCGCGACCTCGGCCAATCACCTCAAGGTCGTGCACGGTGGCATTCGATATCTTCAGCATCTCGACATGCACCGGGTTCGGGAGTCATGCCGCGAACGGACCGCCTTGCTTCGCATTGCGCCTCACCTGGTCCAGCCATTGCCCATCGTGATGCCTACCTATGGCCGTGGCATGGACGGGCAGTCAGTGCTGCGAGCCGGATTTCTCCTGTACGATCTGCTGACCCTTGGAAGGAACTCCGGCATACCGGACCTGGCCCGCCATATTCCCGCGGGCCGCATGCTTTCCCGTGATCAGTGCCTGGCACTGTATCCAAGCCTGGCCAGGGACGATTTGACCGGAGCGGGCCTCTTCTACGACGCGCAGTTCTGCCATCCGCCTCGCCTTGCCCTGGCGTTTCTGCAGTCCGCCGCAAGCCAGGGCGCGCGCATCGCCAACTATGCCGAAGTGACGGGGTTCCTGCGCAAGGACTCGCGAGTCTTCGGCATTGTGGTCAGGGATCGCCTCACCGGCGATGAATTTCATGTCCGCGGCCGTACTGTTTTGAACGCAGCAGGGCCGTGGGCGGCAGAACTGCTGCGAGACGCCCTGCGCGTCCAGCTGAGCCCGCAGCCGATGTTCTCGCGTGACGCCGGGTTCGTCGTGCGTGGCCGCCGCACCGGTGATCACGCGCTCGCCTGCAGGGTTCAGACTTCAGACCCCGATGCAATCTTGAGCCGCAAGGGCCGACACGTAATGGTCATTCCCTGGCGTGACTACACGCTGTTTGGGTCGTGGCATACAGTTCACACGAGAACTGCCGACGACTTCGAAGTGCGTGAAGACGAACTTCAGGGTTTCATCGAAGAAATCAATTCTTCAGACATTGACCTTGGAATCGGTCGCGAAGACGTATCGATGGTATATGCGGGGTTAACGTTGTTTGGCGAAAACGTGCCGGGGCAGCGGAACCTGCGATTTGGTCACCGCTCGATGCTGATCGATCATGCAGCCGAGCACGGTGTGGAGGGTCTTGTTACCCTGATCGGCGTACGCGCAACGACGGCACGTGGGATGGGTCAAGTGGCCATCAATCTGGTACTGGAAAAGAGCGGCCAGACGGCCGCGCCTTCACGCACGGAGGAGACTCCGATCCACGGTGGAGATATCCGGAACTTCGAAGACCTCGTGAAGGACGCTGCCCGGCGCAACGGCGCAGCACTGCGCGCGGAGCAGGTTCGCGCACTGGTCCACAACCACGGGACGGAGTACGGATCTGTGCTCAAGTACGCAGTGGAAAATACGGGGCTTTCCGGGAACGTCGGTTCGTCGCAGACATTGAAGGCGGAGGTCATTCATGCCGTGCGTGAGGAAATGGCCATGACGCTCGGCGACGTGGTTTTCAGGCGCACGGACATCGCCACCGGTGGTCATCCTGGAGAGGATGTTCTTGCAAAGTGCGCGAGACTGCTGGCGGCGGAGCACGGATGGGACGATGATCGCGTCCTTCGTGAGATAAACGTGCTGCGCTCGCGCTTTCCAGCATGAGTGGCGCGGACCGATGAACCGGGGACTGCTGCTGGCGCTGGACAAGACACTGTTTCGGGCAGTGTTCTTTGTCATCGTCATGATTGCCAGGTTGCGTCCTTCCAGCCCCCGGGTAACGGTCGCGCTCAATACCGATGCTCCCCGCATTCTGGTGATACGACCCGGCGGGCTCGGTGACGCCCTGATGAGCATTGCCTTCCTGCGCGTACTCAAGCGGCACTTTCCAAAGGCACGCATCACCGTCGTGTGCGTTCGCAAGAATGCTGCGGTGTTCCAGTTGGCTCAGTTGCACGATAACCTGATTGTGCTCGATGACCCTTCCCAGCTGCTGCACAGCGCTCGCGGGTTGTGGCGAGGGCGGTTCGACGTACTGTTCGACCTGGAGCCGTTTCGGCGCACCTCGTCAATTGTCGCCTGGCTGTCCGGCGCCCCGGTTCGAGTGGGCTTTGACACCAACTCAAGGCGTCACCTGTATACGAATCTGGTGAGCTACTCGGGAGACAACCGCTTCGAATCAGACAATATGCTGTGGCAACTTCGTGCGATCGGAATCACCTCGCCCGCGGTTGATGCGCAGGACCTGCGTCTTGCGCTTCCAGATTGCGCACGAACCAGCGCGAGGGAGTTGCTGGAAGCTGCCGGGGTCGACCCGCAGCGACACCTGGCCATCGCCGTCGCGGTCGGCGCGCTGAAGCCGCACCACCGATGGGTCATGTCAGAGTTCGCCGCGCTCATCAGGCTCATCAAGGCTGACGACGGCAATGTACGCGTGCTTCTCGTTGGTTCAGATCGTGATCTTGCGGATTCGCACGAGATTCTGCGCGAAATTGGTGATGATGCTGGCGTTACCAGCTTCGTCGGCAAGCTGGATCTGACCGGAGCGCTCGGTATCCTGTCGCACTGCAGGATTCTGATTGCATGCGATGGCGGCGTCCTCTATATGGCGGCGGCCATGGGATGCAGCACGGTCTCGTTGTGGGGGCCGGGCGTGATGGAGCGTTTCAAGCCACCCGGCGAAGATCACATTGGCGTCCGCAAGGGCTATGCATGCATTCCGTGCGTCACCTGGGACCGACTCGGCGAATTTCCGCCGTGCCCGTACGGCCGGCGCTGCTACAACGATTTGCGGGCACCCGAGGTCTTTGACGCCTATCTCCGCGTGAAGGCAAGACGGGCTGCCAGCTAGAACCGGCGTGCAAGTCGAAAGCTTCAGGATCGGCAAGTCGCCATGATCTTCTTCGAAAGAACCTTGACGTCCTTGCCGTACAGCTTGAACATGATGCGGAAGAAGAACTCGAACAGCCCCGTCGTCAGCAGGCCAACATAGTTCAGCGGATTGCGCCAGAAGACATAGATCTTCAATGGCAGGATCGCTATGTCCCTGAAGCCTGAAAGCTGCAAGAGCTGTTTCAGGCTGTGTTCCGTGAACGTGTAGAAGTGATCAATGTTCTGCGCCAGGTTCTCGGATCCGACGAGCGGATTGGCGCCGTTCAGGCCATACACTATCAACAGCCCATTCGGCTTCAGACGCGTGCGGCAAAGTTTCAGGAAGTCGATCGTTTCCGCCATCGTCAGGTGGTTCAGTTCCTGCTCCGGGATTATCACGTCGTAGCGTTCCTGCGTCCTCGTCAGGAACGGAAACGCACCTGCCGGCCTGCAGTTCAGGTCACGGGCCAGGCCCGGCTCAATCTTGCGGGCGTCGGAATCAATGCCGAGAACATTCGCATATCCCGCCTGTTTCAGGACATTCAGCAGGTATCCCGGTCCGCAGCTGACGACCAGTATCTGCACTTGCCGATCGTCTGGCAGCAGCGGCACATAGTTGTGGCGGTAATACTCGAAGAACGATTTATAACCGCTTTCGACGTCATCCGGACTCTGCCAGTAGGAGTCAAATGGCTCAAGACGGGCAGCGAGCGGGGTCTTTGTCAACTCGAGATCGGTCACTGAGTTCCTCTCCTGGCTCATGAAAGAGCCGCAACTGCGCAGAGTTTCGCTTCCGTCTCCGAGAGCACCCAGCCTGCGATGCTGGCGACCCGTCCGTTTTCAAAGTCCGCGCGCCTGCGCTCATCGAATTCAATGCACAGATCGCGTGCGGAACCTGGCCGGCCGTGCGTCTGGCATGCCGCATCCGGAAACACGTCTCGCAATAGCGCGCCGACATCAGCCTGCCCGGGTCTCTCGCTCAGATAGGCGGCGCCAACGATCCTGGCGCTCTCTGGGTGGCCAAAGAGCTTGATGACCAGTTCGGCCGCATGACGTGACTCCGGTTCGATAACCGCAGCCTGCGACGTGCCGCGCGGCCAGGCCCCTGCAAATGAAGACCCTGACAACAGCAGGAACAGAAACTGGCGCCTGGATTGTGGCATATCGACGCTTCCTTACACGCCCTGCTGGAACAGGCCCTTGATGTGATCCGAAAGTCTCAAGGCGAGAGCAACGATCGTCATTGTCGGATTGCTCGTACCGCTCGTTGGGAAAACGGAACTGCCAGCGATGAACAGATTCGCAACACCGTGGACCCTGCAGTCGGGGTCGACCACGCCGTGCGCGGGATCAGCATTCATCTTCGTTGTGCCCATCTGATGCCAGCCGCCACGCAATCCAGGAGGCCAGCCTGTTTCATCATCGTCCACGATCTGGATTCTTCCCAGCCCTGCGCGACCGACCTCGATCGCAAGAGCTTCGCTCACCTGCCGAAAGGTCCGTTGCTCGAGATCTCCGAACTTCCAGTTGAGCCGAACCCGCGGCGTGCCCAGCGCATCCAGCTCCGGGCCAAGCGTCACCCTGCTCTCCGGATCGGGGGCCTGCTCGATCTCATACTTGAGGGAGACCGGATCAGCCGGACTGCGAAACGCGCGCCAGTAGCTGTAAATGGCAATCTTGTCCAGATCGCCGATGACATTCGCGATATGCGAGCTCAGATCGCCGGGCGATCTCCCAGTTCGGACTGCGCCCCACAATAGCGTGGCCGACGACACGCCGGCCGAGTCCTTCATCGCAAGTTCCTTTGCCACACCGGGCATCACCAGCATGCGCGCATTCAGAAGTTTCTTGGCGCGCATCAGTTCCGGCGCCACGCGCAGGAAGCCCGTTCCCATGACGGTCTCCGAAAGTGGCTCTTCATAGTAGGCGAGAGAGAAATTGGGGTCCGACGGCAGGAACATCGCGCCTGGCATCAGCAGATGCTCCATGAAAAACCGGCCAACCAGGTCGTTCCCGTTGCCGAGTCCTGCGCTCTGAACCTTGTTGGATGCGAGAAGAACGCGCGGGTTCTCGATACCGCCTGTGGCGAGAACGAAGGCCTTCGCTTCGACGTGGAACCGGGCGCCCTGCAGGGTGGCTACGCGAGCCCTGGTGACGCTGCGCGCGTTCGAATCAGTCTCCAGTTCGACGACGTTGGCGTACAAGTACACGTGGACATTGGAGCTGCGATCCAGCTCATCCCGGTAGACTTGGCCAAAAAGCGTCGGGGCCCGCTTCATGACTGCAGACCGGAACTTGTCCTCAGCAAGCGCCAGGCGTGGCTGAGACTCGTCCTCCCAGCGTTCTGGATCGTACTCATATGCTCCAGCGCCGCAGACCTCGGCTGCCCGCCGATAGAACGGCTCCAGGTGGCCCATGTCAATTGGCCAGCCGCTGTCAGGAATTCCTGGGCGGGCCTCGAAGTCAATGGAATCCAGGGGCAGGCACCAGCCTCCCCAATGATTGGTCCCGCCGCCAAAGAAACGCAGCCGCAATACGTTCAGGTCGTAATACGGATGGCCGATGTTCTCGCCTTTATAGAGAGATTGTGTCTCGTCGTCGTATTCCAGGCCCCCCGCCTCCAGCAAGCAGACCTGCAGGCCGCGGGCGATGAACTCCCTGGCGATCGAGATTCCAGCCGGGCCGGCGCCAATGACGCACAGGTCGGTCTTGATGATGCTGCCGTCGGCAACGGAACGTGCGTCCGTGATCATCGGCCGCTCGCCAGAGCCGCACGACCGCCGGCCAACGCTCCGAGCCAGCCGGCAGCAAGAGTGCCGAAAGCCAGGAATGCCACCAACCAGTCCCTTTCAGAGTTGTACAACAGGGCCACGAACACGACTCCGAAATAGGCAAAGAACGCACCGCTCACGCACAGCCCCAGAAGCCTTGAGGGCCCGGGCCGCCAGAGCCCGAGCAGACCTCCAAGCAAAAATGGCACGACCAACGACAAGCCGATACCCAGCACGCGCGGCAACTGGAAATAGAGAAGGGCCAGCATCATCAGCGCCAGCCCCAGGACCGAGCTAGCAGCGGCAAGCAGATAGACGTACCTGGATCGCGAATTGCTCACGGGAAGATCCTCAGCCACAAACCTTGACCTCGCTACATCTTCTTGATGATCGACGTGGTGCTGTATCCCTCGACCAGTGGAACGGTTACGACCCGCCCGCCCCACGACTCCACCTCCCGCGCCCCGACGATATCATTGGCAGAATAATCGCCGCCCTTGACAAGAACATCCGGGCGCAATGCTTCGATCAGCGCCAAGGGCGTCGGGCTGTCGAACAGGATCACCGCGTCGACCGGTGAGAGTGCCGAAACAACCGCCGCGCGGGCACGTTCGGAATTCACGGGACGTGAGGGTCCCTTCAGATCGCGCACCGAACGATCGCCATTCAATGCGACGATCAGACGGTCGCCCTCCTCAGCGGCTCGACGCAGGCAAGTGACGTGTCCCTCGTGAAGAATGTCGAAGCAGCCATTGGTGAAGACGATACGTTCGCCGCGGGCCCGCCACTCGGCAACAAGGGCGGCAAGTTCATCCAGCGCATACACGGCTTCCCTCGAAGACCGCGTCCGGGTGTCCAGAGCCTGCAATATCCAGTCGCGCTGTACGGCCACAGTGCCGACCTTGCCAACGACGATGCTTGCCGCCAGGTTCGCCAGGTGCAAAAGGCTTGCGCCCGTGAGTCCCGCGACGTGCCCGGCTGCGACCGCGGCAATGGCGGTATCGCCGGCTCCGGACACGTCGAAAACCTCCTGTGCCATCGCACGACTGTCGAGGGAATCCGTGGGCGCGATGAGCGTCATGCCATCCGGGCCCCGGGTCAGCACCATGAAGTCCAGCTTCAGATCGTTGACAAGACGGCGTCCGGCATCGATTAGTTGCCCGATGGGCACGTCGCCGAGCCTCGCTACGGCGGCGAGCTCGCCCAAATTGGGCGTCAGGACGGTTGCACCGAGGTACCGGGAAAAATCGAGGCCCTTCGGATCGACGAATACGGGTATGTCCCGTTTCCTCGCTTCGGCAATGATGGCCATGCACACGCCGTTTCCGAGCACGCCCTTGGCGTAGTCGGACAAGACGAGACAGTCAAAGCCGTCGCTTAGCTGCCGCAATACGTTGGCGAGCAGTTCGTCTGCCTGATCGGGCCTGATCGGTCCAAGATCCTCGACGTCGATCCGCAGAACATGTTGGTGGCCACCGATTATCCTGGTCTTGATGATGGTAGGCCGGTCATCAAGCGTCACGATGCCAGTGCTGTCTATGCCGGACTCAGCGAAGAATTCCCGCAATTTCTCGCCCGCCGGGTCTGCACCGACAAATCCGGCGACCACGACGTCGAGCCCGAGGCCCGCGATATTGGCTGCAACATTGCCGGCGCCGCCCACATGGGCGGCCTCACGACCGTAACGCAGTACCGGGACCGGCGCCTCGGGCGAAATCCTCGTGACCTGACCCCAGACGTACTTGTCCAGCATCAGGTCGCCGACCACAAGCGCTCGCTTGCCGTCGATGCGCGTTCTGAGAGCCTGCGCGATCTGCGCAAGCTGTGGGGTCTCAGGCATTGCTCACCCGATCGGCGACGAGGGCGGCCTCCACCCAGTCGCAAAGCAGATGTCCGATCAGGATATGCCCCTCCTGGATTCGCGCCGTTGATCGCGAAGGAACGACCAGGCAGTGACGAACCAGCGGGCGCAACGCACCGCCGTCACCGCCGGTCATGCCAATCGTGACCGCGGCACGCTCATTCGCCAACTCGAGCGCGCGCAGCACGTTGGGGCTGTTTCCCGACGTCGAAATGCCGATGACAACGTCACCCGGACGGCAGTGAGCGTCGATCTGGCGAGCGAAGATCCGCTCGTAGCCGTAGTCATTGGCCACAGCCGTCAATATGGACGTATCGGTGGTCAGGGCGATTGACGGCAGCCCCGGACGCTCGCGGGTGAAGCGACCGACGAGTTCTGCCGCCAGGTGCTGGCTGTCGGCAGCGCTGCCGCCGTTGCCCATCCATAGAATCTTGCCACCGCCGCGCAGGCAGGCGGTCATCTCCGCGCCGACTTCACGGATCTCGGGTACGAGGGGCCGGATACCCCGGATGACTTCGAGATGGGCGTCAATTCCGGCATCGATGTCGATCATGCTGAGTCCCCGCTATTAGGCAAGTTCCTGGCGAAGTGTGCCAGATCATCGAAGACGGCCACGTCACGGCCAGATCTTACAGCCGCGCCCTTTCCAGTGCGCAGCAGGGCGGGTCGACACCCCGCATTGATGGCCGCTTCAATGTCGCGCTCGGCATCCCCGACCATCCAGGTATCGCCTGGCCTGAAGTCATGTTGCAACTGCGCTTGCCGCACCAGTCCCGGTTTCGGCTTGCGGCAATCGCAATTGTCTTCGTCCACGTGTGGACATACATAGATCGCGTCGATCTTGCCCCCCGCGTCGGCAATACGCCGTTGCATCCGCGCGTGAATCTGCCCCAACTCTTGCCAGGACAGCTCGCCCCGCCCGATGCAGGCCTGGTTCGTCAGCACGAGGACGCGATAGCCTCTACGATTCATCTCTGCGATGGCTTCGCCCACCCGAGGCAGCAGCCGGAATTCGCGCCGGTGCAGGACCGATCCGGGCCGATCCACGTTGATGACGCCGTCCCTGTCAAGCAATACGCAATACTGCAAGTTGGCGCTTCAAGATCTCTGGGCGATGAAGGGCTGAAATATCGACCTGACGGACAAGATAGCGCAGGACCCCGGTCAAATACAGTGTACTGAGTACCGTTCCTGGCCGGCTTATGTAACCATCCGGGGATGGAGTTTTACCTGGTTTCCGGGCCACGATTCGCGCAATAGAGGCGGAAATTCCTGAGATCGCTCGCGATGTCTTTACCGCTCATAGCTGCGATATGATCGCGCTGCTCCATTAACGGTGCGGACAGGGACTTCCTGCATGAAATCGACGCCGGACTTGTCGGTCATCGTCCCTTTCTTCAATGAGGAAGCGAACCTCCCCCAGATGTACGCGGCGATCGTCAAGGCAGTCGAACGGCTGGGCATCGATTTCGAGATGGTCTTCGTCAACGATGGTAGTCGGGACCGTACGCTTGAGGTCGCCATCGAAATTGCCCGTGGTGATCCTCGGGTCTGTATCGTCAACTTCCGGCGCAACTACGGTCAGACGCCGGCGATGGTTGCCGGCATTGATCAGGCGCGTGGCCGGGTGCTCGTAACCATGGACGGCGACCTGCAGAACGACCCGGACGACATCGAGCATTTTCTCGCCAAAATGAACGAGGGCTACGACATCGTCGTCGGCTGGCGTTTCAATCGCCAAGACAAACTGGTTTCACGCAAGATCCCGTCGGTTATCGCCAACTGGATTATCGGGAAGGTCACGGGCGTACCAATCAAGGATAACGGCTGTTCGCTCAAGGCCTATCGCGGGTCGCTGATCAAGCAGATCCCGTTGTATTCCGAGATGCACCGGTTCATACCCGCGATGGCGTCGATCGCCGGCGCTCGCATCACCGAGATCAGGGTGCGCCATCACGCACGCCAGTTCGGCCAGTCGAAGTATGGTTTGTCACGAATCTACAAGGTCCTGCTCGACCTCATGGTCATCAAGACGGTCTTGTCTTTTTCGGCCCGTCCGCTTCTGTGGTTCAGCCTCTTGGCGACACCGCTGGTGGTATTCGGTTCGGTCGCTATTGGCTTTTCCCTGTGGCGCTGGGGCGGCACGACCGGCATTCTGCCGCTGCCAATAGCCGGCACAGGCGTGATGCTGCTGATGTCGGCCTTCATCCTCGTCTGTGGCGGCGTGCTGGGCGAATTGATCTATAGGCTTGGTGACGTCCGCGAGGAGCATTTCTCGCGCCTCACGGAACACGTCTGGGTCACGACCTCTGCCCACCCAGGTCAGGAGGCATACACCAGTGGCTGAGCCTGATTCTCAACTCGAATTGTCTGTGATCGTACCGGTTGGCAGCCGTTACGCCGACGCGATCGAATTGCACACCAGCTACAAAGCCGGGCTCGACGCTCTTGGGCAGAGTTATGAATTGATCTACGTGCTCGACGGTCTGCACGAGACCTTTGCTGCCGGTTTGCGGCGTCTGATCGCGGAAGGACATCGAATCACGGTGATCAGCCTGCTACGACGCTTCGGCGAGTCCACCGCCCTAATGGCAGGATTCGGACATGCCACTGGCCAGACGATCGTAACGCTGCCCGCTTATCATCAGATCGTGGGCGCCGATGTCGCGAAGCTTGTCACGGCGCTGGACAATTCCGACATCGTAGTTGGGCGGCGCTGGCCGCGCGCGGGCGGCGCGTTCGAACGAGTGCGTCGCTCGCTTTTCCACGGCCTGCTCCGTTCGGTCACCGGTGCACCGTTCCGCGATCTGGGTTGCGGCGCCCGTGCCTTCCACCGGCGGGTGCTCGAGGACATCCATCTCTACGGGGATCAGCATCGATTCCTGCCGGTAATTGCTGACCGCCAAGGCTTCATGGTACGCGAGGTAGATTTGCGGCAGTCGCCCAAGGACCGGCACGAAGGGATCTACGGTGCGCGCGAATACACTCGCGGCTTCCTGGACGTCTTTACGATCTTCTTCCTGATGCGCTTTACCAAGAAGCCGCTGCGCTTCTTCGGTATGGTCGGCGTCACAATATTCTCGGCAGGCTTGGTGCTGGTCGCTTGGCTGGTTACGCAGCGCATCTTCTTTGGCGGGTCTCTGGCCGAAAGGCCTGCATTGCTGCTGTCGACTTTGCTGCTGGTGCTGGGATTGCAGCTTTTCGCGCTCGGCCTGCTCGGCGAGCTGATGATCTTCACACATGCGCGTTCGATCAAGGATTACCAGATCGAGAAGGTCATCCGATTCGATCAATCTGCACGATGACGTCGGAGCCATAATCGTTGACCCATACGGTCCTGGGCCGGAACTGCTGAAGGTTTGCGAGGAAATCTTCGACTTGTTTGGCAGCGACGACGATATAGGTGCGAGGGTGCGCCGAGATTTGCGACTGTAGAACGTCCATCGTATACACCAGCGGCAGGTTGCTCCACCTTTCGACAGTCCCTCTCGCGCATGACCAGGCACGAAACCGTTGGTCACTCGGATCGACATAGACGAAGTCGACCTCCGGGTAGTAAAAATTGAGCGCAGTGACGCCAGGGCCGCTGATGACGAGATCGGTCGAGCTGTTGACGTTGTTCGTCAGCCATTCGGCCGTCGCGCGGATATTGCTGCGCCCATAGTAGTGAGATCTTTGAGCCGATGGCATGTCGCGCCGGAAATTGATCTCCGGAGAATCGACGTGCAGCAAGTGACGAGGCTGATAATCCTCCGTCAGCGCAAACCAGCCAAGTACCACCGCCGGGCCAAGCAGTGGCGCTCCCAGCGATCGCCAACTGAATCTTTCGATTCCATTCAACAATACGGTGATTCCGATGACAAGCAAAAGCGGATAGAGGAAGAACGTATAGCGTGTCTCAAGTCGCGGCGCGTCGGTTGCGCTGACCAACAGCAACATGACGACTGCCACAATCAGCAGAGCTCTCTCGACCAACGGTGCATTGTCCGTGGTGATGACGCGTACGGCCGACACTATAAGCATTGAGAGAATGCTCAAACCCAGCCATGGCACTGCGCGTGCCCATGGTTTGGCGACCATTTCGAAGAAGTTCGGGAATCCAAACAGCTGGTAAATGAAGTGCGAAGCCGCTGAACTCAATGACTGTGATTCGGCATCGCGCCAGGAGTCCGTGAGCACTCCGAACAGGATCCACATGAAGGCAGCGCCCACGACCGCTGCATGGAAGCGCAATGCACCCCGCGCGATGAGCTCCCGCCAATCGAAGATCCGCATGATGAGCATCAGTGCCAGCACCGAAAGGACAACCAGGAACAGATGCGCGGCCGCCGCCGCCAGCGCCACCAGCAGGCCGACGGCCGCCAGCCAGCGCTGCCGAAAGCTCAGGATCCAGGGCAGCGCCCAAGCGGCGAGGGTCAATGGAATCAGTCCGAGGGCCCACAACCAGGGATATCCCGCAAGCAGATACTCGGGAGGCGACTTGCCAGTCGCATCATTCGACTGCAGCGCCGATGTGATCACATCGATGTCGGCAGGCAAGGCAGGAACGCCGCTGGCCATGCGGAGATCGCTGGTCCCAATGCGCGAGCTGTTAAACCAGTAGAGGAATATCGGCAGCATCAGCAGGACCATGAGTCCCAGGTATCGCCAGTGAGCCCGGTTCAATCGTCCGCGCTCGTGATTGATGAACGGTGGCAGCAGGTTGAGAGCTATCTGGAGAACGCCCCCTTCCCAGGTGAGTACGCCAAGAACCGTCAGCAGGACCATGCCCCGCAGCGCCTGGGCCTGCCGGTCCACGGTAAATCGCAGGAAATACACCAGGTACCAGAGAAAGACAGCCTGGAACGGCGCGTACATCCGGCCGAAGCGAGCCATCTCGACTTCCCAGACAGACAGCGACAACAGCACGACCGCCAGCAAACCCGCTGGCAGGCCATGCATCCTGCGGCCCAGCAAGAACACGGCGGGGAGCGCAATCAGGCTGAACACCGCAGCAATTGCGCGGGGCGCAAGTTCGGGCGAGAAACCGAGCAACTGCAGACCTGCTGCCAAATACTCAAGTACGATGCCCCGTACGTAGAAGCCCCCGCACGGAAATTCAGGCAGGCCAGATCGCAGGATGTTCTGTATCGACTGCCCGAAGTAATACTCGTCTGCGCCAAACGGCCAGGTGCCCAGGCCCTTGAATCGAACGGCGACGCCGACGATGACGGCGACAACGGTAATGACCAAGAACAGCCGCCCATGCGTTTTGCCGAAGGGTAATCTTGTGTGCGCCTGATCCGACATCTCAATGACCTTTGGGCGATGCAGTAGCAAAATCCTAACGCCAAGTTATACTTGAAAACATACGGTTTCTGGAATCTTTGCCGCCCAAATTAGGACTATTGACATATTGAGTAGACCCACGTCCGTACGCAATCGCACATCGGCCAGAGCGAACATCAGCACTCCCCCATGACACTTTACGGGCCGAAGCAAGCCCGGCGCGCCCTAAATAGATACGGTGATGTATCGGGCCCTGTCACAAGTCGCGGCCATGATCGGCTTCGTTGTACTGGTTCGCGCGATGCCGGAGAACGACTTCGGCGTTTTCAATCTGCTCTATGCTTTCATTCCTATGCTCAGCACCGTTGCGTCGCTGGGGCTCGAGCAGACCAAGCGAAGGTATCAGCCCGCCCCGCGCAGGACTAAAAAGGGCGCCAGGTCGATTTGACTCGTTTGAGGACGACAGATTTATGTTCGATACGCTGGCCGACTGCATTGGCAAACTTGCTTCTGACGCCTCTAATGAGCTCAAGCAGCATTATCGCCTCGTCGTTTTCTTGCTATTTCTCAGCTTTGCACTCTCTGCACCCGACATCGTAGGTTATGTATACGGTGCAAATCGCATGAACAACACCTTTCTGTTCATAGCATTCGGACTAACCTTAGTTGCGCTCGCAGCCAGATATCTTTTCTTCGTCATCTGTTTGATTTTGGTTCCGTCGAACCTTGCTTATCTGCACGTGTACCGCCACTGGGGAATCACCGACCTCGATTCCCGCATGGAGGCTGCTATCGAGTCGCCAACCGGTGAAAGTCTCGAGTACCTGCAAAGCCATCTCGACTTTATCGACTACGCAGCAATCCTGTTCTCCATAATCTATTTCATTCTACTGATCCGCGTAATCATCCGCTCTAGAAATCACCTCAAGGCCCTTGGAAAGATTGCAGGTGTTGCTCTGATTGTGTGGGTCCTG
Organism: uncultured Steroidobacteraceae bacterium; assembly: GCA_964473595.1. Classification (GTDB taxonomy): domain Bacteria; phylum Pseudomonadota; class Gammaproteobacteria; order Steroidobacterales; family Steroidobacteraceae; genus SCUD01. The sequence continues at coordinate 24,954 of CAYYQQ010000004.1, read as the reverse complement.
GTGTTCGTTGCATTCCGTGGCGACAGAAAGCTTCGAAACTACCCCGCGCCAATGGCCCTTGTCGGAGAAACATTCAGGGCACGAATGCTCTCTGAACGGTTGGCAGACCGCCGCGCCAACCTTGCGCAACAACCCCTCGCAATCCACGAATGCAAACCGAAGTACAACAAGATCGTGATAGTTCTTGGCGAATCCGCATTATCTGATCACATGAGCGTATTTGGCTATCCAAAAGACACTACGCCTTTTGTCAACCGATCAAAACCGTACGTGTTCGACGCGCTAGCTCCGTCGAATCAAACTCGGTATTCGCTCCCCATGTTGCTAACAAGCGCAAGGCCCGGCCATTTTGACGTCTTCTATAAGGAACATAGTCTGGTTGGGCAATTACGGGCCTGTGGTTTTCACACGTTGTGGATATCCAATCAAGGGCGCGTCGGGAAATATGACAGCACCATCACGTCAATAGCGCTGGAAGCGGACGAGCAGATCTTTCTTAACGAGTTGTCATTCTATGAAGCCAAATACGACGAACAAGTTGTAGCGACGCTGGAGTCTCGAGATGTATTCAATCGAAGCAATCAAGTTACTTTTGTTCACCTGATTGGGTCACATGTTGCCTACGGCAAGCGCTTCCCGGAGCACTTCGGTTTCACCGATCGGTCCGATAGAGTAGCGGACTATGATAATTCGCTGCTGTACACGGACTTTATCCTTTCCGAGCTGTACAAAAAGTTTCATGATGAATCGCTGTTATTCATATACGTATCGGACCATGGTGAAGTCGTTTCAAATACCACATTCGGTCATGGCTTCTCGCCCAGTTACAAGGAAGAGTATCGAGTTCCGCTTTTGATCTGGACCAATGACTCAGTTGCAATGGAGCAAGTCAAGTCTGCGATTGGTAATTCAAAGATAAACACTGAATCAGTGGATAATGTCGTTCGGTTTCTCACCGGAATCTCAACCGCGCCACGTGTGTCGACATCCAGAAGCGTAATGGTTCTTTCGCATAAGGTCGCTCTACAATACGACGACTTGCAGTCATTTGATAAAGACTAGGGGCGTTCGCGCACGCGCGCCAGGTTCTCCGAGAGGATCTGCGTGCAATCACGCACGCCGATCGGGCTGCCCACAAGCGTTCCGTCATTGGCCTTGAGAGCGAGGAGAGCGCCGTCTATCGCAGCCTGGGCGGCAAACAAGCACGGCGTTGAGTAGATGACGAGGGATACGCCCGCGTTCGTGAGCTCCGTCAGTGTGTAAGGCGGCGACTTTCCACCTGCCATCTGGTTGAAGCAGAACGGGCGGTCAATGTGGCCCACTAGCCCCTTAATCGTCTCAAGATTGGGGAGCCCATCAACAAGAACCGCATCGGCGCCGGCCGCGGCGAACGCATTTACACGGCGCGCGATGTCGTCGGGATCACTCGAGTCCGTTCGGGCTATGACAAAGAGATCGCGACGCGCAGCAAGCACGGCCTTCAGTTTTGCCAGATAATCGTCGAGCTCCATAATCTGCTTGCCGTCGAAGTGCCCGCAGCGACGCGGGCGCTTCTGGTCCTCGAGCACGACGCCGGACGCGCCCGCCGCCTCGAGAACCGTGACGACATGGCAGGCAATGTCCGTGTCGCAATAGCCATCGTCGATGTCTACGAGCAGATGATGGGCGGGGAGCACAATGCGCAGGCGTTGCACGAAGGCCAGGATGTCGGTCCAGGTAATGAAGCCGATGTCGGGGAGGGCGTAGTGGCTCGCTGCGAAGCCGAAGCCTGAAACGAACAGCGCATCGAAATGGCGCGCGGCGAGCGAGGCGGAGAACGTGTCGTACACGCCGATGAACGGGAGGATTCGGCTCTCAGCCACCGCCTTGCGCATCCGCGCGCCGGCTGAGGAAGAAGACATGGGCGCATTCGTCATATCCGGACCTCTTCGAGGAGATTGAGGATCGACGCCATGGAGCCGAGCCGCTCCGGGTCGATGCTGCTTGCAGCGAAATCGATGCCGTAGATTGTTTCAAGGTACATGACGATTTGCACCATCGCAAGCGAGTCGATGAGCCCCGACGCAACGAGGCTGTCGTCGACGCCGACGCTATCCATGGGCCTGTTCGGTTTCTGGATGGTTCTCAGAAACGCTTTGAGATCGTCGAGGCGTTGCTGGCGCGCGTTGCTCATGCGCCGCTCTCGCCGGCCAGAATTCGCGGCAAGTCGAGTGGCGCCTTGTCAATGCAGGCGGCTTTGACCGAGTCGCGGTTGATCTTGCCGCGCGAGGTGCGCGGGATCGCCTCAACCAGCCACCAGCAGGACGGCATCTTGGGCTCGGCCAGGTGGTGCAACATCCAGTCGTGCAGCGCGCGGATCGTGTCAGGATCGGATTTCGTCAAGACAACCGCCATCCCGACCGTTTGCCCGTAGATTTGATCATCGAGGGCAAATGTGCACACGTCGCTTGCGTGTTCGAAGCGCTCGACGACGAGGTCCACGTCGGCGGGGTAGATCTTCATGCCCCCCTTGTTGACCTCGTCGCGCTCGCGACCGCGGAGTACGAGCCGACCCCTGTCATCAAGGGCGCCGATATCGCCGGTCAGAAACCAGCCGTCTGCCACGGCGAGGCGTGTGAGGTCGTCGCGCTTAAAATAGCCCTTCATGAGGGCGGGCGTATTGAGCCAGACGAAGCCCGACTCGCCAGGCTCGCATTCAGCCTCACGGCTGAGCGGCGCCCCGGTTTCTCCCGTTCGCAGCACCTTGATGACGGCCCCCCAGCCTTCCCCGATTAGTCCATCCTCCGCCGTGCAATCCGCATTTCTGAGACCCGCGACCCAGCTTCCCGTCTCCGTGATGCCGTACGCATTGCAGACCTGGCGGGTGCCGGTCCATTCACGGATCTCTTCCCAAGCGTGCGCCGACAACGGCGCCGATCCGCAATGGACGCGCGCGAGCGTGCCACGGGTCGGGCGTTTGGCAAGCTTGAGGGCGAGGCGCCAGATGGAAGGTACCGAGGACAGAAACGTAATCCGATGCTCATCGACGAGCGCCCCTAGCTTCATGATGGTCTCGGGACGGAACGGAGGCGTGATGAAGAGATCTTGTCCCGAGAGCCACGGGAATAGGCAATTGCAGATGAGGCCGTGCCCGAAGTGGGTGGGGAGGAAACACAGCGTCCGCGCGAAGGGCGAGATTCCAAGACAGTCGCCAAGCGAGACCCAGCGGGCGCGCAGCGAGCGGTGGGTGTGGACGACACCCTTCGGATTTCCGGTCGAGCCCGACGTGAAAAGGATCAATGCGTCGTCGTCGAGTCGGCTCAAGCCGGCCGCTTCCTCTTCCTCGCACGTCTCGAGGGTGTCGGCGACAGTGACACCTGCGCTGGTGAGCGCTGCTGTGACAGCCTTGTCCGTAGCATCGCCTACGACCGCAAGCCGTGGGCTTGCCGCTCCCGCCAGCGTCTCCACCTCAAAGGCAGTGAGCCGCGCATCGACGGGAATGGCGCACGCGCCGAGGCGCCAGACTGCAAGCAGCTCGGCGAAGAACTCGAGGCGGTTGCCGAAAGGAAGGAAGACGCGGTCTCCGGGCGTAAGGCCGAGTTTGCGGAACCTGCCGATACGGCGCGCCATCTCGCGCGCCATCTGCTTGCGATCCCACCTTCGACCGCTCTCCGCTTCCGTCAGAATTCCAGGTGTGAGATCGAAATGCATACGCGATACGTCTCCGGCGAATGTCAGCCGAGGCCGATAAGACTCAGGAAGAAGGTCGAGCGCGGGCCGAACGAGGCGGAACTCTTGACGTTCCAGATATTGATCAGGGCGAAGAAGGTCCACACGCCGGCGATTTTGACAAGACGGCGCAGCGAACTGGCAGCGGGCGGCCGTCCGGCCCGGATCTGTTCGCGCAGCATCGAGACGTAGATGCCGGCAGTCAGCAACAGGCAGTAAAACGCGCGCGAGTGGAACGCCCGTAGGATCCCGCGGATGTCGCCAGAAACGATCAGACCGTCCTTCAATATCACGTGATAGTACATGTTGCCGAGGAAGGCGGCGGCGAACACCGCTGCGAAGAGGCGGAGCCGTGGCCACTGTTTGAAGCGTCGCGCGAACGTCGGCAGAAAAAAGAACTCGACGAGCAACTCCTTGAAATAGTAGTAGTAGCGGTTCCAGAACTCTACGATCGATTGCGCGAGCAGCGGCTTGTACGTGTTGCGGAAGACGTTGAATCCGGAAAAGCGGAGCATGGCGATGATGAAGTGCCCTTCGGCCGCAATCGTTAGCACGAGCCAAACGAGTTCGCAATAGAGACTAACCCATCCGGTCCGCAACGGCACGCTGCCGCCTTGCTCGACGAGGTGTGAAAGATGCGGAACGCCGAGGGTGAATCCGCCGAGCGCGCGGAAAACGGCATTTCCGGGCGTGCCGTAGACGACCCCGTCCATTACTGTGATGGCCGCGCGCCACAGGAACGAAAGCAGAAGCAGCTTCAAGCCCGCGAGCTGCGAGCGCGCGAGCGCTTCTTCCGTTTTTGCTTCGTTGCGCGACAGATAGTCGAGGCCCTTGCCGTAAGGCGTGTTCGTACCGCCGTAGACGGGCCAAAGATAGAAAAGGTGGTCCCAGAAACGGGTGCCGCTCATACGCCCCCGCTGCCCGGAGAGCAGCATGTAGCCGCAACGCCAGATGAGGAAGGGAAACGTGATGGCAATGCCGGTCAATACGGCGCGCCAGGAACTGCGATCGGGACCCGTGGTCCACAGCGCGGCAAGAAGGCCCCAGAACAGGAGATGGAGAATGATTTGTGGGCGGCGACGCACCTGAGCCGGCAGTGCCGCAAAGTTCAACGCGGTCCGGTAACAGAGCCAGAGGATAGCGAATAGAGCGACAATCACCAGGCCTTGGCCGAGCGCATCGGTCGGAACCTGGAGCTTTCTGGCGTGGCCAAGTTTGTCGAGCGGAATCGTCACGCTGACCCAGAGCCCTCCTAGCGCCAGGATCGTGCGTCGCCGTGCCGGAGTGAGCCAGGTGAGGACCGGTCCGAGGCGCAAACGCCACCAGGCGTTCATGGCCTCGTTCTCATGAAATTGGGTGAGGGCCGTCAAACGCATCAGGGGATTGCTCGATGGAGTTGACGCGCTTTCGTGGACATCTGAGTCTTATGACGGAAAGAATTTACAATAACACGAACGCTCTGCTGCGACCGTAGCCACTTCGGCCTTTCATAGCGGTTTTCTCAGACTGGAGGATCCCACAGTGCGCGCCCTCACGAGCGGCCTGACTTCGCGGGCGACCGTCAACCATTTGACTGATGCCGACACGCCGTTAACCTTCATTAGCCGGGGTCTTCTTATCGGCAATCCCGGCCTCTGCTCTCGTATCGTGATCGGCACCTGATCTATGCATGTCGGTGGTCACAGCGACCAGATACGGCGGGCGCCGCTTAACTTCCTCATAAATCCGCGCAATATACTCGCCCATAACGCCAAGACTAATCATCACAAAGCTCCCGATCATTAGGAGCGTAATAATCAGGGTCGCAAAGCCGCTCACCGAGTTGCCCAGAATCCACGAAATCAAAGCATCCACCCCGATGACCGCGCCCAATATCAGGGTTAGCATGCCCATGAGCGTGACGATCCGGAGCGGTGCGCTGGTGAATGAAACCAGAGCCGTCAACGCAAGCTCCATTAACCTGAGCAGCGACCACTGCCCTTGGCCATCCATTCGTGTCTCGACGTCGAATGGGAGGTCTTCAGAACGAAACCCGACCCACTCCGTCAATCCGCGGTAAAGCCTTTCGCGTTCCGGTAGTCCCGACGCGAGGTGGTCAACCACCTGCCTGTCCAGCAACTTGAAGTCCGAAGCGTTGTGAAGGTCTATCCCACCTAGCTTCGACATGACGGCGTTGAAGACGCTCGCTCTGAGGCGCGTGACCCAGGCATCCGATCTGCGACTGCGCTTGACACAGTTTACGACCATCGCTCCGTCGCGCCACAACCTGATCATGTCCGGAATCAACTCCGGCGGATGCTGCAGGTCCGCGTCCATCGTGATGACCCGTCTCCCGCGGGCGTGACGAAGGCCGGCAAGTAGAGCGGCCTCCTTGCCGAAGTTCCTGCTCAACCGAACGCCTCGGACCCTCCGGTCCCTTTGGGACAACTCTTCGAGAATTTGAAACGTCTCGTCCTCACTGCCATCGTCAATGACAACAATCTCCCATTCTGCAGCGCAATGATCCAGCGTCGCCCTAATGCGCGCGATCGCACGTTCGATGCCGCGTGCCTCGTTGCGTGCGGGAATGACCACGCTGGTCACCCCATCGGTATCATCCGCCACCACAAGTACGCTCGAGTTCATGACATCGTCACTTCGTCGAGGTCGCGATATGAGACGACCCGAACTCCGTGCCTTGCGAATAGTTCTGGAAGCGAGGGATGAGTCAACGTCTCCACCTCGCCGGCCCAGTCGTGATATCTGCGCAGGGCAGCGTCCGTAACTTCGGCAGAATCAAGAAATCCGGGATGACACATGAGCTCGTACACCCTGCCGTGCTCCAGCGTGGGGACGAAGCGCTCGACGAAATCGCGGTTCAGGCGCCCACTCGCCGACATACCCAGAAAACCTGCCGGCGGCGCCGTCTTCCCCCGGCGCACTCGCGCGGCAAGTGCAATCAGCGGCAGATCACGTATTAGGGTCACAGGTCGCCGTAGGTCCAGTCGATCAGGCGTGGATACGCGGATTTGCCGCATTCCGAAACTCGCACCGAGCTTCTCGGCAACAGGAAACAGTTGCGGCAGCATGTGCACGTGCTCATGCGAGTTCAGGAAGCACGGACTAAGACCTGCACCCAGGCACGCCTCTATCTGATTTCGCCACTCGATCTCAATTTCCGCGGCGGTGATGTCGCCGCACAGCAGTTGTTTGACGAGTCCAATTTTCGATGGGAAGACGCCACCATTGGCCGTCATGGCCCGCTTGAGCTTCGTGGACAGCGGCCGGCCAAACGTCAGGTTCAGGTGCACGCCTACATCGAGCCTGGGACACGCACGGAGCAAATCCAGGTCGCGATCCAGGGTCTCGAGATTTGCCAGCACGGCGGTCGCCGTGACCACCCCGTGCAAGTGAGCGTGCGCAATGCCAGCGCTCACGCACCGATAATAGCCGAAATCATCGGCGCACACGACCAGGAGAGCCAAGTCCCTAGCGATCACACGAGTCCTCACGAAACGTCACAAAGTTGTTGACCAGGAAGTTCCAGAGCAGCGTGACGCTGGTAGCCAGAGCCTGAGCCGCAAGATAGTGAAAATCCAACTGGCCCTCGAGGACTGTCATTGCCCCGGCGTTGAGCCAGAATCCCACGAAGGCGACTGAAAAGAACATGGGTGCCGCGACCATGTGTGGTCGCCGGCTGCGGAAAGTCAGCCTGTAATTGAGCAGATAATTGACCAAGGCCCCAATGACGAAGCCCGCACTCGACGCCCTGACTGCGCCAGCGCCAAGGCGACTGATGAGCAGGATCAGCACCACGTAGTGTGCCAGCGTTCCGATAGCTCCGACGCCGGCAAACCTGATGAACCTGCCTCCCAATCGTGCCCTCGCCGAACCAGTCGGCATCCACATGCTCCTCTCGCACCGCTATTCTCTGAACCTGGATCGCAACGTGACCGAGCCCCAAAGGTGAAACCGTAACACGAATCGATGCGAGCCCCAGCGCACTCACCCAGCTAGCGTCCAGGGCTTGGTTAAGGCTAGGTTCAATCCCTAGTTATAGCTGAACATCCGCAGCTTGAACTGGCTCATGCTTTCGTACTTATCGCCGGTAAATGCGCCCGACTCATTGCTGTGGACCGCATCTTCGATAGCCGCCAGCAAGTCGTCCAGTGACGCACTGTCGACAGTGCGATCCCTAGCGATACGCACGAAGGCTTCTCCCGTGTCAATCCGAAAGATCTCAAACGCATCGTGTGTAATGCTGGGGGTCGACGATGCGGGCCGAACTTCGAGCATCCACTTGATGAACTCACTCCAGTCCGGCATTTCCGCCGCGGACTGCTCTGCGCCCTCGACCTCCCGCATGGACCGGTTCCTGACTTTTCGTCCATAATTTTCGGTGGACAGCCAGTCGAGCGGGATGACCGCACATGCATCTTCCTTCAGATCGATCGACACCGGGATGGCATCGGCAACGATAGGCTTGACCTTGGTGTAGTGATATTTCAGGAACATCAGTTCAAAGGGCCGACTCGCCCTGTTGTGGTAGAGCTCCAGGTAGCCAGTGAATCGCCTTTCAGTGTAGATCATGCAGTTCGACGGGGTGGCTTCCGCAAGCTTGCCACTCAGTTCGACGATTCCACTGCCACTGGTCGCCAACGGCCAGATCGAGTTGTTGAAATTGACGGCGGCGATGATTCCGACCGCTCCAATCCCAAGAGCCGTTACGACGCTGCGTGCAGGGCTCACGCCTGCCGCCGACTTCAGATCAACCAGTACCAGCGTGCTCAATATGACCAGCGGGACGACCGCGAAAAGGTAAAACTTCCAGACATGCGGTTGCCACCACCAGAAGAACAGGATGAAAGTTCCCGCCCACGTCAGAAGCAGGACACGGGTTCGCGCGTGTGATCCATGCCTTGCCACCTGAACGGCGTTCCAGACGACGACCGCGAAGAGGACGACCGACATCAGCGAGCGCACCGGCATCTGCAACGCTCCGGAAGGAACGGCCAAAATCGTCGCGACCACAGCCCGCGTGACGGATTTCATGCGCCCCAGGTCAAGCGACAGCAGCTCGTCCCAGGAGCCGTGGACATCATTTGAGATGATGCCGTAGTAGTTGAGCCAGAGGTAAAAGTCGCGTATGTCGCCCCCAGGGTGCGTGCCCCAGAAGACCACCATGTTTACGGCCAGGGCGATGATGCCGGAAAACACGCCGATTTTAAACACCGCCCAGAAACCCGCCGCGCCCTGGGACATCGACAGGAATACTACGAGTGGAACAAGAAAGAATATGTTCGCCTGATGAAAGAAAAGGCTTAGCGAAAACAGTCCTGTTACGACCCCTAACGTGGGCAGGCTGAGGGGTCCATCTCCGCGGCCAATAAGGATCGCGATGATCAGCGCATTGATGGCAACCACCGCAACGTACGGCTCCAGCTGCGTCGAATAGATCCAGATCCCGTTGGCGCAGATCACCATTACAGCGGTTGCAACAGATGCTGTAACGCTGCGTGTGAGATGCCAAACGATGAAGTAACTGCAAGCGATCGCGACCAGCGCCCAAAGGATGCTGTGAACCTGCCCAGCGCAAATCACATCGCAGCCCAGCCCAGCGAGTCCTACGGAGACGACTCGCAGGACAGGTTGATATAAAAGGTGATGCGAGAAGAAGTCCCATTTGCCCGCAGCGGCCTTCGCCGCGGCGCCACTCGACATCCCGGAAAGTTCCGCGCCTCGGAAAATGAAAAGAACTGATGCGGCCAGGATGCACAGGCATACGAGGACCGTCACGGCGTTCCTGTTTTCGTGACTGGTGCTGCTATGCTTGGAGGGCATTGTGCGGAGTTCCTTTCAGGAAAGAACTAAGTCGAACGGCAGCGCGATTGGCAACCACAAAGCATGTGCTGATTCGAGTACGCAACTGCGAGAAGAAATTGAACGGCCACTAGTGACCGGAAGTACGGTACAGCTACTCAATTACGCTGTCTGTTATGGCGCAGCGCCGATGAAAGCGGCAATGAAACGCACATGCGTTAATTACCTGATCCAGCCGCTTGGAATGGATTCAGAGACTCATAAGTTGTAATTGTACATATTCGAACCAAAGCCATTGCTGCCTCCAGAGTACTGTATTTCGTCGATTTTGGCGTAGGCTTTGTGTGCTCCCGCCCGAGTGCGATTCTCGATCTTGGCGCGCCCAAAGACAAGGCCCTAAACTATCTCCCCACACTTTCCTCAAATGGATCCGTCAATTCGTTTTGACCTAAAACCCGAGTCTACTTCTTGATGGGAGTCTGCAGAATTCAGGACACTCCGAACCGTCCACGGAAACGGGGCAACTCCAGGGGTTACACTTGAACTCCGCCGGCCTGACGTGCCCTCAAGTGCTTCGAACGAGGCTTCTATGATACGGTCACAATCCGCGGATCAACTGCCAGTCTAGCATCGACTACCGAACAATATGAGCGGCAAGCCCAAGTGCATAGTGATATTGTCTGCGAAGTCTTCCGGTTCCAGTGCGCTCCAGGAACTACTTTGCGGTTTCGGCGGCGGACGCCATGTACAGCGCACGCGTCACGGGGAATTCGAAACACTGTATTGGACCAAGGCCGCGTCCATTCTCGGACTACCACAAGTCAAGCTGCCGGATAGTGAGGTCCCGATCCCACCGGACCGGGCGCTTCTGGATCTGCGGACAATCCTGACCGAGAACGCCGCCGGCTTCGAACCGCCGGCCGATCACAATCGCCTCATATTTGATGGCTGGCGTGCCTTGTGTCTTGCGCATGCGCCCGTATTTGTGGAGAAATCCCCTCACCACCTCCATCAATGGTCTTGCCTCGAACTCATGATCGAAGCCGTCAGGACGCTACCAGACATCGATTTCCGATTCGTAGGGCTGGTCAGGAACCCGATGGACGCCTTGTATTCGGCGTGGAGTCGTTGGCGCGTCTCGCCGGAAGTCTTTCAAAAGCATTGGCGCATAGCTTACGAAAACCTCGAAAGAATGCGCGAGGCGGTCGACGATCGCCTGGTCTTCGTGCGCTATGAAGACTTTTCGTCTCCCCACCATATTGCATCCAAGCTACTTGACTCGCTTGGGCTGCCATCAGTGCGCCATGGCGCGGACGATCACATACACGGAGCATCCCGCAGCCGCTGGAAGTCGGATCATGGTTTTGGCTTTCAACTTGATGAGGCCGTCACAAACATTGCGATTCGCTACGGTTATGCGACGAAGGACTTAGCGAACTCGCGGCGGCTGTCTTGGCCACTTCGACGCGTATGGTTGCAAGCAACCCGCTTCTGGATTTCGCAGCCCATAGCATTTGCCAAGCGGCAAGTACGCCAGCGCATTTGCAGGTCGCTCCGTTGAGGCGCCCGTTCCCAGACAATTACTTGGCTATCCGACAGACCTGCCCACTACGACGTACAATCCACCCGTCATACAGCCGCGAGTATGACGCGCAACCGACTTTCGCACCTTCGCAATGCGCCTCGTATTTGGAAAGCTTCAATCTTCTGGGCTGCTTCCCTGGCGCTTGATGCGCTTAAGGCTTCAGCGTGTCTTTCGATATTTGCTTTTTTGAGCGTCGCGATTGCCCGTCCGACCAGTACAGATAACTAGCATGTGTTCCGACTTCTCAATTCGAAAGAAGAGGCAATGTCATGATCATCAGCCATAAATTCAGATATGTCTTCGTAGAGCTGCCACGTACTGGTAGTACGGCGATCAGCAAGGAGCTGCGTGAGTACTACAGTGGGGAGCGCATCCTCAAGAAGCACGCGACCTTTCGAGATTTCCTGAGAAGGGCCACGCCAGAAGAAAAGATGTACTTCGTATTTGCGTCCGTGCGAAACCCAATGGACAAACTCGTTAGCCTCTATTTCAAGTACAAGTACGACCATCGGAATTACGGTGATGCTCAGACGTTGTCAGGCAACAACGTCTTTATCAGGAGCTTGATGCGAAATCAATTCCGTTACGTTCACGACACAGGGGCCGACTTCCCGGCATTTTTTCGCAGATACTATCTATTTCCGTACGATGACTGGAGCAGTCTTGATCACCATCGTTTCAACTTCCTCATCCGATTTGAAAGTCTCGCGGATGATTTCGCGGAGGTCTTGCGTCGCTTGAGTATCGAACCCCAACGCCCACTGCCTGTGATCAACAAAACACGGGACCGAGGCATCGATTATTGGTCCTATTACCGACCAGGGGTACGCGATCGAGCTAAGTGGGTGTTCGGACCATACTTCAAACGGTGGGGTTACAGTTTTCCAGAGGAATGGGGTCAGGAAGTGCCCGCTTCCAGCGAATATGCGTTTCGAATAGCCAATGTTGCTCGTCAAATCTACTGGCGATGCTTGCGTTGACTAGATCACGACGATGCCCACGAGCCTTGAAGCAGACGCTTGAGTTTTCCGAACCCATGCCCCAGCATTCCTGAAGTCCGAATCAGCTTTGTCTCCAATTTCGAGAGGCATCCTGCTTCGCAGTGCTGAGCCATATTCTAGCGACCAGTGGCCGGAAAAATGGCGGTAGGTCAGAACCTTGTGAACACCACTCAAATCATAGCTCCACGATAGCTTGAGCTGAACACGATATGAAGGCATTTCAGCCAGTACTCTTGCTAGGACCTGGACGAGGCGGGACGACGCTACTTTACAAGTTGCTCGCGCTGCACCCGCGTGCCGCGTTTGTCAGCAACTACGACCTCCACCCTTTGACCGCCCTGATCTCGGGTCCCATGAATTCGCTCGCCAGGCACGCATCGTCACTCAGGCGTGCAGCGTGGTTTTCCAGCGATGGTCAAGCGTACCTCCCCCGCAGAGCCCTCCTGAGAAGAATGGTGCCTGCACCGGTCGAAGGAGAAGCGCTTTACTCCAAATGCGGATTGAGTCTGTCAGAACAACGGTCATCGCCTGAGCTTGCCACCCTCGGCAGGTTGCGCCAAGTTTTTTCCGAGATTCAGAGACGCCAGAGTGGTGACGTCTTGTTTCTCAAGAGAACGGCCAACAACCGGCGCGTCCCGGTGCTGCTGTCTGCATTTCCGGATTGCAAGATCCTTGTGCTCTGGCGCGATGGCAGAGCCGTAACTGCATCCCTGATGGCTGTCGCCTGGTGGCTCGACCACAAAGTCTGGTGGGCCGACAATCAGACGCCGCGCGAGATGAAACTCGATCGATTGGGGACAGTTGAACTGGCGGCACGGAACTGGGTCATGGAAGTGGAGGCAATCCACCGTGGGCTTGAAGGCGTACCTCCCGGCCAGCAACATTACCTGCGATATGAGGATCTCATTGCGCATCCGGACGCCACCTTGACGACGGCGATGGCGTTCATCGGCTTGTCCCCTGACAACGAATACCAGCGTACGATCCAATCGCTTGGCCTTCGCCCTCGACTCGAATCCTGGCGAACCCAACTCGGCGAGAGCGAACAGGCGGTCGTTGAGCGAATCGCAGGGAAGCATTTGATCAACCTGGGATACCAATGCCGCGCGTCACATGGCGCGGCATAGTAGTCAATGTGGGTAACGGATCTGCCATGCTCAGGACCGTTTACATTCTTTCTGCCGGACGTTCGGGCTCGACGCTGACGAGCCTCATACTGGGAAGTCACCCGAATGCCGTTTCGGTAGGAGAACTGTTTCACCTGCCCAAGAACCTGGCTTTGAATACGGCATGCGCGTGCGGCACACCAATTCGCGATTGCAGATTCTGGCAGTCCGTGATTCGCACGGTATCGGAGAGGCTTGGCCTCGACATCGCGCGCGACCCGTATTCCCTCGACCTGGGATTCATCGGAGCGACCAACGTTTTCGATACAAAGCATCAAACGAAATTCTATCGGGCCAAATGGAAGGCACGTCACGCACTGATGCGCTTCCAGATGCAAACCGGCGCGTGCATACCACGGGTAGTCATGCGACGATTTGGAATCGGCATCACCAATACGCTCGTCGTCTACGATGCCATTCGCCGGGTGAGCCATTCCGACGTCATCGTTGACTCGTCAAAAGGCTACCTCCGGGGCATCGCGACGTATCAACGCGATCCAGACTCCACGCGCCTGCTACTTCTGTCTCGTGACGGCAGAGGTCGCCTTTTTTCCGGGCTGCGTTCCGGTCACAGTCGCCGAAGCATCGTCGATGGCTGGCGCAAGTATTACGAGCACGCACTGCCACTCCTTGAGAAGCACGTGCCGACCAATCGCTGGCTTCCGGTACATTATGAAGATCTTGCCGGCGCCCCAGAGTCTGAAACCCGGCGCATCTGCGAGTTTCTCGGCCTGGCTTTCGACCCAGTCATGCTTGATTTCCGTCGAAAGGAAAACCACGTTGCAAACGGCAATGACATGCGTTTGCAGGATTCTCGGCAGATCATTCTTGACACGGCCTGGCAGCGAGAACTCACCGGCGACGACCTCGAATACTTCGAACGGCGCGGCGGCCCGATGAATCGTCGCCTTGGCTACACTTGAGTCAGCGCGACAGATGCAGAATCTGTCTTCCACGACATGACGGACCCTCGATCCATGCCATCACCTAATGGGCAGCGCCCACGACGGACCGTCTGCGTGGTGATCCCAACACATTGGGAAACAAAGATTGGCGGTGCTCAATATCAGGGCAAGGCGCTCATCGAACACTTGGTGGGGCGCCGCGATATTGACATCCACTTCGTCGGCCGCCGAATCCGTGCAATCCACCAACCGGAAGGATATCGCATTCATGAAGTCGGCAAGAGACGACCCATTGCCGGCACATTCCTTGCCGACGTCCCGTCGTTCTGGATGGCGCTTCGGAGAATTCGGCCGGACGTTATCTATCAGCGTGTCGCGTGCACGTACACGGGCGTAGCCGCACTCTATGCCCGACGCGCTCACGCACGCCTGGTATGGCATGTTGCCCATGACTCCGACGTGCAACCTTCACCACGGTCATCGTCTGCGAGCGTATCGTCAGTACTGAGCCGTTTCGATGAGCGAATAATTGACTATGGGATTCGCCATGCAGATGCGATCGTCGTTCAGACCCAGCATCAAGCCGATCTGCTGCTTCGCCATTACGGGCGCAACGATTCAACCCTGATACCGAATTTCCACCCGTTACCGGACGTTCTTCCTGACAGGCAGCCAGAGCCGGTCACGATCACTTGGGTTGCCAACATCAAGCCGTTCAAACGACCCGAAGTATTCGTGCGTCTGGCCGAGGATTTCCGTAATCGACCCAATGTTCGCCTGATAATGATTGGCGCACCTCCCTTGTCCAATCCAGAATGGCCGACGCTGCTCGCCAAAATCCAGGCACTGCCAAATCTGCTTTACCTGGGCGGGCTTTCGCAAGAGCAAGTCAATGATTGGCTCGCGCGTTCTCACGTTTTCGTCAATACCAGCGAAAGTGAGGGTTTTGCCAATACGTTTATCCAGGCGTGGATGCGCGGCACACCGGTCGTCAGCCTCGACGTCGACCCAGATGGCCTGCTGGCATCCCGCATGTATGGCTACTGCGCCAGCGGTGACTATCACGCACTTCGGCGCCATGTCGAGACGCTGATCGATGACCCCGAGCTCCGCCGGATGCTCAGCGAGCAGGCGAAGCGCCATTCGCGCGCCACGTATTCCTACACAAACATCGAGTCACTCGTCGAGGTTTTGCTTCACGACACAGCCGCCATTGAATCTGATTCTCCAGCAAGCGCCATAGACTCACAGTGACCCATACGCAGACCTGCGAAAAACAACGGAAGTTCATAGTCATGGTCAGCACCGCTGCCAAGGGCGGCATGCGCTCCGTGGTGGACGCATATCGCCGCGACGGATTGTTTGAGCACTACCAGGTACGGCTGCTTTTCAGCCACGATGACGGCCCGATATGGACTCGACTACGACTCGCCGCGGAAGCGATCGCCACTTGTCTGGTCATGCTGTTGCAGAAGCAGGTGGCTGTGTTTCATCTTCATGTTTCGATGTACGGCAGCTTCTGGCGAAAGGCAATCATTGCACGCATGGCCACCGCTTTCCGCGTTCCCGTCATCATGCACCTGCATGGGTCCCAACTGCATATGTTCTTCGACCGGCAACCACGCTGGCGTAAACGAATCATTCGCTCACAACTCGAGTCGTGCGCAGCAGTACTGGTACTGTCCAAGAGGTGGGAGACAATCGTCCTGGAGATCGCTCCAAGAGCCCAAGTCATCGAGATGCCAAACTACGTGCCCGTGCCAAAGCACCCGCATCTGGCCTCATCGAGCGGACCCGAATGCGTGTTCTTTTTTTCCGGTCAGGTCGGATCGAGAAAAGGCGTTTTTGATCTTTTACCCGCGTTTCGGGATGCGCGCAGATCGCGACCGGAAATCCGCCTGCGAATCGCGGGTGACGGTGAGCTCGAAAAGGCGATATCCATGACTCGGGAGCTGGGCCTGGAAGACTGTGTTGAGTTGCTCGGGTGGCTGTCCGCCTCGGACATCCAAAGGGAACTCGAGAAGGCCGATGTTTTTCTTCTACCGTCTCACAACGAAGGATTGCCAATGAGCCTTCTGGAGGCCATGGCGTGCGGTCTCCCCGTCGTGTCTACCCGGGTCGGAGGCATTCCGGAGGTCGTTAAGGATAGCGTTAATGGACTTCTGATCGAGGCAGGCGATAAGGAGGCACTTACCCAGTCCATCATTTTGCTTGCAACTGAACCATCCCTTCGCACGAAGCTTGGTGAGTCCGCTCAGGAGACAATTCGCATGCATTATTCCGTCGAGAAGCTGATGCCTCGTCTCGAGACAATCTACGACTCGCTCTTGTCGCGTGCCCAATAATCGGCCTGGATCACACATCAGCCGCGCTTGAAAGAAGTGCAAGGTATTTTTCTTCCAGCATCGTGGCAATTCGCTCGTAGCTGCGGTTCTCCTTCACCCACTGACGCCCACGCGCACCAATTTTCCTTCTTTGCTCGGAATTGAGTCGCGCCAACCAGGCAACGGCACGCGCAAAATGACGACTGCCCCAGGGAACGCAAATACCACCCCTGCTCTGGCGCAACACGAGTCGCTGCTCCGGATGATCGTTTGCAATAACCGGTAGCCCGAGAGACAGGTACTCGACCAGCTTCGTGGGCGAGGTTGAGAGCAGGATTGGGGTAGGAAAAAACGGTGACAACGCAACATCAGCGTTCCGCACCCGTCGCAATGCTTCGGCACGCGGCAGGAATCCAGTGATGCTCAGCATGTCCTGCACGTTCAACTGTTTTGCATAGGATTCGATCAGCCGCCGGTCCTCCGGTTCGTTGCCGTCACCAACCATGACGAGGTGCGCCGATATGCGCGCGCTGCGAAGGGCAGACAACATTTCGACGAGGATTTCGAGCTTTCGTGTCTTCGCCAGGGTTCCGAGGTAAACAAGGCGGAGCGGACCTGTCCCATCGTCTGGAGACGGTCCGTCCGCGCCCGCGTCGTCATTCAGCTCCCCGCGCGGAACACCCATCGGCACGGCTGTGATTCGCCGTGCGGGGATCCCTTTTTCCTCGACGTCGGCCTTCATCCGTTCACTCTGGACGAACACATGATCTGCACGAGGCAATAAGCATTTGTATAGCAGCCAGTGCGACAACCAGCCACGCAGGTAAATCAGCCACCGAAAGCGCGTTCGAGGATCCCGTGCCCGCACCAACTGGGCATCCGGCAACGGAAAAGACAACCAATAGAAGAACTTGAGCCCTCGTGCCTTTGCCACCAGGTAGATGATCGGCGCGACGAAAAACTTGTCCTTGACCTGGACAGCATCGTAGCGCCCAGACGACAAGTACCTGAGGCAGCTCAAGTCATGCCAGAAGGCCAGCGCTTGGTCCCAGAGCCTGAAAACGAGGCCCTTCCTATGCTCTCTTCTGCCCACCCATACCGTCCGGTTATGCCATTGCTGACGACCAAAGCGATCGCCTGAAGAAGCTGCTTGCATGACGAAATCGATCTCATGTCCTCGACCGAGCAGTTCCACGCCAAACAAGACGTCGACATCAACTCTGAATGTCGGAAAACACTCGCGTACGAAAAACAACATTCGGATCTTCCGGTCGGTCATGATGCAACCTCATTCGGGCGGCCACAACAAGCCCGGAGAAATACCAGAACAGATACGACAGCGCCGTCACCGGTATCATGTCTTTGTAAAAAATCGAGACTCCCATCACGACCGTAACTCCTGTCCATCCCAACGCCACCGACTGCATGGTTCCCGCATTTCTGGCTGCCACATGGCGGCTGTCTGAAAAAATTAACAAGTAAAGACTTGCCACCAGTCCGACGCCGACCAAACCGAGCTCCAGAAGCAGGCGAGGAAACATGGAACGCAAGAATGGATCGAACAGTTCTTGGTAGCGGCCAACAAACGCCGCGCCCAATGATGAGTCCGCGACACTTCCGATGCCAAGTCCGAGGAGCAAGTGCACCGGATCTTTGCTCAGAAACTTCACGGGTACGGTGACGGCATCCCAGCGGCCCGCGTTCTCGTCCCCACCAAGTTCTGTCTCCTTGGTAAACAATTTATCGCGCCTCCCCTCGTCGGTGAACCAGCCGCCAAGCGTACGCTCCCTTACATCCGAAGTACCCAGATAATCATATGCCACCCAGTATAATGTCCCCGACAATGCGAGGAGCGCCATCAGCCACACGACCGCACGCAACCTGAAGCCTCTTGCCACCCCGACCATAAACGTTGTCAGCAGACCGATCGGCAACAAAAGCAAGGTGCCCTTCGTTTCGTTGATGGTTGTCGGAACGAACAAGAGCGCGACCAGGACGAGAAACTGCCAGCTCCGAAGGCGACCCCGAATAAAAAACGCCGCGCACAGACACAAACCGCAGATCAGAAAGATTGAGAGCATCGATGAGACCGACAACGTTCCACTGGTGTAGTCACCGGAAATAGCTGCGTTCCCGACACTGGCTGCGGTCTTCATTCGTTGTTCCAATGCAATTGGTAACTGCAGGACAGCAATCGTCAGCAGCACCTTTAACTGCGTGTCGATCTGCCGGTCTGAGAAATGAAACACGCACGGGAGCAGGAAAAATGGCAGGGCGCGCGCATATGCCCTGATACCCGTGAATACTTCGCCCGCTTCGCTGCTGTTGGCCAGCGCGCCAAACGACATCACGACGACGATTGCTCCGAAAACGAGCCAATAGATCGGACGCACATCCCTAAATCTGTCGCGGGATCCCAAAACCAGGACGCAAATTAGCGTGATTGCGCTCAATAACTCCGGCAGATACCGCAATTCACCCGGCAGCCACGCTCCTCGTCCCCAATTATCGCCGTGCGTGAAATAGTCGGCCGTGGTAACGACCACGATCATTGCGAGAACCAGCTTCTGCAAGCTTGTTGCCTCAGCGCGGCCCGTCGGGCGGCGGTAACGGATTGGTGCTCGGAATCATACCAACGAGTTTCATTAGCCTCTGTTCGCGTCCGGAAAGCACCGATCCCAAGATACTACGATCGGAAGCCGAAAGCGCCGGACTACGGACATACAGCAAGGCCGTAGATCCCATGATGATCGCCCCCACCAGCAAGTGCACCATCGGATGGACTGTCACGATCTGCCTCAAGAACCAGCAAACCACAACCGCTCCACCCCAAAGCAATACACACGTTGCAAGCGCTCCCTGCCAGTGGAGCCACCGCCCATCCTGCCGAACATACCACCAAATGTACGTACTCTTCAGTACTTGGGCCGATCCAGAGGCGATAGCCGCACCCGCCAGGCCGAGGATAGGCAGCAGCACGATCAGGGCTATCACGTTGTAAACTGTCAGTAGTTTGCTGGCAAGAATGACTCCGGCACGTTCATGGTATTGCGCCATCAAGGTTACCGGCTTGTCAATGACATTGAGTGTGCTGAAACCCACCACGAGCGGGAGCAAGTACGACCATTCCGTGAACTTGCCGCCAAAAACTACCGTCACCAGATCCGCGTGATAGACAGTCACATATGCCATGAGCGGCATCTGGACGAGCAAGTTCAGGTTCAACAGCAAGGAAAAATATCGCGGTAGCCTGTCACTGGCGTTTTCGGTAGATAAAGCAAAAAAGAGCGGCTGCACCACATTCTCGAAAAGCCGAACTGGCAGGAGGCGCGTTATCATCTCGTCGAGCCGTAGGTAGAAAGAATAGATACCCACCGAGATCGGATCCAGGATTGCAGCAATAAAAAAATTGTCACTCCGTGACATCAGAACAAACGTGCCCGCATCGTTGAAGTTGTTCAGCAGCCCGTAGCGAATCAGTCGCTTACGCTCCGGCTTCGTCGGTTGATACACATCGTTCGACGAGTTGACCGGGCAGTGGTGTCGGTGCGCCAGGAACAGGAACACATAGGCGCAGCCGTACGCTGCCGCATCTATTGCGATTGCCGCGTTCAAGTCCAGGCGATCGAACGCTGCCAACGCCACGTAGCCGACAAGCTTCGCAATGGACAACAACGCCACGGATCCGACGCTGTACCCGTGCAGCATGTGCGAGGCCAGCGAGAACTGCAGTATTCGCGACTGGAAATAGACCAGGATGACGAGACCGAAGACCGCGAACTGCACGCGATAGGCCTCGATCTTGAAGAAATGCGCCGTAAGGTCCCAGGTCACGAGGATTGCCAACAGAACAAGCGCGTTGGCGCCTAATCGGGCGCGAGAAACGAATCGAACCAGCCATTGCGATCCTGCTTCGTTGCCGCTCTGAAGGTATTCAGGCTGATACCTGCGAAGCGTCGATTCGAGCCCGAGCGAGGCCAGCGTACTGATAACTGGTATCATGGCATACAGCAGATTGAAGATTCCGAAGTCCAGCTCCGGCATGTTGCGCACAAACACGACGAAGCCAACGAACGTCGCCAACTGCGCGGCAATGCGGAACGCCGCCGTGTGCATCAGCGAACGACGCGCCCGCCGACGACCGTAAAGTGCCGCGGAACCAGGCTCGGAACGTGGGCCGCCTGAGCCTAGAGTATCTTCAGACATTCGCGATAGGTTGGTTCGGCGATCGCCCGAATCAGCGATTGCTGCCGACTGGTCAGTCGAGCCGCTTTCTCTACACTGTCCGGTCGGATGCCACTCGCGTAGGCTGGCTGGTATGGCGCCCCGATGAGCGCGAATATTCGTCCCAACCAAACATGCGGATCCCGAACGAGGGCGTCATAGTCGATCACGAGTAACTGCGCAGCAGGGACAAGCGCCCGAATGGTCATTATCTGTGCCGTCTTTGCGGCGTACGCTTCACATGCTTTCTCGACACTCGAGGGGCCCAGTGGCCATGGCAGCGTCCTCCGCATAGTTCCGCGCACCGCTGCCACGTAGCACGCTTCGTACAACTCATTCAAGGCAAATCGTTTCCAATTGTGCACCATCGAGTACACTACGGAGTAAGGGTTCCTGAGTACCCACACCAAGCGGTGGTCCTGACTGAGCATTTTGTACTCGAAGTAACGCTCATTTAGGTAGGTCGTCTGAAAGCAATATCGCGCTTGCGCTGGCAACTCTATTTGACCACAGAGCGCAAGTGCCGCATCCAATTCATCGTCAATCGTCAGGCTGAGATATCTGAAGCCCGGCGAGCGCGCGATGATTCTGGTGAGCATCGTGGTGCCAGACCGCTGGCAGCCCGCAACGAGTACCGCCTGCGGATAGCGGCCGACGGCGCTCAGCAGCGGGCCCGGCTCACTCCTTGGCCCGTCGTGAAATCGCCTCCAAGTTCGGAACGTGCGAAGCGCCCGCCGCTGCTCAATCTCGATTTCGGCCGGGGTGACGGCCCGTGCCTGCGGCATTGCCTCTCGTGATGGCATCAGAACGGAAACCTTTGCGCTCACATGCCCCCCAATGCACGCCAACGCAGATGCGGCAATTATTATATAGGCCGTTGGGACGGCAAGTCCGTCTCCTGCTCCTCACCCTCCCCTTTTCAAGTCGGCGGGGCGTAACAGCCGCAGGCCTCTGATGCGGATAGACGGATTAATTGACCAGCAACGCTGATGGAGGGGCTGGAGCGGGGACTTCGCCGCCTGGTGCTACGGCAGCATATGAGCCGCGCTCGTCGGCCATCCGGAACTCGTCGTGATAAATCACACGATAACTCACAGCGTCCAAAGTGCTGCCGTCATCTGGTTCTTTCTCCCACTGCCCCTTGTAAATTCCCATTTTGAAAAATGGGCCCTTCAGGTCATTGTATCCGATCGGTAAGTCGATACGACTCAGAACCTGTTTTCCGTCCTTCCAGACTTCCAGGATACCGTCGTTCAAATAAGACCACTTCACCCGAAACACCCAATCAGTCCACTTACCTGTTTCGTACGGCCCTAAGTCCTTTGAGAAAGTGCCGTCGTAGTCATGATTCGAGTTGTTGGCTTTTGCAGACCACTTTCCACCGATGTACCAATGACCCCCAACGCCGTCCATCGATGTTCTAAGTGTCAACGGCGGGTTCCGGCAACACTCTGAGGAGTCGTATGGAGCCCACCATTGCGCCACGATTTCCCAGTACTTATCTGCGACGTAGTTATCTGCTCCATCGGCTGCGCCAGGCAGATAAATCGAGAACCCGTACCAGTACTCCTTGCCTACCTCGGTCGCCGGCGTTTTCGGCCTCACTTCCACGCGCTCACGTAGTGAAGAAGATGCACCTGCGCCATTAAAAAACTTTAGCGTACTCTTGAGGGCATGGCCCCCGGCCCGTACCTTTGTCGATTGCACCACTGGTACATTTTCTCTAATGATCTCCCAATCCGCCAGATCGCCGCTTTCGAAACCTCCCGAGAACATCACCGATGCGTCATCGGCGTTCGCCACTGGCGGCGACATCACGGCCACGCCAAACAGCGCAAGAAGCGCGAATGCTGAACTAACTTTGAACGATTTCATCGCATTGCTCCCAGCGAACGGTTTATTCACGAATAGCGGGCACTACAGAATGCGGCCCTTCCAACCTTACATAGTCGCGACAGCAAAAGACGCCACTTCAAAGCTGCCGGGTAGTCGTAACCGTAAACAATTTCATCCATCACAAACTGTGAGGTAATCCACACAAATGCCGCACTGGCATCCGGTAAGCGCCTCAGCCCGGGCGCCCACTCTCGGGCCACGCCTTCAACTTCATGGCAAGAGTCGCTCCGCCGACCAGGTTTCCCGGGATGTCCGGACAATCCGTGAGCGCCGCCACTGATCACATGACCTAAGAATCAACGCACCTACCGACACACGACCGTCAACGTCATTACGATTCCAGCGAAACGATTCTTGTGCAAGATGAACTCTGCAGCGTCCGACGCCTTGAGCAGTCTCCGCAGCCTCTGGATCGAAAACAAGTAAATCGAGTACTTCCCAGATTCAGGACGATGCTTTTCTAGCCAGCGCGCAAACATCCGGTCAATCCAATGCAAGCAAATAAGATTCGTGTGGGTCTCCAACGGAAAGTACTTATACGGCGTGGTGAAGTAGACATTCTTGGCAACCCGTAACATCTCGTTCACAAACTCGCGCTGCGCTGACTCGTCGCCAACATGCTCAATCACCGCGTTACTGAACACCCAGTCGAAGTCCTTGTCCCCGAACGGAAACCTCCCGCCAGAATACTGAACAAACCGCTTCCCTGGAAAGAGCGCTTCCATCTCCGACAAATCTTGAATTCCCAATCCAGTGTAATTGTCGGAAGGATAACGAAAGGTCTTCAAGAAGTAATTCCTCTCGGCTGGCCCCTCGCTTCGTTCGGTTGAAACGCCCACGTCCAGAATTCTGTCCTGATCGCAGGACATTGAATAGAAATGCGCCACCTTTTTCGCCCTCGAACGGGCCATGACCAGGGATTTTGCGGCGCGTCGAACTGACATCTGGGATTCCTCTACGAATCCTACTTGTAGCGTGTTGCCCGTGAATTGCAAGCTTTCATAACATGAAGCGTCTTCGAACGCATTGTCGATGGCAAGCAGACAGCGGGATCCCAAGGCGTCCAATCGTTCAACCAAAGATCTCCTGCCTCAATCACTGGATTGCCCCTCAGTACTTGCGGTTGCCGGAGATCCTAAAGTACGCGAGATTATATTTTGCTGAGCGAATCAAACCCAAACGCGGAACACCAGCCAAGAACAGATTCAATCCATCTAGGCATTGAAAAATGCGAAGGCGCCAATCCGGTATCCGCACTGGGGCGCCCTGATAGTCACACGGGTAATTCATTTCGCGAAGCGTTGGGCCGGCAATTTTCTCTATTTTAGCCGCCAGTTCTGGTGACATTTGAGTTAGATATTTTCCTGAGTTGCTGCGCACAACTTCACGAATATTCTTGGTTGCTCCCAGGTTTTCAACAACACGATTGGGACTAAGCATCCTTGCGTCAAAATCTATCCCCAGTGACACACAGATTGCCTCAAGCGTCAATTTGGTGTCGGCCAGGAGGTCCTCGTAGCGAACTTCAATGTAGTTTGATCTGTGGTCACTTCCGTCGTGCCGAGCTTTGCTCACATCGTCTTGCCAACGCTGCGCGGCCCGCAAGATGTTCTTGCCCCACGCTTTGCGAATCGATAGCCCGTAATCCCTTACGTCTCTGATGATGTGAACAATTCGCGCGTGTGGAAATTGCGCCAGCAGAAGTGGGATGTGCCTAATATAGGAAGGAGACTTATCACCCCAGATAGTTAAACGATCCGTTGATGGAATTGCTAAGCAACAACGCATCAATCCTTCAAACACGGCAGCTGGCGTCAATGAATCACACGCATTTAGCCATTCATCGCAGTCGATGTGAGTTCCCTTCTCCGAGTTCTGGATGAAAAACGGCATACTGAGGCACTCGACATAGAACCGCCTGAACTGACCCGGGCTCTTGGTCGGCATTAACTGCGGCCAATGCGACACCCAATACGGCAGCAACTCTGTCTCAATATCCGCGAAGCGGATTCGGGGGTGCTCATTCAGCATCTCGCGCAACAGCTTGGTTCCGGATCGTGGCATGCCCACCAGAAACAGCGGACCGGTGACGCTGTCCTTGGCTTCGCACTGCGACATGCGATTAGCTTCTGGGGCCATTCAAACTGTACCTTTCCGTGAAATCGAACTGATAGGAAGTATTTTCCGAAAGCGCTGGTGAGGCCGGCCGGCGCTCACATCCCCCGATATAAATCAACTTTTTCATGCGAACGTCGTCTTATCAGGAAGGGGAACTATATGGAGCACTCGATAGGTGCGGCCAATCGGTCAGCGCCCAGCAATACTCTGTTTCACTGCAACTGCAAT
>CAYYQQ010000003.1:21931-63098 GCA_964473595.1 uncultured Steroidobacteraceae bacterium | reverse complement strand
TGGCGCGCCCGGAGGGATTCGAACCCCCTACCCCTTGGTTCGTAGCCAAGTACTCTATCCAGATGAGCTACGGGCGCGTTGCGGGCGCGAATCCTATCAATATCCAACCTAAGCGTCTAATTCGGTGGGGTTTCCTGCTGGAGCCGCCGGGCCACGGCCTCGGCCTGTTCGAGCGCCCGGAGTACGTTGCCTCCTGCGATCTTCGCTAGATCCTCATCACTCCAGCCCCGGCGGACGAGTTCCGCGAACAGGTTGGGGTACATGGAGACGTCGGAGAGCCCTTCGGGCCAGTCTTCATTGCCGTCGTAGTCGCTGCCGATGCCGATGTAGTCCACGCCGATCAGTTTCCGGATGTACTCGATATGGTCGGTGACCGCGGCGATGGTTACCTTGGGCATCACGGTCCGGGCCGCTATTTCGTCCTCGATGGCTTTGCGATCGGCTTCGCTTTTGCCCTGGGCACGGGCGTTGTACTCCTGGATCATCGGCAGGGTGACGTCGGCCGCAGCCTGGGAGATGAAGCCGGAGACGAAGGTCACCATCAGCACGCCGCCGTTCTTGGGCAGCATCTTGATCACGTCATCGGGGACGTTGCGCGGGATGTCGCAGAGAGCGCGCGCGGAGGAATGGGAGAAGATCACCGGCGCCCGGGACACGCGAATGGCGTCGCGCATGGTGTCGGCCGAAGTGTGGGATAGATCCACGAGCATGCCGATGCGGTTCATCTCGTGAACGACCTGTTCGCCGAACTCGGTCAGACCGTCGTGGGCCGGGGGTTCCTGCAACGCGGCATCGGCCCAGTCCGTGTGCCGGTTGTGCGTGAGGGTCATGTAGCGCACGCCGAGGTCGTAGTAGGCACGCAATGCCCCCAGCGAATCCTCGATCGCGTGCCCGCCTTCGAGGCCGAGCATCGAGCCGATGCGTCCAGCGGTCTTGGCGGCGCGGATGTCGGCGGCGGTGCCGGCGAGCTGGAAGGTGTCGGGGTAGCGGGCAATCATCCGCCGGGCGATGTCGATCTGTTCTAGTTGCGTGCGTGCGAAGTGGCCCTCGGCCTCGGGCGGTGTGTAAACGGACCAGAACTGGGCGCCGACGCGGCCTTCGCGCAGGCGCGGAATGTCGGTCTGGCCCTTGCCCGGTGCGTGCGTGCGAAGGTCGTAGGCGGCGACGTCGCCGGGTGCGTCCTTGTATGCGCGAATCGCCCAGGGCAGGTCGTTGTGACCGTCGAACAGGATGGACTCTTCGAGCACTTTCCTGGCGTGATCGAGCGCGGCGTCGGCGTGGGCGGTCGCGGCGATCGCGAAGGCCAGGAGAGCGGCAAGGCTGCGTATCGGTTTCATGACTGCTGCCCCCGGATGAACACATCGATCTCGCGTGCCAGCACGACCATGGGTACGCCACCAGTTTTGACCACGGCATCGTTAAACTGGCGGAAATCGAACCTGGCGCCCAGGGCCTGTTGCGCCTTGCCCCGCAGGCGATTGATTTCGTTGTGACCGACCTTGTAGCCGCAGGCCTGGCCCGGCCATGCGCAATAGCGATCGACCTCGCTGGTCACTTCCTGCAGGCCCGAGCCGTTCGTGCTGGCAAACCACTGGATCGCCTGCTCGCGCGTCCACCGTTTCGCATGCAAGCCCGTATCAACCATGAGTCGGCAGGCGCGAAATGCAATGGACTGCAGGTATCCCAGGCGACCGACAGGGTCGTCATCGTAAGCGCCGAGTTCCGCGGCGAGCTGCTCGGCATACAGCGCCCAGCCTTCCGAATAGGCATTGAAGGCGAGCAGCGAGCGGATCAGCGGCAACTTGAACGCGTACTCGCCCTGCCAGACGTGGCCCGGCACGGACTCGTGATAGCACAGCGTCGGCAGGTTGTAGGTGTTCCAGATGCTGGTCGTGCGCAGGTTGATCCAGAATTTACCCGGCACGCTGCCGTCGATGCTGCCCGGGCCGCCATAAGCGCCCGGCGCCCCCGGCTCGACCTCGGGCGGCATGCGCTTGATCTCGAAATTCCCCGGCACCGGCGTCGAGAACGCGCGCGGCAGGCGCGTGCGCATGTCGCTGATGCGCCCCTCGAGGAAGGCCATCACGCGCGCACGTCCTGCGTCGTCATCCGTGAACTGGAAGCGAGCTTCCTTGCCGAGCGCGGTCATCCGCTCGCCCACGCTGCCCTGTGTCAGCCCCTGTTTCTTCAGGATCGCGTCCATCTCGGACTGGAGCGCGGCCAGTTCTTCCCGGCCCCGGTCGTGAATCTCGTCCGGCGTCATCCGTGTGGTGGTCGCTGCCCTGAGTGTCCACGCGTAGTAAGCATCGCCTTGCGGAAGTTTCCAGATGCCCGCGTCGCCGGTGGCACGCCGTCGATGCGCTTCCAGCTCGGCGATCTGGTGGTCAAGCGCCGGGGCGACCTTGTTCGCCGCGATCTTCGCCGCCTTGGCGCCGAAGTCGCCCGGCATTGCCTGCGTCCGCTTCGCGAGCGAGGCGACGAGCGGCCAATCGGCGACGTTCCCGCTGCGCGCGATTCTGATCTGAGCAAGCGTCTTGTCGAGCAGGAAATCCGGTGCGATGACGCCCTGCGACGCCGCGGCCTGCAGGCGTCCGGTCTCGCCATCGAGCTGGCCGGCGTAGGCTTCGAGCCGCGCGAGGTACGCGTCCGCGTCCTCGCGCGTATTGACCGAGTGCTGCTCTTCCAGGAGGCTTGGGATCTCGAGGAAGGCGCCGGTATTCTGCGCGACGACATAGGGAACGTTCCGCCACGACCATTTCAGGTTGAGCAAGGCCACGTCGCCGTAGGGAAAGGCGAAGCCATCGGCCGCGGTTTCATACGCGGTGCGCACGACGTCGAGATCGATGCGCGCCGCCTCGTCGAGGGCGGAAGCGTCGATGGCCCGCAACCGCTCGAGCCGCGCGGCCACCCGCCGGGCGATGGCCTCCTGTCCCGCCGCCGAGCGGTCGGTCAGCCTGGCTTTCAGCTGCGCGCGCGGACCGACATCGATGCCGAGGTCGGTCGCGTTCTCGGGATAATCGGCAAGCAGCTCCTCCGCCAGATCCGCCAGCAGCTTTTCGACTGAGGAATCGGCAGCGTCGGCGGCGCGCGCTCGAAGATGGGTCATGGTTGCGATGACCGCGCCCGTTCCGGCGACGAAATCCCGGCGATTTGCGGTCATCGATGGAATTTCCCTGAGCGGGTTGGAGGAAAGAATTGGCGGAGAAAGAGGAATCAATATGCCTGTGCAGGCCATTGCTTTACAAGGATTTCCCTGGGTAGGGCGATTTCTTGTGCCAACAGATTTGCGGCCTGCCGCGCGATTGCGCTCGCGAATACCTTCTGAGAGAGTGCGTTCCAAGGGGGATCCATGGGTGACAACACATGAGACGCGGGTAAACCTGGATTGACGCGCCGCGAACTCCTGGCACGCCTGGCTGGCGTCTCGGCATTGCCGGTCGCCGCAATATCGTGCGGTCGCGGCCCTGCGGGTGCTTCGGTCTCGCAAGTCGCGAGACCGCTGCACTACACGAGTCTGGTGGACGTCGCCGAGCTGATCGTGGCACGAGAGATCCAGTCGTTGGATCTGACGCAACAGATTCTCGACCGGATCGCCGCGGTGGACGGGCGGCTGCAGAGCTACGTCACGGTCATGGCCGAACAGGCGATCGCGAGCGCCCGGCGCGCAGACGCCGAAATCCGCGCCGGCCGGTACCGCGGGCCTTTGCACGGCGTACCCATCGCGGTGAAAGACCTTTGCTATACGCGCGGCGTTCGCACCATGGCGGGCACGAAGGTCTTTGCCGACTTCGTGCCCGACTTCGACGCGACCGTCGTCGCTCGGCTGGAAGCTGCGGGTGCGATCATCCTGGGCAAGCTCGTGCTGTGCGAAGGTGCGTTCGGACCGTATTTCCCCGCCTTGCAGGTGCCCGTGAACCCGTGGGACGCCACGCGATGGAGCGGCGTCTCATCGAGCGGCTCCGGCGTGGCCACGGCAGCAGGCCTGTGTTTCGCTTCGGTCGGTACGGATACAGGAGGGTCGATCCGGTACCCGTCGGCCGCGAATGGGTGCGTGGGCCTCAAGCCCACGTACGGCCGCGTGAGCCGCTACGGCGTGTTCGCGCTCGCCCCTTCCATGGACCATGTCGGGCCGATGACCCGCACCGTGGAAGACGCCGCCATCCTGTTCGAAGCGATGGCGGGCGCCGATCCGCATGACCCGACTTCGCTGCCGGACCCGGTGCCCGCGACACGGTCCGAACTGGGCCAGGGCGTCGCGGGTCTCCGTGTCGGATTCGACCGTCGCTATGCCACCGACAACGTGGATGCCGACGTGGCCGAGGCGATGGACGAGGTGCTCGCGACATTGACCCGGCTGGGCGCGAACGTCTTGGCGGTCACCATGCCGGATGTCAGCCAGGTCGGCGGCGCGTGGCTCGACTTGTGCTATGTCGAAGCGCTTGCGGTGCATGCGTCGACGTTTCCGAGTCGGGCAGTCGAATATGGGCCGGGATTCCGCGCCGCGCTCGAGGCCGGTCAGCGGGTCGCGCCATCGACGCTGGCCGCGGCCCAGAAGGTTCGATCAGAAGTCTCCGCGTCGATCGATTCCATGCTGAGCACCGTCGATTGTCTGGTGTGCCCGTCGATGGCCAACAGTGCACGCGTCAAGGAAGCGAATCCTTTCGACGAAGAAACCGCAGAGTCCTGGAGTGCGACCGTCCGGAACGACATCCACACCCAGCCGTTCAACTTCAGCGGCAGTCCCACCTTGTCGGTGCCCTGCGGGTTTTCGGCGGAAGGCTTGCCGCTCAGCGTGCAGTTCGTAGGCCGCCGGTTAAGCGAATCGGTGCTGTGCCGCATCGGCCACGCGTACCAGCAGGCGACGCCGTGGCACCTGAAGCACCCGGTCGTCTAGGTTCGCATCGCTCGCGGGGCAGCTGAAATCTGGCGGAGAGAGAGGAATCAATACCTGCACGCAGGTTACTGTTTCCTAATGGACTTCTAAAAACCTTTAATACTCGTACCATCGGGTACGGCGCCAGGACCCGCGGCGCGAGCGGTAATCCAGAACCTGGAGCCGCCGCGCCTAGCGGACATCCGGAACCTGATTGACACGGTCCCGCGCCGTGTGTTCAAAGTAGTCCACTACGGCGCCCTCGGAATCAACAACGTAACTGCCCGGATAACGAACTGTCGTCGGCCCGATATGGCCCGGCACGGCCAGCAGGTAGTTCCCGATTTCCGGTATGTCACGGGCTGCAAGGAACACGCCGTATTCCTCGTTGTGCATGATCAGGGTCGCCGTTTCGTGGCCGAGCAGACGGACTCTTGCCTCGATCGGCTGGTCGGAACAGATGTACTTGTAACCGAGATCCGTGGTGAATGTGTTTTGCCCGGGATGCCGGTCAACGACCTGGGTCAGAATCAGGGCGGCGTTGCGGAACGGCATGTCCGGCATGTCCGATCGACAGCGTGCGTCCCAGTAGATGAAAGAGCCCGGAGAGCCATGCATGCCTTCCGTGCGTGCGTAGTACGGAAATGAGTATGCGCCGCCTGCGATGATGAGCGGCACCGGCATCCCCGCAGACTCGGTCTGCCGGCGAAAGTCCTGCAATGCACCGATGTGGCGCAGCGCCGCTGCCGCGCGCAAGTTCTCGTCGCAGTGGCTCTCGTGGCCGTCATACAGGTGAAGACCGGCCGCCTCGAGGCCGGGATGCCGGTCAATCTCCCGATACAGCTCGACCGCTTCGCGGTCCATCCGGATTCCCGTTCGGTGCATGCCGTCGTCCAGGTCGAGCATCACCCGCTGCCGCTGTCCGCGCCGCGCCGAGACGTCCCCCAGCAGATCGAGATGATCGGGCGAACTGGCGATCGTGGCGATCCACCGATCGGAGTGCGACGCGGCCAGCGCGAGCAGCCGCTCGATCTTGAGTTCCTGAGTCAGGGGGTAGGCAAGCACGGCTCTTCGCGCGCCGGCCTGCAGGACCATCTCGAGCTCCGCCAGGGTCGCGCACTTGAACTGGTCGATACCCATCGCGACCTGCATGCGCGTGACCGCCAGAGACTTGTGCGTCTTCACGTGCGTGAACAGGTTGCGGCCGCCGTTCGCCACCTCGCACACGCTGCGAATGTTGTGGTTCACGAGATCCCGGTACACGATCATGGCCGGCGTCGGCAGCTCGTCCGGCCTTGCGACTCGATATCCCGCGCTGACGATCATTGCGGGATGAACGGCAGGGACGCGACTCTCGATGGCCGACGCTCATCGCCGAGGCTGACCTCCAGGCCATCCACATCGTCGGCCATCTCCGTCGACAGCATGCCGACCGCGATGTTTTTCATCAGCCGCGGCGAAAAAACCGCTTCCGTCACCGTGCCGACGACCTCGCGTCCCAGAGACACGTCCTGCCACTCCGTGATCCCGCGGATGCGTTCTCCGCCGATGACATATCCCACGCGCCGGCGCCGAATCCCGCTTTCGCGGATTCGCCTGAGCGCCGCCTTGCCGACAAACTCGTCGGGCCGGTCCAGATCCACGAATGCGCCCAGGCCCGCCTCGAATGGATTGACGCCGTATCGGGCATCGGCGCCGTAGGACAGCAGGCCGCTCTCGACCCTCTCGATGTCGCTGGGCGCGCTCGAAACGATTCCGTAGGGCGCGCCGGCTTCCTTCACCCGCCAATACAGATCCGTGCCTCGGCGTGCGTCCCGCAGGTACAGCTCGAAGCCGCCCTGCTTCGACCAGCCTGACCGCGCCAGCAGGATCGGGATGCCGTCGAGTTCGGTCTCCCGAAACCAGAAATACTTCAGTTCGCGAACCCAGTCACCGAACAGGTCGGCGACGACGTCTTCCGCCCGCGGCCCCTGCACGGCCAGCGGCGACGCGTCAGGCTCAGTCACCTTCACGACCAGTCTTCGCTCGGCGGCAATGGCCTGGGCCCAGAGCAGGATGTCGCTGTCTGCAATCGACAGCCAGAAGCGGTCATCGGCAAGCTTCTGAAGCACCGGGTCGTTGATCAGATTGCCCTCGTAGTCGCAGAGGGGCACGTACTTGCCCTGCCCGATGGCCATGCCGTCGATCGCGCGCGTCGTCAGGTAGCGCGCCAGGCGTTCAGCGTCGGGTCCGGCCAGCTGCACCTGGCGCTCGCAGGACACGTCCCACAGGACAACGTTGCTCACCAGCGCCTGGTACTCGCCGCCAGGATCGCCGAAGTGCGAAGGCGCATACATGTGGTTGTAGACCGAGAACGACGTCACGCCGTCAGCAACCGTGGCATCGAAATACGGCGACTTGCGGATATTGCATCCGACAGCTATCTCGAACGACATCGGCCGGCTCTCCCGCGGCGGAACGCAGACTGGAATCTACCCTATCGGCGACGGACGGGAGAAAGGCGGCCATGCGCCGGGTACAATTCCTGACCCGAGAGTCCCGGGTCGCAGGCTACGCGTACGCGCATCGGGGGCACGACGTGATCGCAATGACAAGACTGATTGTCCTCGGCACCGCCTTCCTGTGTGCCTGGCCGGCCGGCAGCGCCGTGGACCGCCCGTTCGACGTCGATACCTTCCTTGCGATGAAGCAGGTATCGGAGATCGCCGTCAGCCCGGACGGGGAATTTCTCGCCTACACCGTCTCCCATCGCGACCTCGCGCTGGACCGGTCGAAAAGCGCTGTGTGGATGCAGCCCACGGCAGGCGGCGAGCCCGTGCGGATGACGGCCGCGGACAGCGACGCGTGGTTGCCGCAGTGGAGTCCGGACAACCGTTACCTGGCCGTGTTGTCCGACCGCAAGGAGGGCCGGACGCAGGTATGGTTGCTCGACCGCCGGGGCGGCGACGCCACACAGCTGACGGAGTTCAGGCAGAGCGTCCGGTCGTATCGATGGTCGCCGGACGGCACGCGCATGTTGCTGATCGTGCAGGACCCCTCGCCCGCCGACCTTGATGAAGAGCCGCGCCCCAACCCGCGGCCCTACGTCATCGACCGGCTCCAGTTCAAGCAGGACTATGTCGGCTACCTCGACGATCGGCGTTCGCATGTCTACGTCATCGGCATCGCCGATCGCAGTGTCCGCCAGGTGACGTTCGGCGACTACGACGACAGCCAGGCGACCTGGTCACCGGATGGCAGGCACATCGCGTTCGTCAGCAACCGCAGCGAACAGCCCGACATGAACCGGAATACGGACTTGTGGCGAGTCGACGTCACCCGGGAACAGCCGCGGCCTGAGCAGCTGACAGTCGCGCCGTACGCGGACTCGAACCCCGTGTTCAGCCCGGACGGCCGGTACATCGCCTACGCGTCCAGTGTCAGCGCCGGGCTGCCAGTCTACGCGATCCCGCAACTCGCCATTCTCGATGTCGTGACGGGCTCTTCTCGACTCGTGGAGTCACTCGCCGAAATCCAGGCGTTGAACATCCGTTACGCGGCCGGCGGCCGGAGCATCCTCGCCATCACCGAGTTCCGCGGCGAGCAGCAACTCGTCCGGGTCGATCTCGGCTCCGGTGCAACGGAGCGGATCATTGCTGGCCAGGAAGTCGTCACCGAGTTCGATGCAGCGCGAGATGGCCGGTTGTTTGCGGTCGTATCCCGCCCCCAGTCGCCCGCCGAGGTTTTCCGCCTCGTGGACGGAGGCTTGCAGCAGTTCACCGCCGTCAATCGGGAATTGCTGGCGGGCACACAGACGGGCGCCGTCGAGAAGCACACCTACGCGGTCGCGGACGGAACAGTGCTGGACTCGTTTGTCGTATTTCCTCCCGGATTCCAGAAAGGCAGGCGCTACCCGGCCGTGCTACACATCCACGGCGGGCCCTGGGCACAGTGGGACTGGCGATTCGACTCCGAATCGCAGTTGTTCGCGGCACAGGGCTACGTGGTCGTCATGCCGAACCCCCGTGGTTCATGGGGTTATGGGCAGGCATTCACCGAAGCGCTGGTCGGCGACTGGGGCGGAATCGACTACGGCGACGTAATGGCCGCCGTGGATTTCGCGATCGACAAGGGCTGGGTAGACGGCGACCGCATGGCGACATATGGCTGGTCGTACGGCGGGTTCCTGACCAACCGGATCATCACGAAGACCGGCCGTTTCAAGGCCGCAATCTCGGGCGCCGGCGAAACGCTGGTCGCAGCCAACTATGGACACGACGAGTGGCAGCTGCTCTGGGAGGAGGAGTTCGGGCTGCCGTGGCTCGCGGAGAACCGGCACCGGTGGGACCGCATCTCGCCGTTCTATTCGCTCGACAAGGTCACGACGCCGACGCTGATCGTCTGCGGCGAGGACGACTGGAACATGCCCGTGCTGAACTCGGAACAGCTGTACCAGGTGCTGAGGCGCCGCGGCGTGCCGACGCAGCTCGTCGTCTATCCGGGTGAACACCACAGTCTGTCCGTGCCGTCCTATGAACGCGATCTCTACGAGCGCTATCTGGGCTGGCTTGCGAAGTATGTGATGGGCACGGCCAGCCCCTGATACCGGTATCAGCGCGAGTGACGAGTACGACGGATCACCGCGCCCGGCCGATTGCCGGTGACCTGCCCGCCTTCGAGCACCAGCGTCCCGTTGACCCACACTCTGGCGATACCCACTGACGGCAGGTGCGGATTCTCGTAGGTCGCCCGGTCGGCGACTCGTGCCGGATCGAACAGCACGAGATCCGCGTAATGCCCGGGTGCGATCAGCCCGCGATCGGCAATGCCGGCCTGCCGGGCGGACAGCGCGCTGATCCTGCGGACACCTTCCTCGAGACCCAGGACGCCGCGCTCGCGGATGTAGTGGCCAAGATAACGGGTGAAGGTGCCATAGCCCCGCGGATGCGGGCCCGCCAGTTCGCCGTCGCTGCCGATCACCGTATGCGGCCAGGCCATGATCGCCTCGATGTCGGGCTCGGACATCGCGAATCCCAGCATCGGCGACCCGCCGCCGGCCTCGGCATCCGCCTTCAGCAGCTCGATCAGGGTGGTAGCGGGATCAGTCCCGCGAATCCCGGCGATCCGGGCGATCGTCATGCCGTTGTAGGCCGGCTCCGGCCGAAAATCGGGAAGCAGGATTCCCTCCGGCGAAAGCATGTCTTGCAAAATGTACTCAGCGCCTTCGCGCCGATCCAGATCGCGCTGCGGAAATAGCGTCACCAGCCAGCTGAAGTCGGAGTTCCACGCGGTGTACGGATAGATATCCGCCGTGATGTCGATGCCCGCTGCCCGCGCCGCATCCAGTTTCGACTTGAGCCGATCGGCCTGCCCCCACCAGCGGGTCATCGCCAGCTTGATATGAGTCACCTGAACCGGCAGGCGCGCCTCCCGGCCGATGTTGATGACCTCGTCGACGGCCTCCCAGAAGTACTGGTCCTCGCTGCGGATGTGGCTGAGGTAGCGCCCACCCTGCGCGGCCGCCACCCGGGCGAGCTCGACCAGCTCCGCGGGCGCTGAATAGGAGCCCGGATCGTATTCCAGCCCGGACGAAAGCCCCAGGGCGCCGGCCTCCAGCTCGGTCGCCAGCAGCTTCTGCATGGCTGCCAGCTCCTTGGAAGTCGCCGGACGGCGGAAATCGTCCCCCATCACCTGGCTGCGAATCGTTCCGTGTCCGGCAAAGGATGCGACGTTGATCGACGCGGGAGACGCTTCCAGCCTCCTGAAGAACGCGTCCAGCGGATACGGATGCGCGCCGTCCTGCCCCACGACGACGGTCGTGACTCCCTGGCTGACAGCCGCGAGCGCTTCAGGCGCTTCGAACAGGCCGGCCTCGTGGTGACTGTGTGCGTCGATGAAGCCGGGTGCCAGCACCAGGCCGCCGGCGTCCACGACCGTATCGCCCGCCGGCGGTTCGAAATCCCCCACGGCTGAAATGCGCTCTCCCACCACGCGCACGTTCACGTTCCGCGACGCCCCGCCGCTGCCGTCGATCACGCGTGCATTGACGATCACCATGCCGCGCGGTTCGCTCTCGGCGCATGCGTGGCCGGCGGACAGGAAGCCAGACAGCAATGCGACGGCGATCCTGCTCACGGGCGTGCCTCCCTATCCAGGTTCAATTCAGCCGCTCGAACACGATGCCCTGCTCCGTGCCCGAGCCGAGTTCGAAGCCGGCAACGGTACCGCCGGCACTGCGACGGAACCTGAGGCGGGCAGACACGACGCCCGAGTAGGCCTGGTCGCTGAAGCTGAACCAGAACCGGTCGTCACCGATCGGTACGAGCGCGAGCGGCGGCTCCTGCTCGATTCGCACGACTAATCCGCCATCGGCCAGTGCAAAACGATAGATCGCATCGAGTTCCGGCGAGAAGAATGTGCCGGTGAATTCCGCCAACTGCTCCGGGGTCAGCGATCTCGGTGCCGGAATTTCCTCCGCCGGAGATTCCTCGTCGTGGCCATCATCGCCGCCCGTGGGCGCCAACTCGTCGGCCAGGTAATGGTCGGCGACGCGGAACGCCAGCGCCAACGTGTCGGCCAGACCGTCGTTGCATGCGATCGCGATGGCCATGCCCGGCTCCACGAACCGCATGAGCACGGATCGTGACCCCCAGGAGCTGCCGGTGTGATGTATAGTCCGCAGCCCGCGGTACTCGCCGAGATACAGGCCGCGGGCCCGCCCGAGCGGTTCGCCGTCGTCGAGGGTTCCCTCGGTCAGCATCATCGCATGGATGGCCGGCCGCTCCGGCCCGTGCAGATAGTGGTCCCAGCGCAGCAGGTCCTCGACGGTCGTGTACAGCTGTCCATCGCCCGGCACGTCGAAGTTGAAGTTGTGCACCATACGGATGTCATCGTCATCGTGCCGATCGTAGCCGGTGGCGCGCCGCGGAATGATCGCCTCATAGTTATCGTACATCAGGCTTCCGTCCATCCCCAGCGGCCCGAATATGCGCGCCGCGGAGAACTCGGCCAGCGACCGGCCGCTGGCGCGCTCGATGACCAGGGCCAGCAGCATGTACGCCGTATTACTGTACTGGCTACGCTCTCCTGGCAAAAACACGAGAGCCCGTTGCCGTGACATCATCTCCAGGATCTGGGAAAGCGAAATCGGGAAGTAATGGTCTCGCCCGGCGAGCGGGAACAGCGTCAGGTAATCCCGCAGGCCGCTCGTGTGATAGATCATGTGGCGCAACTTGATCGGCCGCTCGTACGCGGGCAGTTCCGGAAGCCATCGGCGGACATCATCGTCGAGCGACAGCTTTCCTTCGAGCTCCAGCATGCTGATGCTCGCGGCGACGAACTGCTTGGTCACCGAACCGACGTCGAACGCGGTCAGCGGACTGACCGGAATCCCGTAGTCGAGGTTGGCGTAGCCGTAACCGCGCGAGTAAATCACGTCACCATCGAGGGATACGGCAAGAGCGCAGCCTGGTGAACCCGGCCTGTCCCAGGCAGCGAACAGGGCATCGACCGGCGGCGTGTCGGCCCCGACCTCCGCCGACGTGGCCGCATTCCTCAGTCCGCTGCAACCCGCGGCAAGCGCCACGACCGCCGCGACTCGGGCAAGTTCAGGGAAGTTCATCGGACCAGCGCTGCAGTTGCTCGACGCTTACACCGGCTCCCCCGCAGACGATCACCAGCGCCGAATCGTATCTCTCGACCTCAGCGGCCCTGTCGTAGATCGCCGCCAGCGACGCCCCGCATGCGGGCTCCGTGACGATCCTGTGGTCGGCAATGAATGCCCGGCATGCAGAAACCGCCGCCCGGTCCGAAACCACCACGCTAAGTAGCGTATGCCGCTTCGAACAGGCAAAGGCCTGCTCGCAGACCTGCAATGCGCCGAGGGTGGTGGCGATGCTGGTAATACGGTCCAGCTTGATGCGCCGTCCCGCTTGCAGCGACCGGGCCAGCGAGTCCGCGCCAACGGTCTCGACCGCGACGATTGGCACGTCGGTCCAGCCATGCCGATGCAGACCCTGGACGACGCCACTCAGCAGTCCACCGCCACCGACGGATAATACGATGACCGAAGGCCGCACGCCGGAGCGCACGATCTCGTCCACCAGGGTGGAGTGTCCCTGCCACAGGAGCGGGTCGTCGAACGGGTGCAGAAAGGCATCCGACTCCCGGATCATCGACAACGCCCGCGCGTTGGCCTCGTCCCAGGTCGCGCCGTGGACGATCACTTCGGCGCTCTCCTGCAGGATCTTCGCCTTCGCGGTTTCGGACGTCGTCTGCGGAACCACGACGACCACCGGCATGCCCAGCTTGTGCCCGGCGTAAGCGACGGCGATGCCCGCGTTGCCGCCGGACGACGAGATGAAGCGCCTGGCGCCGCGGCGCGCGTACTCCTGGCAGGCGAGGCCGATGCCGCGGATCTTGAATGATCCGGGAGGCTGCACGGCTTCCAGCTTCAGCCAGATGGGGCGGCCCGAGACTTTGCTCAGCGCCTGCGACTCGAACAGCGGTGTTTCCAGGTGCAGCGGATTCATTGGCCGGTCGATCGTGCCATATGGCGGACAACGATTCCTGCCACGTACAGCAAAGCCGCTGCCCCGAACAGCACGCCGAGTCCGGTCGCCTCTTCCCAGGTGAGCCGCAGGACGAGCCAGCCGATGACCAGGCAGCTCAGCACCGGGATGGTGTATCCACCGGGAATGGTGAAGCTGCCGGGACCCGGCTTACCGTCGCGAAACCGCAGCCGGATCGTCGCCAGGCTGACGCCCAGGTACACGAGCAGTATGGAACCCGATGCAACCACGGCGAGCGGCCGGAACGCGCCCGTCAGCGCGAACGCGCAGATCATCGCGGCGAAAACGATGATCGCTACGTGCGGTGTCCTGAAGCGGGGATGCACCCTGGCCAGCAATCGGGGCAGGTTGCCGTCCCGCGCCGACGCAAACAGCACGCGCGGCGTATTCAACATGTCGCCACTCATGCTTGCATAGATTGACACGACGGCGGTGACCAGCAGCATCGTGCCGCCCCAGACGCCGAACACCTGCTCCGCCACGGCGGCGAGAGGCGACTCGGTGTTTTCCGCGAGTGCGCCGCCCAGCACGCCCTGTGCGACGGTCTGCAGGCCGATGTACAGGAACAGAATGCTGACGAGCCCCAGCAATAGCCCCTGTGGCACGGTCTTCTGCGGATCCCGGATCTCGCCGCTCGAGCTCAAGGCGGATTCCACTCCGGCGAACGCAAAGAAGAGCAGCAGCGCGCCGGCACCGGCCTCCTGGGGCGAGGGCCGACCCGCAATGGCCAGATTCGAAAGCTCGATCTTGCCCAGACCGACGATCACCAGCAGGCACAGCGGAATCAACTTGATGACGGTATTGAATTCGAAGAATCTGACGCCGCGCTGGACGCCCCTGATGTTCACGATCACGAGAATGCCGACCAGGGCGATGATGAACGCCGCTCTTGGCACTGGCTCGGCCAGCACGGGGAACGGAATCGCGATCGCCTCGACCATGGCCGCGGCAATCGCCGCGTTGGAAAGGACATTCCAGCCGAACCACAGCAGTATCGAGGCCATGAAACCTGCAAAGGGCCCGAACGCCTCTTCCACGTAGGCGTAGGCACCGCCGCTTCGCGTTATGCGGCTGCCCGTTTCGGCGAAGCACAGGAACACCAGCGCCACCGCGACCGAACAGATGAGATAGGCCACGATCGCTGCCGAACCGAGCTGGACTGCAATCAGGCCGGGCAGGACGAATATGCCGCCGCCGACCACCATGTTGATGATGTTTAGCGTCAACGCGCGTGGGCCGATCGCCCGGACCAGACCCTCACCCCGCCCGTCGATCGAGCCATTCATCGTGACTACTCTACGTCTTTGGCGATCGACACTCGGGCCGCCTGGAGTTGACCCGCTTTTGTGGACACATCATGTTCACAAATAGACTCCCCACGGTACGTAGGACATCTCCGGGCTACCATTTGAGCCTAGGAGGAGTCATATGAGCAGTCAACGTTTCCCGCCGCAGTTCAAGGAAGAGGCCGTTCGCCAGATCGTCGAGCGCGGCGGTTCTGGTGCACTGGCGGCACAAGAAAACTGGCGATTCGGCGGCTCTGATCTCAATATCAAGCTAAATCGAGAGCCCGTTCCCAAAGCTGCTTGAGTGACTGGGTCCGCCACTGATGACCCGGACCGAACGAGAACTGTCGCTTGTGAATCCGATGCGCCAACTCGATGCCCGCGAGCGTTATCGCTGCGTTGCCGAACGATTTGAAGCCCAGCATGGAAGCGCAGCGGCGTTTGATCGCGCGATGATCCTGCTCAACGATGTTGTTGAGGTAGGGACACTTCCTGACGAGAACATACTTCCACCTCGGATTCTCCCGGCGCAGAAGCCGCAGCGCTTGATGACTCGGCGCATGCCCGTCGAGCGTGATCTTGCGCGGCCATCGCGGCAGGCTGGTGGCCAATGCCTTGCGAAAGAATGCCTGTGCCGCCGCAATGCCTCGATCGGGTCGGAGCAGAAAGTCGACGGTCTTGCCCCGCTTGTCGACGGCGCGGTAGAGGTAGTGCCACTTTCCACACACTGAAATGTACGTTTCGTCAACCCGCCAGGATGAGTGCACGTCTCGGGCCCTTCGGCTCCACCGTTTCTCGAACTCCGGCACGTACCGGATTACCCACCGCAGGATTGTCGTGTGAGACACGGCCAGCCCACGTTCGCCCATCATGGCGACGAGGTCCCGATAGCTCAGCCGATACGTGATGTACCAGCGAACACATAACTCAATGATCTGGGCCTCGAAGCGCCGGCCGCGGTAGATCGGGTCACGAGCAATCGGCTTTGTCATCACAGGCTCCATGCGGACCCATTGATGCTACCTTTCCGCCGCCAACGCACCAGAACCCGCCAGGCCATGCTCCCGCTAATTGCCATGGCAAACCCGCTGATGAAGTCGCGGCGAGTGATCGGCCGACTCATACCCAGGTTACGGTGTTTCGTGACGCTCACCTCGCCTATCCAATGGCTTCGAGTTGTTGCGAGCGCAAGGAGATCGCAGCTGAATGGTCTCACACTGCTCGAGAATCCAGTCGCGCAGATTCTGGAGATCCCGTGAACCAGTGTGCTCGGGCCGATCGTGGTACCAACCGAGGGTCGCCATGCCTCGGAGCAGGAGGAAAGCAGGAAGCATTTCTATGTCTTTCTGCGCAAGCGGCCTATGTTCCAGATATCCGTCCAGCATTGCGGCACGTAACGCTTCGAAATCGGAATCCGAACAGTACTCAATCAACGCCGAGGCAACATCGTACATATGCCAGCCATAGGCCGAGTCGTCAAAGTCAATCAGCGCCAGTTCGCCACGATCATGGATAACGTTGCCGGGATCCAGGTCGGCGTGAATCAGACTGAAGTTGTCAGGCGTCATTCCATAGTCGGAAAGCGCCACGCGTAACCGTTCCCTCGCCGCGAGCAGCCGCTCTTCTCCGCCAACGGGAAGTTCCGCGTACTCCCAGAATCGCCCCCAGCGTGGGGTATCGCCCAGCAGGCCATCGAGATCGAGTTTCGGGCGAGTGAAGCCTGGTGGTTCTGTCCAGCGGGTCGCCTGATTGTGCATTGCCGCGACAATCTCGCCGATCCTGTGAAAAACCCAAGCCCGTTTTCTTGTGTCTGAGCGGATTTCCGGGCAACCCCGCAGCGGCACGCCCTCGAGCCACGTTGTCATTCCCACGTAGCGTTTCTCGTTGGTACACGAGATATCGATCAGCACGAAATGGGCGCCATCGCGTGTCACTAGCGGAACTGGCACCGACAGTCCGGCATCGATCAGCGCGCTGACCCACTCCCTTTCGCACTCGAGTTCCTCCAGGGAGTTGTATCCCGGCCGGTGCAACCGCAGCACGTAGTCGGATTCTCTGTCCCGTACCCGGACCCGGTAGGTCAGGTTCTCCGAGTGGTCGACGAGCTCGATCGATTCCGCTTGCACGGGAAAGTGTTCGAGCGCCTGCCATGCCGCCGGGGTATATGTTGACGCCAGGTCACTGTTCAAGAATTTCCCTCATGCTGTCATCAACCCATGCATTCATCGAAGGCCGCCAGGAACGCGTCTGCATTGTCATGCGAGAACACGAGCGGCGGCCTGATCTTGAGCACGTTGTTGTATTTGCCCGAGTGCGAGAGCAGGAATCCCATGTCCTTCAGCCGATTGGATAGCGACAATGTCAATACGGCATCGGGCTCCTTGCTCGCCTTGTCCTTGACCAACTCAACGCCGATGAACAATCCATAGCCGCGTGCGTCACCGATCATCGGGTATTCGGATACACGTTT
Source organism: uncultured Steroidobacteraceae bacterium (assembly GCA_964473595.1). Classification (GTDB taxonomy): domain Bacteria; phylum Pseudomonadota; class Gammaproteobacteria; order Steroidobacterales; family Steroidobacteraceae; genus SCUD01. The sequence continues at coordinate 45,920 of CAYYQQ010000003.1, read as the reverse complement.
CTTCAGTCTCGCAGTCAATCTGTTTCCGACCTCGGCGGCGTTTCGGACCAGGTCGAGACGCTCGATCTCATCAAGCACGGCCATTCCAACCGCAGCCTGCAAAGGCGTCGCCGCACAGGTATTGAAGTAGTCTTTCTCGGCACGAAAGGCGTCAACGAGAGCCTTCCTGGCACCGGTGGCCGAGATTGGCAGACCGTTGCCCATCGGTTTGCCAGTGACCACGATGTCCGGCAGAAAATCCGTTTTCTGGTATCCCCACCAGCGACCGGTCCGGCCGTATCCGGACTGAACCTCATCGGCGATTACCAGCCCGCCCTCCCGGTGGACGAGATCCGTGACTTTGGCCATGAAACCGGAGGGGATTTCCGGCGGGCCCTCGTTGGCAAAGATCGAGCACATGATAAGCGCTGCGAAACCTTGCCCTTCCGCCTTGAGGCTCTCTATGGCCTGCGCAACCCGCTCGAGGTAGGCGTCGCACAACTCGCCCTCGCCAAGACCCTCATTCAGCGGTCTGTAAAGATCGGGATACGGAAAGGCGCGAATCTCGCCCGATTTCGGCGGAGCCCGCCAGAGATGGCTCATTGAGCCGACCAGCTCCGTATTGCCATGGTAGGTGGCATCGGTGCAGACCAGACCGCGTGCGCCTGTCGCCAGGCGAGCCATCTGAATCGCAACTTCGACAGCCTCGGTGCCGCTGCAACTAAATACGACGCTCTCTATTCCGTCGTGATGGAGTCCGGCGTACCGCTCTGCGAACGCAATAATGCCTTCGTGCAGGTAACGACTGTGGACATTGAGGGTAGCCTGCTGCTCGGCCATGGCTGCAACGATGGCCGGGTTGGCGTGGCCGACGACAGGTACGTTGTTGTACATGTCGACGTAGCGTCGCCCGTCCCGGTCGAAGAGAAAAACTCCGTCGCCCCTGACGATCTCGAGCGGATCGTCATAAAACAGCTCCGCGCCGCTCCCCAGAGCACGATCCCTGCGTTTGTGGAGTTTCTTTTTCCCCATCTGCGCCTCCACCGGCAGTCTGCCGGCGTCGCGCATCATATGCATCGATACAAACCGGCGTCGAGGACTGACCAGCGTCCGGCGTCCAATGTTGACCATGGTTCTGGTGCACTGGCGGTACGGAAAGACCGGTAATTCGACGACTCTGATCTCAATATCAACCTGAAGCGAGGACCCGGTCCCAAAGCTGCTTGAGTGACCAGGTCCGCCACTGATGACTTGGGCCGAACGAGAATTGTCGCTTGTGAATCCGATGCGCCAACTCGATGCCCGCGAGCGTTATCGCTGCGTTGCCGAACGATTTGAAGCCCAGCATGGAAGCGCAGCGGCGTTTGATCGCGCGATGATCCTGCTCAACGATGTTGTTGAGGTAGGGACACTTCCTGACGAGAACATACTTCCACCTCGGATTCTCCCGGCGCAGAAGCCGCAGCGCTTGATGACTCGGCGCATGCCCGTCGAGCGTGATCTTGCGCGGCCATCGCGGCAGGCTGGTGGCCAATGCCTTGCGAAAGAATGCCTGTGCCGCCGCAATGCCTCGATCGGGTCGGAGCAGAAAGTCGACGGTCTTGCCCCGCTTGTCGACGGCGCGGTAGAGGTAGTGCCACTTTCCACACACTGAAATGTACGTTTCGTCAACCCGCCAGGATGAGTGCACGTCTCGGGCCCTTCGGCTCCACCGTTTCTCGAACTCCGGCACGTACCGGATTACCCACCGCAGGATTGTCGTGTGAGACACGGCCAGCCCACGTTCGCCCATCATGGCGACGAGGTCCCGATAGCTCAGCCGATACGTGATGTACCAGCGAACACATAACTCAATGATCTGGGCCTCGAAGCGCCGGCCGCGGTAGATCGGGTCACGAGCAATCGGCTTGGTCATCACAGGCTCCATGCGGACCCGTTGATGCTACCTTCCCACCGCCAACGCACCAGAACCAAGAAAAGCCCTGCGCTCGGAACACCCGGAGATTCAAGGGAATTTCCGGTATTCCGAGACAGCATGAGCTGTCATGAAAATGATAACTGGCGGAGAGAGAGGGATTCGAACCCTCGATGAGCTTTTGACCCATACGCCCTTAGCAGGGGCGCGCCTTCGACCACTCGGCCATCTCTCCGGGTTCGCCCTCCGGGCTGGAGGGGCGCAAATGATACGGGCCGAGTGGCAGCCCGGTAAAGACGTAATAAATCGAACAAGAACTAGGCGATTGCGATGGATTCGCCGTTCGCGGCCGGATCGTCCTTTTCGTGGCGGATCCGTTCGTAGATTTCTTCGCGGTGGACGCCGACTTCCTTGGGCGCCAGCACGCCGATTCGGACCTGGTTTCCCTTGATGCCGAGCACCGTGACGGTGACGTTGTCGCCGATCATCAGTGCTTCTCCCACGCGGCGCGTCAGGATCAGCATTGGTTGTTCTCCCGCCTTCCCTGCAGTCATTCCCCGAACTGGCAAAAATGGTAGCACAGGGCGGGAATCGGGCTGGAATATGTCAAATCAAGGACTTGCGTGACGTTCCAGTCCGTAGGTGCGATGCAGTGCGCGCACGGCACGCTCGAGGTCTTTTTCGGCAACCAGCACGCTGATCTTGATCTCGGAGGTCGAGACCAGCCGGACATTGATGGACTCCATCGCCAAGGTCTCGAAGAGCTGGGTCGCGACGCCGGCGTGGGAGCGCATGCCGGAGCCGACCACCGATAACTTGGCCACGCGGTCGTCGCCTGTGACTGTGCTGCCTGCAAAGTCGGCGGTCGCCTGGCGGGTCAGCTCGAGGGCTTTCGCGTAATCGTCGCGGTGCACGGTGTAGCTGAAATCCACGCGCTCCTCGCGCGGCGCGTTGACCACGATCATGTCCACGTCGATCGAGGCCCGGGAGATGGGCTTGAGTATTGCGTGGGCGACGCCGGGCTGGTGCGGGACGGAGGCGACGGTGATCGCGGCTTCGTCGCGGTTGAAGGCGATGCCGGATACGACGGGGGCTTCCACTTTGCGATCCTCCTGGCAGATGAGCGTTCCAGGTCCTGCTTCAAAACTGGATAGCACGCGCAGCTTCATGCCGTATCGTGCGGCGAATTCGACGCAGCGCAGGTGCAGCACGCGCGAGCCCTGCCCAGCGAGTTCGAGCATTTCCTCGAAGCTGATGCGTGGCAGGCGCCGGGCCTCGGGCACCATGCGCGGGTCGGTGGTGTAGACGCCGTCCACGTCGGTCAGGATCTGGCATTCCTCGGCCTCGAGTACGACGGCAAGCGCCACCGCCGTGGTATCGGAGCCGCCGCGACCGATGGTGGTGAGATCCCCATTCGCGGCACGGCCCTGGAATCCGGCGACGATCGGCACGATCCCCGCGGCAAGGTCCTGCTTCAGCACCCTGGCCTCGATGCGTACGATGCGCGCGCGTCCCGGGTGGGATGTGGTCTCAATCGGCAATTGCATGGCGTTATAGGAACGCGCCTGGCGACCGAGGCGGCGGAGTGCCATCGCGAGCAGTGCGGTCGAAATCATCTCGCCGGTCGCGAGCAGCGCATCGAGTTCGCGCGCATCGGGTTCGGGGCAGACCTCGCGCGCGAGTTCGACGAGCCTATCGGTCGTGTCGCCCATTGCGGAGACGACGACCGCGACCTGATGGCCCTCCCCTGCGAGCTTCGCGATCTGTTCGGCAACCGCGTGGATGCGTGCGACGGAGCCCACCGAGGTGCCGCCGTACTTCTGGACGATCAGGCTCATGGGGGAATCGGCAGCCGCGTCGAACTCTTCAGGCGTTCCATCGAGAACAGCGCGCTGACATCCGTCAGACTCGGCACGCGCGCGATCAGTTCTTTGTAAATGCGGTCATAGCCCGCGATATCGGGCACGGTCACTTTCAGCAGATAGTCCACGTCGCCGCCGATGCGGTGACATTCGGATATCTCGTCCATGGATGCAATGACTGCGGCGAGTTTCTCCGCCCAGGCAGCGCTGTGCTCGCGGGTCTTCACACGCACGAAGATCGTGAGTCCGAGGCCGATTTTCTCCGGGTCCACGAGTGCCACGCGGCCGCGGATGATGCCCTCGGCTTCCAGGCGCCGGATGCGCCGCCAACAGGGGTTGACCGAGAGCCCAACCTGGTCGGCGATCTGCTGGATCGGCAGCGAGGCGTCCCACTGCAGGATCGAGAGGATGTCGCGGTCAATCTTGTCGAGCGCGGACATGCGCTGATTTTAGCAAAATTTCCCAATTCTATGTACTAGAATCACATGAATTGGAAAGATTTTAAGCTTTCTTGGGATTAAAATGCTTAGTATCTATACTGAGGGGTTAGCTCATGAACCCGTGGCAACGCTTGTTTACCGCGCATCCGGCCTCGGTCAGCGAAAGCTACTTCCAGCACCTCGCCAACGCTTGGCGCTTTGCCTTTCGGATGATCGGTGGCGGCTTGGTTTGCCTGCTGCACGGGTTGCTGCCATTCGCCTTCTGTTCCAAGGCGAGCGACACGATCTGCGAGCTGCACGAGCGCATGGTCACGAACCGGCGCCTGCTCGCAAAAACGCCTTACGGCGCCGAACAGCGCCGCGCGGCTTGAACGGCCGCAGTTAGCCTGAACGGCCCCGTTTAGTATCCCCAGCTGCTGAGATCCGCGCCCGGCGGCGCCGTCCGGCGGATCCGCTCGACCACCCAGGGCAGCACCATCTGCGGATAGCGCAGTCGCGAGTAGGCAAACCAATAGAACGAGTCGGACGGCTCGCAGCATTCAAAGTCTCCTAAGAGCGACGCAGTCGGACCTGCAGCTCGCGCCGGCGATAGTCAATGATCAGCGTGTCGATCAGGCCCAGCACGTCCATGCCAATCAGCATCGCAGGCTCGTCGGTCATCTTCCAGTGCTTGAAGATCGAGAAATCGGCAAAGGTCATGGCTGGGTTCCTGACCAGGAGCTCGCCTATCGCGATCGCGGGTGTCGAAATGCGTTCCCCGGTCTGGATGTCGAGGGTCGCGCCGGTTACTTCGTCGGGTACGGACGGGAGTTGCGAGCGGCGCCTGACGAGCGCATCGCGAAGCGCGAGATTGCCAAGCGTCGCCTGGCCGCCGGTGTCGATGATGGCCTTGGTGCGCACGCCGCCTAGATAGGCGTCCACGACCAGCAGGCGCCCGCGCATGAATTTCACGGGAATGGTGACGAATCCGTACCCGGCCTTTTCATTGTGCGAACGCATGATGGTGATGCGGTCGCGGCGGAATTCGATGGTGATGCGCTTGTCGCCGAGGCCGTCGGTGCCGAGGATTCCCTCAGCGCCACCCAGCGCATCCGGCACAATCGGCAGGCGCTTCGGCTGCATCAGCAGTTCGCCAACTTCGAGTGAATCGACCGGAATCACGGGCACCATCACGCTGCCCGTTGCACCTTGAAGCGTAATCGTGCCCGGGTAGTCCAGGGTCTTGCCGAGCGCCTCCGCGACTTTCGCGGTCACCGCGGACTTGGTTGCGCCGGTATCCAGCACCAGCCGGAATGGCCCCTGGCCATTGATCAGGACTGGTGCCCAGATGCGCCCGATGCGATCGCGCCGGGTCGGCGCCACGAAGCGCGGCTCCGGTGCCACAACCGCCACCTCGGTCATTTCCTGCAATGCCGGAGGCACGGGTTCTTCGACGGCCTGATTCAGGACCAAGAGTAATGCCGCGGGCAGAGCGTAGGCGATCACTGCAGACTCAGACGGTCTGCGCGCACTCAGGTTCCTGCGAGTTTCTTTTCGACCAGACCCTGCACAGCTGCCAGAGCTTCATCGAGCTTGCTGGGGTCGTTGCCGCCGGCTTGGGCGAAATCTGGCCGCCCACCGCCGCGACCACCGACCATGGCCGCTACGCTCCCGACCAGATCGCCAGCCTTGACCAAGGCAGTGAGATCCGGCGTGACGCTTGCGACGAGCGCCACCTTGCCATCTTCGGTCACGGCGCCCAATACGACCACTGCCGTTCCGAGCTTGTTCTTCATCTGGTCGGCAGCTTCGCGGAGCGTTTTTGTGTCCGCACCATCAATCCTTGCGGCAAGGACCATTGTGCCGTTCACATTGACCGCGCTCGCCACGAGATCCTGGCCGCCACCGCCAGAGGCGAGCTTCGATTTCAGGCCCGCGAGTTCGCGTTCGAGCTTTTTCTGGCGCTCGAGCAACTGGTTCACCTTGTCTTCGACCTCGGCCGGCGTGCCGCGAAGCGCCATTGCGACACGCTTTAACGCTCCGTCGGCGGCCTTCACCGCTTCGAGAGCGCCCTCACCGCTCACGGCCTCGATGCGCCGGATGCCGGCCGCGATGCCACCCTCGGAGGTGATGCGAAACAGGCCGATGTCGCCGGTGCGCGCGACATGCGTGCCGCCGCAGAGTTCGGTCGAAAAATCACCGAATGACAGCACGCGCACAACGTCGCTGTATTTCTCGCCAAACAGCGCCATGGCGCCCGATTTCACGGCCTCGTCGAAGGGCAGCTGCCGGATCACGGCCAGCGCATTGCGCCGGATCTCGGTATTGACCAGGCGCTCGATGGTCTCGAGTTCCGCGGGAGTCACAGCCTGCGTATGCGATAAATCGAAGCGCAGCCGGTCAGGTGCGACCAGTGAGCCCTTCTGCACGACATGCGTGCCGAGCACCTGACGTAGCGCCGCGTGCAGCAAGTGCGTCGCAGAATGGTTCAGTACCGTCGCCTGGCGGGTCTTTTCGTCCACCCTGGCCGTGACCCTGTCGCCGATTGCGAGCGAGCCCGATTCGAGGCGGCCGATGTGCAAGTGCGCATCGCCCAGTTTTTTCGTGTCGGTCACCCGGAAACGTGCTTTTTCGTTATCAAACACGCCGAGATCGCCGACCTGCCCGCCCGCTTCCGCATAGAAAGGTGTCTTGTCGAGCACGACCTGCACGTCGTCACCAGCGCTCGCCGCCTTGACCTCGGCGCCGTCTTTCAGCATCGCCTGGATTGTGCCCTCGCCCACCAGCGAGTCGTAGCCGCAGAAGTTTGTCAGCCGCAGGCCCACCTCTCGACTGGACATCGTTATGGACGCTGGAGCTACAAAGAGGCTCGCGCCGCGGGAGCGTTCCCGCTGGCCCTTCATCGCCTTTTCGAAGCCCGCCTGGTCGATCTTGAGCCCGCGCTCACGCGCAATATCGGCGGTGAGATCCACGGGGAATCCGAAGGTGTCGTAGAGCTTGAAGACCGTTTCGCCTGGAATCGTCTTGCTCTTCAGGCGTTTGATTGCGTCATCAAGGAGCTCCATGCCGTTCGCAAGTGTCTCCGCGAAGCGTTCTTCTTCCTGAAGCAATACGCGCCTGGCGTGGTCGGCGCCCTTCACCAGCTCCGGGCAGGCCTCCCCCATCTGCTCGACCAAAGCGGGAACCAGCGTGTGGAAGAAGGGTTTTTCCTGGCCAAGCTGGTAGCCGTGACGGATCGCGCGGCGGATGATGCGCCGCAGCACATAGCCGCGTCCTTCATTGCCCGGCACAACGCCGTCCACGATCAGGAAGGAGCAGGCGCGGATGTGATCCGCGATCACCCGGAGCGACGGGCTCTTGCGGTCCTTCTGGTGGGTCGCTTCCGCGGCTGCGGCGACGAGTCCCAGGAACAGGTCGATCTCGTAATTCGAGTGCACACCCTGCATCACCGCGGCGGTACGTTCGAGACCCATGCCGGTGTCCACCGAAGGCTTCGGCAGTGGGGTCATGGTTCCGTCTGAAGCACGCTCGTACTGCATGAACACGAGATTCCAGATCTCGACGTAGCGATCGCCGTCCTCGTCCTTCGAGCCCGGCGGGCCGCCCACGATGTCCGGGCCGTGGTCGTAAAAGATCTCGCTGCAGGGGCCGCACGGACCGGTATCGCCCATCGCCCAGAAGTTCGACTTCTCGCCCATGCGCAAGAAGCGCTTGGGATCAACCTTTATCCGTTTCAACCAGAGATCCGCGGCCTCATCGTCGTCGCGAAATACCGTCACCCAGAGTTTCTCCGGCGGGATTTTCAGCGTGCCGGTGACGAAATCCCAGGCGTAGTCGATTGCCTCGCGCTTGAAGTAATCGCCGAAGCTGAAATTACCCAGCATCTCGAAGAAAGTGTGGTGGCGCGCCGTGTAACCGACATTCTCGAGATCGTTGTGCTTGCCGCCGGCACGCACGCAGCGCTGCGAGCTCGCGGCACGCTGGTAGCTGCGCTGGTCCTTGCCGAGGAAGACGTCCTTGAACTGCACCATGCCGGCATTGGTGAACAGAAGCGTCGGGTCATTGCCGGGCACGAGCGGGCTACTGGCCACGACCGCGTGGCCACGCGCCCGGAAAAATTCCAGGAAAGCGTTGCGCAATTCCGCGCTCGACATCTTGCTCTTCTTGCCGCCCATTACTCCGCGTCCAGATCCCCGCCGATCGCCGCGCGCACCTGATCCGAGCTGAAGCCGCGCTGCGTCAGGAAACGCCCCTGCTTTCCGCGTTCGGCCCAGCTTCCGGGTTCGCGTGCGCCGAAGCGCTTGCGCCGGACCTCGCCGCAACGCCGCCGCCATTCGGCCGAGCTCGCGTCCACCACGGCCGTTACGAGCTCCGCGGCCACGCCCGCCTCGCGCAATCGATGCGCGATGCGCACGGGCCCCTGGCCGCGATTGGCATGATACGCGACGAAATGGAGGGCATAGCGGGCGTCATCCAGGAGCTTTTCCTGGACCAGGTGATCGACGACTGTTTGTACGGTCGCAGCCGCAAAGCCTCGTTCGGCGAGGCGCTGGCCAAGTTCGCGGGCGCCGTAGTCACGCCGGTTCAGCAGCTTGAGTGCCGCGAGCCGGGCAGCCTGCTGATCGTCGGGGGCCGCCGTAGCGGCGCGATCAGGCTTCCGCCGCCTCACTCGCAACCGCCACCGGGCGGCGCACCGGCAACAGCCGGGTCCGCAGCGCCGTTTCGATCGCCGTGGCGACTTCCGGATGCTGCTGCAGGTAAGCACGGGCATTGTCCTTGCCCTGGCCGATGCGTTCGCCGTTGTAGGCGTACCAGGAGCCGGACTTCTCGATCAGGCCGTGCAGCGCGCCCATGTCGATCAGCTCGCCTTCGCGCGAGATGCCGTGGCCGTAGAGGATCTCGAACTCCGCCTCGCGGAATGGCGGCGAGACCTTGTTCTTGACGACCTTGACACGGGTCTGGTTGCCGATGACCTCTTCGCCGTTCTTCAGTGCGCCGATGCGGCGGATGTCGAGCCGTAGCGAGGCGTAGAACTTGAGCGCATTGCCGCCGGTCGTGGTTTCGGGGTTGCCGAACATCACGCCGATCTTCATGCGGATCTGGTTGATGAAGAGCACGATCGTATTGGAACGCTTGATGTTGCCGGTAAGCTTGCGGAGCGCCTGCGACATCAGCCGGGCCTGCAGGCCGATCTGCATCTCGCCCATTTCGCCCTCGATTTCGGCCTTTGGCGTCAGCGCCGCGACCGAGTCGATCACGACGATGTCCACAGCCCCGGAACGCACCAGCATGTCGGTGATCTCGAGCGCCTGCTCGCCGGTATCCGGCTGCGAAATCAGCAATTCCTTGACCTTGACACCGAGCTTTTCAGCATAGACCGGGTCGAGCGCGTGCTCGGCGTCCACGAAGGCGGCGACGCCGCCCAGCTTCTGCGTCTGGGAAATGATGGAAAGCGCGAGGGTCGTCTTGCCGGAAGCCTCCGGGCCGTAAATCTCGATCACGCGGCCGCGCGGCACGCCGCCGACGCCGAGCGCGATGTCCAGGCCCAGCGATCCGGTCGATACGACTTCGATGTCGTTGTTGGCCGGGTGCTCGCCGAGCAGCATGACCGAGCCCTTGCCGAACTGCTTTTCGATCTGGCTCAGCGCTGCGGCGAGAGCCTTCTTGCGGTTGTCTTCCATCGCGATTCTTCCCCTTTGAGGCATACGATTATTTCACAAAGAACCGGCCTCGGCGTACGCGCATTAAGCGGCGCGATTGCCTCAATTGCCGTTTCGGGGAGAGATTACGGGAGCGGGTGGCTCAGGCCGCGACCCTGCTGGCCTCAGTCCTAGCTCTCAGTCCCCGCTCTCAGGACTTGCCCAGTGGCCATTCGGCGAGCGGCGTGTAATGCAGGCCGTCCGGCCCGGCCACCGATTCGACCAGCGCCAGGCGATCGCAGGACCAGTGGACGGCCGGAATAGTGAGCTTTGGCGGCGGCCGGCGCACGCGGCGTACCAGCGTGAAATGCGGCCGCCAGGGCCGTTCCTCGCGCTCGATGCCGAGCGGCAGCAAGCGCTCCCACAGGGTATTGACCAGCGTTTGTCCTGCTTCCGGGATCGCATCCGCGAGCGCCGCGACGACCTTGGGCCTTGGCCAGTATTCCAGGCGGTCGAACTTGAGCTTGGCCGGCTTGTAATCGCCGCGCGCGCCGACCCGGACAATTTCCGGTATCCGCGGGCCCGGGACCCGGCCGAGAAAGGCCAGCGTCACATGAAATTTGGAGGCGGCAACCGGTTGGCCATCGATGGAGGCGACGGCGGCGGCGGTCGCTTCGATCAGCGATTGGCGCGTCTTCGCGTCCGGCCAGTACGCGAAGAACAGGCGCCTTGAATGCTCGCGAAGATCCAGTGGCGTGCTCATGGCTGCAGCAGCCCCGACAGTGCTGCCGCCACGGTGCGGCGGCGAACGGCATCGCGATCCCCGCTGAAGCGGTGATGTTGCGCCGTTGCACGCACGCGGCCGCGGTGGCGCCTGGCCCAGGCGATCCAGACCGTGCCGACCGGCTTGCCGGGTGTCGCACCCGTGGGGCCTGCGATGCCGGTGACTGCAACCGCAACGGTCGCGCCCGCAGCCTTCAACGCGCCGCGGGCCATCGCAAGCGCCGCCGGTTCGCTGACGGCGCCATGCCGTTCGAGCAAGGACGGGCTCACTCCCAGGAGTTTCGCCTTTGCGGCATTGGAATAGGTCACCCAGCCACGATCGAAGTAATCGGAACTCCCGGACAGATCGGTCAGGCATTTGGCGAGAAAGCCACCGGTGCAGGATTCCGCCGTAACGACCAGCGCGCCGGCCTTGCGCAGGCGCCGGCCCACACGTGTCGCGAGTCGGTAAAGCGTGGTATCGCCAGGTGCCGGCATCTTCAGCCTGTCCTGGAGAAATCGGGTGGACGTTTCTCGCGGATGGCGGCGATGGCCTCGCGCGCCTCCGGGCCCGCGAGACGCGACCCGAAGACACCTGCCTCGCGCAGGATGGCATCCTGCACCAGGGTTGCCTGCGCCTGACGCAGCAGCTTCTTGGTGTCTCGCACCGCGCCCTGCGGCAGGAGGTTGAAGGACCGCGCCGCCGTCCGTGCATGATTGAGCAGATCCCCTGGCGCCAATACGGCATTCACGATGCCCATGGCGAGCGCTTCGGCGGCATTGAAGGGCCTGCCCAGCAGCAGTTTCTCGGCTGCGCGGACCTTGCCTGTCATCATCGGCAATAACAGGGTAGAACCGAACTCAGGTACGAGGCCCAGGTTCACGAAGGGCATCGAGAATGTCGCGCCTTCCGCGACATAGACCAGGTCGCAATGCAGCAGCATCGTGACGCCGATACCGACCGCCATGCCATTGACGGCAGCGACCACCGGCTTGTCGAAGGTCGCCAGTTCCTGCATGAAGGAAAGGACCGGTGAGTCGGGCCGCGCGAATTTCGGATCGGCGAAGTCCTTGAGGTCATTGCCGGCCGTGAAGGCGGGCCCTGCGCCCGTGAACAGCACGGCGCGCACCGCCTTGTCCGCTGAAGCCTCCCGAAGATGCCTGACGATCGCCTCGTACATCTCGCCGGTGATCGCATTTTTCTTGTCCGGACGGTCGAATGTCAGGGTCGCAACACCCTGGTCGAATTGGTAGCCGATGCTCATGTGTCCTCGATCCTCCGGATCGTCATAATGCCTCAAATGACGGCCTCCGAGCGCCCACCCGCCACCGAGCCCCTGTTCGCGGGTCTCGAAAGCCATACGCCGATGATGCAGCAGTACCTGCGCATCAAGGCGGCGCATCCGGATGTGCTGCTGCTGTACAGGATGGGCGATTTCTACGAGCTTTTCTATGAGGATGCGCGCCGCGCCTCGAAGCTCCTCGACATCATGCTGACCCAGCGCGGCGAATCGGCCGGTGCCGCCATTCCGATGGCGGGCGTGCCGGTGGACAAGCTCGACACCTATCTCGCGCGGCTCGTGAAACAGGGCGAGCCGGTTGCAATCTGCGAACAGGTCGGCGAGGTCGGAAAGAACAAGGGGCCGGTCGAGCGCGAGGTGGTGCGCATCGTGACGCCGGGCACGGTGACCGACGATGCGCTGCTGGATGCGAATCGCGAGACTCTGCTCGCGGCAATCGCGGTGGACGGCGAGGCTTTCGGCATTTCCTGGCTCGACCTGAGTTCGGGCCGCTACAGCGTGCTGGAAGGCTTCGGTGCTGAATCCCTGCTGTCGGAACTGGAGCGGCTGCGGCCCGCCGAGCTGCTGTTGGCGGAGGGGACGGCCGGACGGCTGGCCTCGGTACTGCGGGCACGCATCGTCGAACGGCCACCCTGGCATTTCGAGCACGAATCCGCGCGGCGCGCGCTGAATCAGCAATTCGGCACCCAGGATCTCGCGGGTTTCGGCGCGGAAGACCTCGGGATTGCGATCGGGGCGGCGGGCGCGCTCCTTCAATACGTGCGCGACACGCAGCGCGGTGCGCTGCCGCACCTGACCGGGTTGCTGCGCGAATCGCGCGACCAAGCGCTCGCGATGGACCCGGCCACGCGGCGCAATCTCGAACTCGATCGCAGCCTCGCCGGCCGCGACGAGCATACGCTTGCGGGCGTCGTCGACCGCACGGCGACCGCGATGGGCGCGCGCCAGTTGCGGCGCTGGATCCAGCGGCCGCTGCGCGATCATGTGGAACTGCGGCGTCGCTACCAGGCCATTTCCGTGCTGATCGGATCCGGCCGTGCGGCGGCCCTGCACGAGGCACTCCGTGGAGTCGGTGATGTCGAGCGCGTGCTCGCAAGAATCGCGCTGCGATCAGCGCGACCGCGCGATCTCATGATGCTGCGGGCAGCACTCGCGCAATTGCCTGCCATCAACGACACGCTCGATGGCCTCGCCTCCCCGCTCCTCGCGGCGGTTGCCGCGGATCTCGCCGCGCAGCCAGAATTGCATGCCCTTCTCGCCAGCGCGATCGTCGAGTCGCCGCCACCGCTGCTGCGTGACGGCGGCGTGTTCGCGGCGGGTTACGACAACGAACTCGACGATGAACGCGCCATCGCGACCGGCACGGACCGGCGCCTGTTCGAACTCGAGGAGCACGAGCGCCGTCGCACGGGTATTTCGCAGTTGCGGCTCGGCTACAACCGCGTGCACGGCTATTACATCGAGCTGCCGCGCAGCCTGGCAGGGCGCGCGCCCCCCGACTATCACCGCCGCCAGACCATCAAGAATGCCGAGCGCTACACGACGCCAGAGCTCAAGCAGTTCGAGGACCGCATGCTGGGCGCCCGCGATCGCGCGCTTGCGCGCGAGCGCGAGTTGTACGAGGCCTTGCTCGATGAGCTGACGCTTGCACTCGCAAGCCTCAAGCGCCTGGCGGCGGCGCTCGCAACCGTGGACGTGATCGCAAATCTCGCCGAGCGCGCCGTGACCCTGTCCTACGTCCAGCCGGAACTCACGGACGAACCGGGGCTGCACATCGAGGCCGGCCGCCACCCGGTCGTCGAGCGCGTGCTCGAGCAACCCTTCGTGCCCAATGACCTCGAGTTGCGCGATGGCCGGCGCATGCTCGTGATCACGGGCCCGAATATGGGCGGCAAGTCCACTTACATGCGCCAGGCAGCACTGATCCTGGTGCTCGCATCGATCGGCAGCTTCGTGCCGGCGGACCGGGCCGTGATCGGGCCATTCGACCGGATCTTCACGCGCATCGGCGCCTCGGACGATCTCGCGGGTGGGCGCTCGACCTTCATGGTCGAGATGACCGAGGCCGCCGTGATCCTGAATGCCGCCACCGAGCAGAGCCTGGTGCTGATGGACGAGATCGGCCGCGGCACCAGCACCTATGACGGGCTGTCGCTGGCATTCGCCTGCGCGAGCCACATCGCGCGGCGCCTGCGCGCGTTCACGCTGTTCGCGACCCACTACTTCGAGCTGACCGAGATCGCCGCGGAATTGCCCGAGGTCGATAACGTGCATCTCGATGCGACCGAGCACCAGGACGACATTGTGTTCCTGCACGCCGTGCGGCCAGGACCCGCCAGCCGCAGTTACGGACTGCAGGTGGCGCAGAAAGCGGGCGTGCCACGCGAAGTGATCGCGAGCGCGAAGGCCTATCTCGAGAAGATCGAGCGCCAGCACCGGCGCGATGCGCCGCCGACCCCGCAGGCGAGCCTTGATTTGGTCGAGGCACCGTGCCCGCACGCGGCGCTTGAACTACTCGCCGCGGTGGACCTGGACCGGCTGACGCCGCGGGAGGCACAGGAACTTCTGTACCGGATCAAGGCCGCCGTCGAGTAACTGTCAGGCGGGTGTCCCGCCGGAGCAAAATGGTCCACGATGGCGAACTTGGCGGCGGACCCACGATGATCTGGCATCCCGGCAGAACCCTCGCTGCGGCCCGGCGCGACGAACTGGCCCGCAACGCCGCGGCGGTGCTGACGCTGCGCGTCGTCTCGATCGCCCTGGAGTTCGTGGCGGGCCTGGTCTTGGCACGCTGGCTGCTGGCGATCGGCTACGGCGTCTACGCCTACGTCATTTCATGGGTGACGCTGCTGGCCGTGCCGGCCACCGCGGGCTTTGACCGGCTCATGCTCCGCGAGAGCGGCGCGCTGGCTGCCCGCCGCGAGTGGGGGCAGCTGGCTGGTTTGCACCGTCGCGCGCGGGGAATCGTGCTGGCCGCCGGCTGCGCGATCGTCGGCCTCGGATTCGTAACGGCGGATCGCTGGCTAGGCATGGCTCCCGGCGGCGGACTGACCCAGGCCTTCCGCATCGGCTTGCTGTGCATCCCGTTCATCGCCTGGTCCCGGCTGAACGTGGCTGGTCTGCAGGGCTTGGGACAGCCGGTACGGGCAGGGCTGGCCGAAGGAGTTCTGCAACCATTGTTCCTGCTCGCCGGCATCGCGGCCATCGCCGGAGCGGACATCGCGCCGTCGGCTGCACAGGCCGTCGCGGTGTATGCCGGCGCCGTCGTGATCAGCTGCACCGTCGCTACGATACTGATGCGGAGGGCTCTGCCCGCGGACGCGCATGCAGTGCCACGCGAGTTCAGGACCAGGGTCTGGCTGCGGCAAGCGCTACCCTTCGTCTTCATGCTCGGCATGAACGTGCTGCTGACCCATACCGACGTGGTGATGCTCGGTTGGCTCGACAGCGCGACCACGTCGGGCATCTACCGGATCGCCTGGCAGGTGGCCGCCGTGACGGCCCTCCCGCTGGCCGCGATGAACGCGTCCTTCGCGCCACGCATCACGATGGCGCACGCCGCCGGCAACCTGCCGCAGCTCGAGGCGGAGGCCCGCCGCGCCGCCCGCCTCACGCTTCTGATGTCGCTGCCCATCGCCGCCGTGCTGTGGCTTGCCGGCGGGCGTATTCTGGCAATCTTCGGCGCCCCGTTTACCTCCGGCTATGCGTCACTGGCGATTCTGACGTTCGGGCAGCTGGTCAACGCGGCAGCCGGCTCGGTAGGCTATCTGCTCATCATGACCGGACACGAAAGGGCGGCCGCGGCGGGACTCGGGGCGGCAGCGGTCTCGAACGTGCTGCTGAACGCGTGGCTGATCCCGGTCCTCGGAATGGAGGGAGCGGCGCTGGCGTCGTGTGTAACGCTGATCGGGCTAAACGTCGCATTCGCGATGCTCGTGCGTCGCAGGCTCGGCCTGCGAATGATCCTTCTCTGACCGACCGGAGCAGGCCATCGATGCGACTACCGGGCTTCTTCATCGTCGGCGCCCCGAAGAGCGGAACCAGCGCACTGCACGAGTTCCTGCGGCAGCACCCGGGCATCTTCATGCCGGCCTTCAAGGAGATCCACTTCTTCGGCTCCGACCTCGACTGGCCGCGGCGGCCGAACCGCAGCGAGTACCTGCGCTGCTTCGCAGATTGGCGAGCCGAGGCCATTGCGGGCGAGACCTCTGTTTACTACCTGTTGTCGCAGCGCGCGGCGGGGGAAATCCGCCGCTTCAATCCCGAGGCACGGGTGATCGTGATGCTGCGCAACCCGGTGGATGCGATTCACTCCCTCTATCATCAGGTCCGCTTCAACCTGCACGAAGACATCGATGACTTCGAGGCAGCCCTGGCTGCAGAGCCCCGGCGCGCGCTCGGCCTTGACTTTCCCGCCCCGGGGGCCAAGCGGCAGCAGTTGCTGTACCGGGAGACCGTCCGCTACGCCGGCCAGGTCAGCCGCTACTTCGATACCTTCGGCCGTGATCGTGTCCACGTCATCGTCTACGACGATTTTCTCGGGGAGCCGCGCCGTATCTACCGCGAAGTGTTGCAGTTCCTCGGCGTCGACGCCGGCTTTGCTGCCCGGATCGCCCAGGTCAACGCGAGCAAGGTCTATCGCAGCCGGCGCCTCCAGTCGGTGCTGGCGCACCCGCCCGCGTGGCTGGCCCGCGCATTGCGCCAGGTGCTGCCGCCGGTCGCGTTGCGGCAAGCCGCCAGCAAGCTGTACCGGATCAACGCGCGCCCGCAGGCGCACCCGCCGATGGACACGGCGCTTCGCGAGAAACTGGTGGCCGAGTTCCGTCCGGAAGTGGATCGTCTGGAGTCGCTGCTAGGGCGGGATCTTGATCAATGGAAATGGCCACCTGCAGCGCCGCCCGACCAGGCCGTGGATGCAACCCAGAGCCAAGCGGGCCGGGAGGACACTTGAAGGTCGGCTACCTTTTGAGGCAGCTCCTGCTCGGAATCACCGCGCGCAGCTCGGCCGCCTACTGGGAACGGCGCTACCGCTGGGGACTGAACTCGGGCAGCGGCTCGACGGGCGAGCTTGCTCGACACAAGGCAGAGTTCCTCAACGGATTCGTCCGTCGCCACGCGGTGACAAGCGTAGCCGAGTTCGGCTGTGGGGACGGCAACCAGCTTGCGCTTGCGGACTACCCGCGGTACCTGGGGCTTGACGTGTCCCGGACCGCCATCCGTCTCTGCGTCGACCGCTTTGAGCGGGATCCCACCAAGTCATTTCTCTGGTATGACCCGGGTTCGACTGTAAACCTGGCCGGCTTCGTGCGCGCCGACCTGTCTTTGTCGCTGGACGTCATCTACCACCTGTTCGAGGACCATACTTACCGGCAGTACCTGGCAGATCTCTTCGCGACGGCGATCCGGTTCGTGATCATCTATTCCTCCGATTCCGACGAGGCCACGGCGTCGCCGCACGTCCGGCATCGCCGGTTTACTGCCGACGTTGCGGCAATGTTCCCGGATTTCGAGAAGGTGCAGCGCGTCCCGAACCTGTACCCGGAGCGGACATTCGCCGAATTCGCAGTCTACAGGCGGCGCACGTCCTGAACGCCGGCGGTTAACCGTCTGCGCACGGCTCGGGCCGGACGGTCAGTCCCTCGAACAGCCGCACGAACGCCTGCGCCGTGGCGAGCCTCGTGAATTGCCGGACGACGAGTTCGCGGCCCGTCGCCGCGAGGCGGCCGGCAAATTCCGGTTGCGTGGCGAGGCGAATTACCGCCGCAGCGATTTCTGCGGGCGCATCCTCGGCCACCAGCAGGCCGGTCCGTTCATGGCTGATTGCGTCCGGGATCCCACCGCTACGGGTCGCCACCACGGGAATGCCAGCCATCATGGCCTCCGCGAAAGTGAGCCCCTGCGCCTCCCGCCAGCCATCGGGTGCCGCCTTCGAGGGACCGACGAAAATATCGGCTGCGGCAAGAAAACAGGGGACCTCCGCAGCGGCGACCCAACCGGCGAAGGCCACCGTGCCCGGCGGCGCCACCGTTGCGGCCAGCCCCTCAAATCCCACCCGACCCGGGCCCTCGCCGACGACCACGAGCCTTGCATCCGGCAGTTCCGGGAGCAGCAGCGGCATGGCCCTGATAAGGTCGCCGACCCCTTTCTCCTCGATCAGTCGCCCGACGAAGATGAGCAGGGGACCGCTTCCCGAACGGTACCGGGAGCGCAGCCGGGCCACCTGCGCGGGATCACGACACGGGTCTTCGGAGACTCCCATCGGTATGTATTCGACCCGCTGCAGCCTTGGTGCGAAACCGGCGACCGCGGCGCGGGTCGCCGAACTGTTGACGGTGACCACGTCGGACAGGCGGCAGGCAAGTCGCTTGCACCATCGCAGCCACCTGCCGCTGAGCGCGAATGCGTCGCCGCCGTGAATTGTCGCCACGTGTGGTACTCGAAACAGCCGCGCGGCGATTCCGGCAGTCAGTCCCTGCGGCAGGATCCAGTGCGAATGGACGACCGCGACGTCGCCGCGTGCCAGCCGCCGGGCGATCGCCAGCGCCTGAAATAGCAACAACAGCGGCAGTTTCGCCAGGTTCCAGCGATTGCGCCGCAGGTTGATCAGCGCGCCGCCGTCATAACACAGCGTCTGCTGCCGCTCGGGCCACAGGTAGCGGAATCGCTCCACCGGGACGCCGTCGAGCGTCTCACGTTTCAGCGAGGCCGGGGCGTGCGGGGCAAGCACCCGGACATCCCAGCCAAGCGCCCGGAGATCCTGGGCCAAATGATGCACAAACGGCGTAGTGCTGTCTCCAATCCACCGTGGGTAACTGGACGTGACCAGGAGCACCTTGCGTGCCGATTGCGATGCAGTCATGCCGGTTTGGTCGCGACTGCAATTACGCCGAGCGGCAACAATCCACGCCAGTCCAGCAATCTGTCGAGTTTCGCGAGGGACCAAGAAAATACGGAATTGGCCCCGACTGCGAGCAGACCAAGGACCGGCACGCCGGCGATCAGGCCCGGCAGCAGGAAACTCGTCTGATGGTGCAGGAAGCTCAGTACGCCGCCATATGCCGTCAATTCGACATCCACGAAGCCGGCGTCCTGCAGAAGGATCCTCATTCCTGCCGGCGCGTACCGAAAATAATCATGAGGCAACTCATGCAACCTGCTGATATGAGGTGCACTCAGAATCAGCCTTCCACCCGGCTTGAGTACCCGATGCATTTCAACAAGTGCCAGTTGTGGGTGAGGCAGGTGTTCAAGAACCTGATGGCAGACGACGGTATCGTAGCGCGCTGTCGGAACCTTCGGCATGTCAGACAGGTCTCCAGTCCACGTCGTCGGGTCGCCACCGCGGGGAGCAATATCAGTCGATTCATATGACTCGGCTATCTGAAGGATCGCCGCGCGCCATGCACCCCGACCGGAGCCGGCGTCGAGCACCAATCCCCTGCAGTGGCTGGCCATCAGGGGCATCGCTGCTCGCCACAGTGAATAGGTCGCTGCAGAAAACATACGATGGCACCAGTCACCGGACTCGCGATGCCGATCGAGAAACGTCTCGCGTTGGCGCTTGAGGAGTGAGATGAGACTCATCGTCTGCGGGTCATGCAGTTACCCGCAGGCCTGCATTCGCCTCGTTCCGCAACTGTCGCATCCTGATTTCCTCGAGCAGGATCCTGTTGGCGGCGATCAGGTCCGCGATCAGGCCAGCCGCGTACACGATGACCGCCGTCACAGTCAGGATGGCGGCCAGAATCAGCGATTGCACATGGCCCCCACCTGTTCCTGCCGCATAGGCAAGTACAAAGCGCACCCCCAGTGCCACTCCCGGGACCAGCAACAAGGTCCCCATCAACAGGAAGAACCTCAGCGGCTTGTACAGGACGAATATCCGGACGATCGTCACCAACGATTGCAATACGTAGGATGGAAGGCTTCGCACCAGCCGGGACGGCCGGGTAACGCGGTTGACCCGCACTGGAACCGAGGCAATCGGCAGGTTTTTCCGCCCCGCCTGGATCAGCATCTCCAGCGTATACGTGTACTTGCTGAATACACACAGCTGGAATGCCGCCTCGCGGGCGATCGCGCGAAATCCGCTGGGCGCATCTGGAACGGTGGTCGCGCTTACGAATTTGACGACCGCGCTGCCCAACCGCTGGAGCATGCGCTTGGTCGGGGAGAAATCGGCCATCTGCATGATCGGGCGCTCGCCGATGACGATCTGGGCACGACCTTCGAGTATTGGGCGGACAAGATCCGGGATACAGGAAGCGTCGTACTGGTTGTCGGCGTCCGTATTCACGATCACGTCGGCACCCAGCTTCAAGCTAGCCTCGAGCCCGGCCATGAAGGCGCGCGCCAGTCCCTGATTGTGCGAAAGGCAGACCACGTGATTGATGCCGGCTGACCGCGCGATTTCAACAGTTCGATCGCGACTGCCATCGTCGACCAGTAGCCACTCGACGCAGTCAAAGCCGGGAACGTGACGCGGCAGCGCCTGAAGCGCCATTTCAATGGTCGCTTCTTCGTTGTATGCCGGCACCTGGATAATGAGCTTGGACATGCTGACAACCACGACGGGGACAAATCCCTTTCCCGGCCGGATTGTGCTTCACTCTGCTCATGGAAGGAAGTCGCCAGTCGCATTCAGCTCCCGGAAAGATTCAGTCTGGGCAAGACAAGATTGCCCTGATGCTGCGTTCCGCCTGCGTTGCGGCTGTTGCCGCAATTCTGCTCGCCAAGCTGTTTCTCGTCTGGCGGATCAACGTCAACTGGGACGAATTCTACTTCCTGAGCCTCGTTCACTCGCTCGCGCGCGGCGAACTCGATCTGCTGTTGCAGGGCGCCTACACCCACCTGTTCGTGTGGGCAACGCGGCTCAACGCGGACGAGATCGGCCAGATCATCTGGCTGCGTCTCACGATGTGGCCATTGCTCGCGCTCTCGTGCTTCCTGCTGTATCGCCTGGCGCGACGCTTCGCCTCTCCGGCCGGCGCCTGGTTCGCGGTGATGGCCTTCGTCGCGAGCTGGCCAGTGCTGAAGCACGGTATTTCATTTCGCGCCGATTCCATGCTCCTGCCGCTGACACTGGCGATATTCCTGCTCGCCAGCAGCGACAATCACCAGGCACGATGGCGCGACATTGGCATCGGAGTCCTTCTTGGACTCGCGCTGGTCCTGACCGTCAAGGCGGCGCTCCCGCTGCCGGCGCTCATGGCGGTGGTTCTTCTCGAGGCGCAACGCGAGCGGCGCGGGCCAGACCGGCTCTGGCCCTCCCTGCTTCGACGCCTGGCGGTAATTGCGTGTGCAGGCGGCTTGACGATGGCGCTCATCCTGGCCGTCCATGCGAATTTCGTCACCAGTCAGGCGGAGCGGCCGGAATTACTCCTGACGAGCGCGATGAACAGCGCATTGCTCGATGTGCCCTGGGTGCCACGTTGGAATTACTTCCGGCAGATGCTGGATATGGATTTGACGACCTGGTTCCTGCTGGCGACCGGACTGGTCGTGGCGATCGTGCGCCGGCGCTTCGTCGCCGCGGCCTTCGTGCTGTCATTGCTGCCGGTACTCTTTTACCGCAATGCCTTTCCCTATTATTACGTCGTCATGCTGGCGCCAGCCTGCGTTGTGATTGGGGTCGTCATCGACGGGATGCGGACAGTCACGGCGCGCACTGGTCCGGTCACAGCGGGTATCGCCGCCGTTTCGATTTTTTATCTGCTGCTCGCACATCAGGCCTGGGATCACATCATGACCCTGCGCTTTGACGAGCAGGCCGCGCAGCGATCAGTCATATCGGCGGTGCACCGGATCTTTCCGACCGCGGTGCCATACATCGACCACAGCGGCATGATTTCATCATTCCCCAAGGTCAATTTCTTCATGAGCACCTGGGGTGTCGAATCCTATCTCGCCCGTGGCGAGGATTTCATGCCCGGTCTGCTTGCCGCATACCGGCCGCCGTTGTTGCTGGCCAATCATCGTGTACTGATTCCGGGGACGCTGCTGTTCCGCCAATTGAGGGAGACCGATCAAGAGCTGATCCGCGATTCCTATGTCGAATACTGGGGTCCGGTACGGGTCGCCGGAACCGAACTCGTCATACCGTCCGGTGGCATCGTGCCGGCCCGGCTGCCATTTGCGGGCACGTATCGGATCGAATCGAATGCCGCGATCCTGATCGACGGCCAGCGCCATGACCCGGGCGACCGGATCGAATGGCGCGCGGATTCAAAAGATCTGTCCATTCAGGCCGTTGCGCCGAATACCGCCGCGATCCGGGTCAGAATGATCTGGGACGCGGCGCGGGTCCCGCCCAGCGATCCCCCGCCCACGCAGCAACTTTACTCAAGTCTCTAGCCGAGCCGGATTCAACCGTTGGCGCCGGTATCCGGGCCGAAGCGCCCATTGTGCATGAACCCAATGACCGCCGCGGCAACCTGCGCGGACAACAGCATCCCCGTGTGGCTCACGTCGAGCACGATGTGTTCCTTCGCCCCGGTGACCCGCGTCTCATCCACCGCCACCGTTCCGTCATTCGGCGCCGGCAGGTCCGCGAACAATCGCCCCATGCCGGCGGATCGCGACCCGGCGATGATGCCGAGTTCGCGCGCCCCACGCCAGGTACGCGGCTCACGCCGCGTGAGTTCAGCAGCCGCGAGGCGCCCCAGAAGATGCGCCCCCAGAGACCAGGCGGCGACCGCGCGCGCGGCGCGCGAGCCCTGCACCGGCGATCCTAGCAACACGACACGTCCCTGCGGCAATTCACCGTGTGATTCAAATGTCTCCAGGATCACCAGGCCGCCGAGGCTGTGGCCCACGAGATTCACGGGTCCGTCGCCGAACTCGCGTAAATGAACGGAAAGCGCCGTGGCAGCCCCTCCGATATCCGCCTGCGTGGAGGGATAACGGAATACGGACGGCTCGAATCCGGCCTCCGCCAGGCGATTGCGCAATACAAAGGATTCCAGCCCGTTCATCCACAGGCCGTGCACGACGACGACAGGCGTGGCGCGCGTGGCCAGTGTTCAGCCAGTCGGCTGCACCGGCAGCTTGACCCGGATGTGCAGCTCGGCGAGTTGCGAGTCATCGACCTCGGAGGGCGCGTCGGTCAGCGGGCACCAGGCCGACTGGGTCTTCGGAAAGGCGATGACGTCGCGGATGCTCTCGGCGCCCGACATCAGCATCGCGAGCCGGTCGAGACCGAAGGCGATGCCGCCGTGCGGCGGCGCGCCGTAACTGAGCGCCTCGAGCAGGAATCCGAATTTCTGCTGCGCCTTTTCCTCAGAAATGCCCAGCAGGCCGAACACCGCGCTCTGCAGGTCCTGGCGATGGATACGGATCGAACCGCCGCCGATCTCCGAGCCGTTCAGCACCATGTCGTAGGCGCGGGCCACTGCGTTGCCCGGATCGGCAGCGAGCACCGCCGGGTCGGGGTCGACCGGGGCGGTGAATGGATGATGCACGGCCAGGAAGCGCTTCGCCTCGGCGTCCCATTCGAACATCGGGAAATCCACGACCCACAGCGGACGCCAGTCGGTCTCGACCAGGCCCAGGTCGTGGCCAAGTTGCAGCCGCAGCGCGCCCAGCGCGTCGTTGACGACCTTGGCCTCGTCAGCGCCGAAGAAAACGAGATCACCGGTCGCCGCCTTGGTGCGCTCGAGAATTCCGGCGACCGCCGCATCCGACAGGAACTTCAGGATCGGCGACTGCAGCCCTTCACGGCCTTTGCCTGCGTCATTGACCTTGATGTAGGCCAGGCCGCGCGCCCCATGGCGGGTGACGTAGGCCGTATATTCATCGATCTGCTTGCGTGTCAATTCGCCGCCGCGCGGCACGCAGAGCGCGGCGACGCGCCCCTTTGGGTCCGCGGCCGGCCCCGTAAACACCTTGAATTCGCAGTCAGCGACCAGATCCGCGACATCCACGAGTTCGAGCGGAACGCGCAGGTCGGGCTTGTCCGAGCCAAAGCGGCGTATGGCATCCGCATAGGCGATGCG
Organism: uncultured Steroidobacteraceae bacterium; assembly: GCA_964473595.1. Lineage (GTDB taxonomy): Bacteria > Pseudomonadota > Gammaproteobacteria > Steroidobacterales > Steroidobacteraceae > SCUD01. Next base: position 22,050 of record CAYYQQ010000003.1, on the reverse strand, counting down.
CGGAAAGGGATCTGGAAGCTGCACTTTCAGCACACGCGCGAAGACGTGACGGATCAGGCTCTCCATCAGCGCCATGATCTGGTCCTGCGTCATGAACGAAGTCTCGATGTCGAGCTGCG
>CAYYQQ010000003.1:0-21921 GCA_964473595.1 uncultured Steroidobacteraceae bacterium | reverse complement strand
CTGACGGTCGGCGCGCAGGTCTTCGTCGCGGAAGCAGCGCACGATCTGGTAGTAGCGGTCGAAGCCACTGATCATCAGCAACTGCTTGAAAATCTGCGGCGATTGCGGCAGCGCGAAGAACTTGCCCGGATGGGTGCGCGAGGGCACCAGATAGTCGCGCGCGCCCTCGGGCGTCGCCTTGGTCAGCATCGGCGTCTCGATGTCCACGAATTCATGGCCGTCAAGGTATTCGCGCATCGCGCGGGTGATCGCATGGCGCCGGCGCAACCGTTCCTGCATGAAGTCGCGCCGCAGGTCCACATAGCGGTACTTGAGCCGCAACTCCTCGTTGACCTCCTCGTCGAGTGCGAACGGCGGAGTCGCCGAGGGGTTCAGCACGACGAGCGTCTGGGCCAGCAATTCAACCTGCCCGGACGGCAGGCCGGGGTTGGCCGTGCCCGCCGGGCGCGTCCGCAGCTTGCCCAGCACCTGGATGACGAATTCGCGTCCCAGACGCTGCGCGAGTTCAAATGCCTCGGCGGTGTCGGGATCGAAGACAACCTGCAGCAGCCCCGAGCGATCGCGCAGGTCCACGAAGATTACGCCGCCGTGATCGCGGCGACGGTGCACCCAGCCGGCGACCTCGATGGTCCGGCCGGTCAGGGATTCGCCGATTTCACCGCAATAATGTGTGCGCATGGGCCGGCCAGTTTACTTGCGCACCCGCCGCCGCGTCCTGGTTTTGCGTGCCGGTGTCGGCTTTTCGACGGCGGGCTTGGGCTTGTCCGCTGGCGGCGCAGCCTTGGCGGCCTCGTCGGTCTTCGCTTTCGCCTCAGTCGCAACCGCGTCGCCCTTGGCATCCTTGGGCTTGTCGGCGACCGGTTCCTTGTCCCCCGCAATATTTCGCTTGGTGTCTGCGGCACCCTTGAAGTCGGTCTCGTACCAGCCGCCGCCCTTCAGCCGGAAGGCGGGCGCGGAGACGAGCCGCTTCAACGTGTTGCGCCCGCAGTCCGGGCACTTACGTAACGGCCCATCGGAGATTTTCTGCAACTCCTCGTGGCGATGGCCGCAGGCGGAACATTGATATTCATAGAACGGCATCAGGGAATCTCTGATCCACTTCGGCGCAACTCGATAGTTTGTGTATTCATCAGATGGGACGGTGATCGAAATCGCCCGTAGCTTCGCTGCTCCTCCCTCGTGTATCCCTGATACACCACGGTCGTCGCGCCTCGCTTCGGGCGATTTCGATCACCGTCGCGGGCGCGCCGGAGTGGATCAGAGGTTCCCAGCTATTTTCGCATAACCAGCGCGCCGGACTTCACCGAGACCTTGATGGTGTCGCCCGGGCCGAATGTGCCCGCCAGGATCCGTTGTGCCAGCGGGTTCTCGAGCTGGTGCTGGATTGCGCGCTTCAATGGCCGTGCGCCATAGACCGGGTCGAATCCGGCGGTGCCTAGCAGGTCGAGTGCCGCCGTGTCGAGCTCGAGGCCGAGGTCGCGTTCCGCGAGCCGGCGGCGCAGGTAGCCAGCCTGGATCTCGACGATCCGGCGGATGTGCTCCCGGCCGAGCGGATGGAATACGACGATGTCGTCGACGCGGTTGATGAACTCGGGCCTGAAATGCTGGCCGACGATTTCGAGCACGGCTGCCTTCATGCGCTCGTAGTTGGCCTCACCCGCGAGCTCCTGGATCACCTGCGAACCGAGATTCGAGGTCATGATGATGACGCTGTTGCGGAAATCCACGGTGCGGCCCTGGCCGTCGGTCAGCCGGCCGTCATCGAGCACCTGCAGCAGCACATTGAATACGTCGGTGTGCGCTTTCTCGACCTCGTCGAGCAGGATCACCGCATAGGGACGGCGCCGGACCGCCTCGGTCAGGTAGCCGCCCTCCTCGTAGCCGACATAGCCCGGCGGCGCGCCGATCAGCCGCGCCACGGAGTGCTTCTCCATGAACTCCGACATGTCGATGCGCACCATGGCTTCTTCGGTGTCGAACAGGAATTCGGCCAGCGCCTTGCAGAGCTCGGTCTTGCCGACGCCGGTTGGTCCGAGGAACAGGAAGGAACCATTCGGCCGGTTCGGATCCGCGAGGCCCGCGCGCGAGCGGCGGATCGCGTCTGCAACCGTACGCACTGCCTCTTGTTGGCCCACGACGCGCTTGGCAAGCGCCTCCTCCATCTTCAGCAGTTTTTCGCGCTCGCCTTCCAGCATCTTGGAGACCGGGATGCCGGTCCACTTGGAGACCACCTCGGCGATCTCCTCCTCGCCCACCTTGTTGCGCAGCAGCTGCGGCTGCTTCGTCTCGGCGTCGTGCGCCGCGGCGAGGCGCTTGTCGAGTTCGGGAATGCGCCCGTGCTGCAACTCCGCCATGCGCGCCAGGTCGCCGGCGCGGCGCGCGGCCTCGAGCTCCATCTTCGCGCGCTCGAGTTCCTCCTTGATGTGCGCGGCGCCCTGCATCGCGGCCTTCTCGGCCTTCCAGATCTCCTCAAAATCCGCGAATTCGCGCTCGAGCCCCTCGAGCGTGGCCTCGAGTTGGTCCCTCCGCTTGCGCGAGCCCTCGTCATCCTCCTTGTGGAGCGCCTCGCGCTCGATTTTCAGCTGGATGATGCGCCGCTCCAGCCGGTCCATCGCTTCGGGCTTTGAATCGATCTCCATGCGGATGCGGGAAGCCGCCTCGTCCATGAGGTCAATCGCCTTGTCCGGCAACTGGCGGTCACTGATGTAGCGGTGCGAGAGCGTCGCGGCAGCGACGATCGCGGGGTCAGTGATGTCCACCTTGTGATGGACCTCGTAGCGTTCCTTGAGTCCGCGCAGGATCGCAATCGTATCCTCGACCGAGGGTTCGCCGACCAGCACCTTCTGGAAGCGGCGCTCGAGCGCCGCGTCCTTCTCGACGTACTTGCGGTATTCGTCGAGCGTGGTCGCGCCGACACAATGCAGTTCGCCGCGCGCCAGCGCCGGCTTCAACATGTTGCCGGCATCCATCGAGCCCTCGGCCTTTCCGGCGCCGACCATGGTGTGCAGCTCGTCGACGAACAGAATCACCTGGCCTTCCTGCTTCGCGAGGTCGTTCAGCACGCCCTTCAGGCGCTCCTCGAACTCACCGCGGAATTTCGTGCCTGCGATCAGGGCGCCCATGTCGAGCGCCAGGATGCGCTTGTTCTTGAGTCCCTCGGGAACTTCGCCATTGACGATTCGCTGCGCAAGCCCTTCGACGATCGCGGTCTTGCCGACACCGGGCTCGCCGATCAGTACCGGGTTGTTCTTGGTGCGCCGCTGCAGCACCTGGATCGTGCGGCGGATCTCGTCGTCACGACCAATGACCGGGTCGAGCTTGCCAGACTCCGCACGCGCGGTCAGGTCCAGCGTGAACTTCTCGAGCGCCCCGCGTTGCTCCTCGGCGTTCGGATCCTCGATCTTCTCGCCGCCGCGCAGGTCCGCTATCGCCTTGTCAATGGCGCCCTTGACGGCACCACTGTCCTTCAGGATCGTACCGAGCGCGCCGCGGTCCTCGACCGCCGCCAGCACGGCCAGTTCGCTCGAGATGTACTGGTCACCGCGCTTCTGCGCGAGCTTGTCGGTCACGTTCAGGAGGCGGCTCAGGTCGTTCGATGCCTGCACGTCGCCCTGCGTGCCCTCGACGCTCGCGATGCGGTCGAGTTGCTGCAGCAGCCGCGAGCGCAGCAGATTCACATTGACGCCGGCCTTGTCGAGCAGCGGGCGCACGGTGCCGCCCTGCTGGTCGAGGAGCGCCAGCATCAGGTGCACCGGTTCGATGAACTGGTGATCACGCCCGACGGCGAGGGACTGGGCATCCGCCAGCGCTAGCTGGAATTTCGAGGTCAGGCGGTCCGGGCGCATGGCGGGACTCCGTCTTCTAGCCTGCACCGTCCATGAGGCCGGCTACGACTCAATTCAATGCGCAAATTCGTGCGAAAACGCGATTACCAGGATGCCGAGCGCGATCAAAAGGACCTGCTGCACCGAGGTGCGCGCATCCACGCGCCGATGCAGGCCGGGTATCAGGTCGGCGACCGCGACATACAGGAAGCTCGCGGCCGCGATCGCAATCGCATAAGGCAGCACCTGAATCGCGCCTGCCAGCAGGTAATAGGCAAGCGTAGCGCCGAGGACCGATGTGAGGCTGACCGCAATATTCAGGACCATCGCCCTTCGCCTGCTCATGCCGCCGTGCAGCAGGATTGCGAGGTCCCCGACTTCCTGCGGGATCTCGTGGGTGAACACCGCAATCGCGGTCACGATGCCGAGGTGCACGTCGGTCATGAAGGCCGCGGCGATCAGCACGCCGTCGAGCGTATTGTGGAAACCATCGCCCCACAGGATCAGGGTCGCGGAGGCGCGCGCCCGGTGGCGTTCTTGCGGCGCATGCGCTTCGCAGGGATCGGCATGGCAATGGCGCCATAGCACCATCTTCTCGAGCATGAAGAAGGCAATGATGCCCGCCGCAAGCGCGATGCCGATGCCATGCGTCCCGCCCGGCCCGGCGGCTTCGATCGCGTGCGGCAGCAGTGCGAGCAATGCGGCGCCCAATAGCGCGCCGGTCGCGAAGCTGACGAGATGCGGCACGATCTCGTTGCGCCGCGCCTCCGGCAACAGCAGGAAGCCGCCAGCGATTAACGCGGACAGGGCGCCGGAGGCGGCGGTGAAGATCACGATCAGTGTCAGCGTGGACAAGTCCCCTCCCCGGCATGCGGGGCCGACAGCCTACACCAGAGGCCCGCCCGTGGCAGCCTCAGGCCAGCCAGATCAATGCGGCCATGCGCCCGGTCTGGCCGTCGCGGCGATAGGAATAAAAACGCGCCGGATCGGCGACCGTGCAGTATTCGCCACCATGAACCGCCGTGACGCCGCAGGCCGCGAGACGGCGGCGGACGAGCCCGGGCAGGTCCGCAAGATATTTCTGTCCCCTGCCCGGCCGGAAATCTGCATCCGATTCCGGCTGCATAGCGACGAACATGCGGCGCACTTCGCCGCCGACTTCGAAAGCCGCGGGACCGATCGCCGGACCCAGCCAGGCGACCAGGTCCGACGGATCGATCACGAGCGCAGCAACCGTCGCCTCGACCACGCCCGACACAAGCCCGCGCCAACCCGCGTGGGCAATTCCGACACGATCACCGGCGCGGCTTGTCAGGAAGACCGGCAGGCAGTCGGCGGTCAGCACTGCGGCGACCGGCCCCGGCTCAAACGCGACCGCGGCGTCTGCGCTTTCCGTTACCGGCTCCGAAAGCATCGCGACCTTGCGCCCATGCACCTGAGCCAGCCACTGCGGCTCGTTGGGCAGGGAAAGCGCATCGCGGAGGCGCCGCCGGTTCTCCGCGACCGCCCGTGCATCGTCACCCACATGACTCGCGAGATTGAACGATGCATAAGGCCCGGTGCTGAATCCGCCGCGGCGCGTCGTCATGACCGCGTGCACGGATGGCGGCGCAGGCCAGTCCGGGACCAGGAACTCGAGTCGCTCGCTCACGATCGGCGCTCCACTTTCTCGTCTTCGCGCAGCGCCGCGACGAGCTCCAGGAAATCCGCCGGCAACGGCGCTTCGACCGTGATGCGCCGCCCGTCCACCGGATGGGCAAATTCAAGCTTCGCCGCATGCAGCGCCTGGCGCCGGAAGGCACGGAGCCTCGAGTCGAGCCGCTGCGTCGCGCCGCGCGGAATCACCAGCCTCTTTCCATAGACGGGATCGCCCACCAATGGAAATCCAGCATGCGCGAGATGCAGGCGGATCTGGTGAGTCCGGCCGGTTTCCAGCATCACGCGGACCCAGGTGTGGCGGCGGAAGCGCGTAATCACGCGGTAGTGGGTCACGGCCGCGCGGCCGTCCGAGCGCACGGTCATGCGCAGCCGGTCCACGGGGTGACGATCGATGGGCGCGTCCACGGTACCGCCACCCGTCATGACGCCGATGCAGACCGCCTGGTATTCGCGATGGATGCCACGCGCCGTGAGTGCCTCCACGAGCGCCTCGCGCGCGGCCTCCGTGCGCGCGATGATCAGGAGACCCGACGTATCCTTGTCGAGCCGGTGCACGATGCCTGCGCGTGGCAGTTTCGCGAGCGCGGGATCGTGCGCCAGCAACGCATTCAGCAGCGTGCCATCGGGATTGCCGGCGCCAGGATGCACGACGAGACCGGCCGGCTTGTTGATAACGATGACGCTCGCATCTTCCCAGGCAATCGACAGCGCCATCGGCTGCGCCCGCGATGTAACGGCGTCCTCGACGGGCGCATCCACGCGCACCAGTTCGCCGCCGATCACGGCATCACGGGGCCGCGGGATGCGGCCATCCACGCGGATCTGCCCCGCATCGATCCAGCGCTTCAGGCGCGAGCGCGAGTATTCCGGCAGGGCGTCGGCCAGCGCCTGGTCGAGCCGCCGGCCGGCAGCCTCTGGCGGCAACCGCAATTCATGCTGGTATCGGGTGGAACTCATGGGGGCCGCCGGGGGTCTTTAGTCGCTATACTGCGGCGGCTAAATACGCGGGGTCCAGTCCCTTGATTCGACGGATATCGATGGCACGCGCCCTGACGGTCGCTTGCTGCGCCCTGATTCTTGCAGCCTGCGCCGGCCGCGATCGCGCGGCCGAGCAGCTCCAGCCCGAAAAGCTCTACGAGCATGGCAACAAGTTGATGATGTCCGGCGATTATCGCGGGGCGGTGCGCTATTACGAGGCGCTCGAGGCCCGCTTCCCGTTCAGCGAGTACTCGCGCCAGGCCAAGCTCGACATCATGTATTCCTATTACAAGAGCCACGAGACGGAATCGGCGATCGATGCCGCGGACCAGTTCATCCGCGAGAACCCGACCCACCCGCGCGTGGACTACGCCATGTACATCAAGGGCCTGGTGTACTTCGAGCGCGCGCCGAATTTCCTTGAGCGCTGGTTCAACACCGACCTGACCGAGCGGCCGCCGCAGGACGTGCGGGGCTCGTTCCAGGCATTCCAGACGCTGATCGAGCGCCACCCGGACAGCGAGTACGTGCACGACGCGCGCCAGCGAATGATCTTCCTGCGCAATCACCTTGCGGAGTACGAGGTGCACGTCGCCGACTACTACCTGCGCCGCCTGGCCTATGTCGCGGCACTCTCTCGCGCGCGCTATTGCATCGAGAACTACGACGGCGCGCCGGCCACGCGCGATGCCCTGGACATCATGATCGCGGCCTATAAAGGCATGGGGCTCAACGAACTCGCCCAGGAATCGCTGGCGGTCTACGCGCTCAACTATCCCGATGCGAACCCGGAACGTCACCACAAGCGCGACTGGTGGCCGCTCTGGTAGTCGCAGTTAGCTGACGCTTCGTTTCCTCTCCAGCACAATTCGATAACCGCAACAGCCACCGGCACCCGCGGGATCCGACGGGGTGTCCCTTCGCTCCGCCAGAACTTTATGCTTCGCTCAGGGACACCCCGTCACCTCGCGGGCGCCGGTCGTGGTGCCACCCATCGCGCGGGCCAGGTGGGCGGGGTCCCGCGAGTAAGCGCGTAAGTTCCGGCGGCGCGAACGAGCGGGAACCCCGCCCGGATCCGGCCCGCGCGATGGCGGGATGTGGGCCGTCAGGATTCGCCAGGTCGGTATCCCGAAGTAATGGGATAACGCCAGTCGCGGCCGAAGGCGCGGCCGCTTACGCGCACGCCCGGCGGTGCCTGACGGCGCTTGTATTCATTGCGCTGGACCATGTCCAGCACGCGCACGACCGTCGCGCGATCCAGGCCCTGCGCCACGATCTCGTCCACCGAGCAATTGTCCTCGACAAAGGCCGCCAGGATCCGGTCGAGCAGGTCATACGGCGGCAAGCTGTCCGAGTCGAGCTGATTCTCGCGCAACTCCGCAGTCGGCGGCCGCTCGATGATTCGTGGCGGAATCACCGGCGACTTTGCGTTGCGCCAGCGCACCAGCCGGTACACGAGTGTCTTGCTGCAGTCCTTGATCGGCGCATAGCCGCCGGCCATGTCGCCGTAAAGGGTTGCGTACCCGACCGCCATCTCGCTCTTGTTGCCGGTGGAGAGCAACATGCGCCCGGTCTTGTTCGAGATGCCCATCAGCACGATGCCGCGGCAGCGCGCCTGGATGTTCTCCTCGGCGGAATCCGGCGCGCGCCCCTTGAACTCGCGTTCGAGCGCCGCGAGCGTCGCCTGGAACATGCCCTCGATCGGGACCACCGAATAGCGCACGCCGAGTCCGCGCGCCATCGCAGCAGCATCCTTCTCCGAAATGCTCGAGGTGTAGCGCGACGGCAGCATCACCGCATGAACCCGGTCGGGCCCGAGTGCATCGCAGGCGATTGCCAGCACTAGCGCGGAGTCCACGCCGCCTGACAGGCCCAGCACGACGCCGCTGAAGTGGTGCTTGCCGACATAGTCGCGCACGCCCGTAACGATCGCCTGATACACGCTCTCCTCATCACCCATGAGCGGGGCCAGGCTTTCCGGTTCTATCTGTGCGCAGCCCTGCGCCGGGCTCGCATCCACGCAGGACAGCGATTCCTCGAATGCGGGGGCGCGATGCACGACCCGGCCGGTCTCATCGACTGCGAAGGAATTCCCGTCGAACACCAGTTCGTCCTGCCCGCCCACGAGATTGACGTAGATGAACGGCATGCCGGTCTCGCGCGCGCGCTTGGCGATGGCCGACTCGCGTTCCGGCTGCTTGCCCAGCTGATATGGCGAGGCATTGAGCGAAATGCAGAGGCCCGCGCCCGCGGCGCGCAGGGCGGCGGCAGGCGCCACGTGCCACACGTCTTCGCAGATCAGGAGCCCCACCTTGATGCCCGCGATCTCGACGACGACAGCTGTAGTGCCCGCGGTGAAATAGCGCTTCTCGTCAAAGACCCGGTAATTCGGCAACGACTGCTTGCGATAACGCGCGATGACGGCACCGCCGCGCAACCAGGCCGCCGTGTTGTAGATGGTGCCGGACGCATATTCCGGGTAACCGACCAGCAGGTCGATGCCATCCGCCGCCGCGGTGAGCCGCTCTAGTGCGCTGTCGATTTGGCGGCGGAATCCGCGATGGAACAGCAGGTCTTCCGGCGGATAGCCGGACAGCACGAGTTCCGGCAGCACCAGCAGCCCCGCCCCCAACGCGCGCGCAGGACCGATCTGCGCGATCACCCGATCAGCGTTACCCGGCGCATCGCCGACGGTCGGGTTGATCTGCGCAAGCGCAATGCGAAGCGTGCCTGACATGCGGGCGGCCTCAGCGCTTCCTGGCGCGCCGGCGCCGGCTTGCGAGTGCGCTCTTCATCGCGCTGCCGAGTTCGGCAGGCGAACGCACGGTACGCACACCGGCGGCTTCGAGCGCAGTAAATTTATCGGCCGCAGTGCCCTTCCCACCCGCGATGACGGCGCCCGCATGGCCCATGCGCTTGCCAGGAGGCGCCGTGACGCCCGCGATATAGGCGACCACGGGTTTCGAGACATGGCGGCGGATGTAGTCGGCGGCCGCTTCCTCGTCGCTGCCGCCGATTTCGCCGACCATCACGATCCCTTCGGTGCGATCGTCCTTCTCGAAGAGCGCGATGACATCCACGAAATTCATGCCGCGCACCGGGTCGCCGCCGATGCCCACGCAACTGCTCTGCCCCAGTCCGAGATTGGTGGTCTGGAACACCGCCTCGTAGGTCAGCGTTCCGGAGCGCGACACGATGCCGACTCGCCCGGGCTTGTGGATGAAGCCGGGCATGATGCCGACCTTGCATTCACCCGGCGTGATCACGCCCGGGCAATTGGGTCCGACCAATCGGCAGCGACGGCCCGCGAGCGCGGCCTTCACCTTGATCATGTCGCTGACCGGAATACCTTCCGTGATGCAGACGATCAGCCGGATGCCAGCGTCGGCGGCCTCGAGGATCGCATCGGCCGCGAATGGCGCCGGCACGTAGATCATGCTGACGTCGGCGCCCGTCGCCGCCACCGCATCGTGCACGGTGTTGAACACGGGACGATCGAGATGACGCTCGCCGCCGCGGCCGGGCGTCACGCCACCGACCAGATCAGTGCCATAGGCGATGGCCTGCCCGGAATGGAATGTGCCCTGCTTGCCGGTGAATCCCTGACAGATCACGCGACTCTTGCGGCCGATGAGGATGCTCATCGGCACGCCCCGCGGGAGGCAGAGCGCACGGCCTTGGTTGCCGCATCGGTGAGGTCCTTCGCCGGCGTGATTGCGAGCTTGCTCGTCGCCAGGATCTTGCGCGCGCGCTCGGCATTCGTTCCTTCGAGCCGGACGATCACGGGCACCGTGACACCGACCTGCTGGACCGCCTGCACGATGCCCTCCGCGATCACGTCGCAGCGCACGATGCCGCCGAAAATATTCACCAGCACGGCGCGCACGCGTTCATTCGAAAGAATCAGGCGGAATGCCGCAGTCACGCGCTCGGCGGTCGCCGTACCGCCGACATCGAGGAAGTTGGCCGGCGCGCCGCCATGCAGCTTGATCAGGTCCATGGTCGCCATCGCGAGGCCCGCGCCATTGACCATGCAGGCGATGTTGCCGTCGAGCGAAACGTAGTTGAGATCGTGCTCGGAGGCCGCGCGCTCCATCGGGTCTTCCTGTGAGGGATCGCGCAGTTGCACGAGTGCCGGCTGCCGGTTGAGCGCATTCGCCTCGACACTGATCTTGGCATCGAGCGCAACCAGCCGGCCGTCCTTCGTCACGATCAGCGGATTGATCTCGATCAGGCTGAGGTCGCGGTCAAGGTAGAGCCGGTAGAGAGCGCGCGCGATGCGCTCGAATTCCGCAATTTGATTACTTGCCAGGCCCAGACTGAACGCAATGCGGCGACACTGGTAGCTCTGCAAGCCCGCCGCAGGATCGATGTCGGCGCGCAGGATCTTCTCGGGCTGGTGCGCGGCGACTTCCTCGATGTCCATGCCCCCTGAAGCCGAGGCAACGAAGGCGATGCGCCCGCGCTCGCGGTTCAGCAGCAGGCTGAGATACAACTCGCGCTCGATGGCACTGCCGGACTCGACATAGACCAGATTGATCGGCAGGCCGGCGGCACCCGTCTGCTTCGTGACCAGGCGCTGCCCCAGCATCGCCGCCGCGGCCCGGCCGACTTCCCGCGCCGACCGGCAAAGCTTGACGCCGCCGGCCTTGCCGCGGCCGCCGGCATGCACCTGAGCCTTGACGACCCACAGGGAGCCTGCGAGTTCTCGGGCCGCTGCGACGGCTTCCGCCTCGCTCGCGGCGATCCTTCCCTTTGGCACCGCGATGCCGTATTCGTCGAAGATCCGCTTCGACTGGTATTCATGCAGATTCATCACGGCATTGTACCGGGAGCCTTGAACCGCGTCGCAATCGCAGCGCGTCGCGGGGGCGCCTGCGGTGCTGCGTGCTAAAGTGCCGCGGTGAAAAGTCCGGGGGACATTGAACGCACGCCCGGCGATCCGGAGCTTGCCTGGCGCGTGCTGGGCCTGCTGAACATTTACCGGCTGTCGGTCCCGTCAGTGCTGTCGGTGCTGGTCGCGCTGGCCTCGCCGCCACATTCGCAGGGCCCCGAATTTCCTTCCGTCTATTTCTTTACGCTGGTCGCGTGGTTCGCGACCGGCGTGATCTGCATCGGTCTCCTGAAGCGGCACCGGCCCAGCCTGGGCATGCAGGCCTACATCCACATCGCTTTCGACGTCGTGGCTGTGACTATGCTGCTCGCGACCAGCGCCGGTGTCGCAAGCGGCATGGGCTTGCTGCTGATCATGCCGGTCGCGGCGGTCAGTTTGCTGATGTCGAACCGCGCAGTGGCATTCGTCGCGGCCATCGCGGCGCTCCTGATCCTGCTGCAGCAGCTCGTGCTCCTGGCCGCGGGCCTCGCACCCGCTTCCGACTTGATGCAGGCGGGACTCCTCGGCGCCGTCATCTTCATCGCGGCGCTCACGGCGGCGCCGCTCGCCAGGCGCCTGCGCGAAAGCGAGGCGCTGGTGCGCCAGCGTGACATCGACCTCGCCAACCTCGCGGAGCTCTCGCAGTACGTCGTCGAGCGGCTGCGCGAGAGCCTGGTCGTCGTCGACGAGCAAGATCGCATCCGCCTGATCAATGAATCGGCGCGCCAGATCCTCGGCAATGGCGCGCGCGCCGATGCGCTGCTTGGTGAGGTCTCGCCGCGGCTCCTGTACCTGCTGATGATGTGGCGCCAGGGGCCCGCGGACGTCGATTCGAGCGGCGCCAACCTGCTCGCGGCCGACGGCCTGCGGGAAATCCGCCCGCATTTCGCCCCTCTCGGCCAGGCCCGGCCCGGTCCGGTGCTCGTGTTCCTGGAGGACCTGACCGCGCTCGATGACCACATCCAGCAGACCCGCCTTGCCGCGCTCGGGCGCCTTTCGGCGAGCATCGCGCACGAGATCAGGAATCCCGTCGGGGCGATCAGCCATGCGGGGCAGTTACTGGCCGAAGATCCGAGACTTTCCGAGTCAGGCAGGCGCATGACGGAGATCATCAAGGCCAATGCCGAGCGCGTCAGCACGATCATCGGCAACGTGCAGCAGCTCGCGCGGCGCGAGACCACTCGCCCGGAACGCATGCCGCTTGGCGAGTGGCTCACGGACTTCGCGCAGGAATTCCTCGTGACGGGCGGCCACTCCGCCGAGCAGCTCGAGGTGCACCAGCTCGATCCCGACATGGAAGTACGTGTCGATCCGTCGCACCTGCACCAGATCCTGTGGAACCTCTGCGAGAACGCGTTCCGCTACGCCGTCGCGAGCCCGGGCGACCGCGTAGCAATTCGCGCCGGACGCCTTGCCGGCAGCAACCGCCCGTTCCTCGAGGTGCTGGACCGCGGACCCGGCATCGACGCCTCGCTGGTTGACCGCGTCTTCGAGCCCTTCTTCACGTCGCGCGCCAGCGGCACCGGGCTCGGGCTTTTCATCGCGCGCGAACTCACGCAATGCAACGGTGCGAGGCTGGCCCACGAGCCGCGCCAGGGCGGCGGCAGCACCTTCCGGATCGTGTTCGCCGACCCGCAGCGCTGGGAACAGTCCTGAGTAACAAGTGATGCCAAATCCCAGGGCCTTGATCGTCGACGACGAACCCGATCTGTGCGAACTCCTTTCGCTGACACTTTCGCGCATGGGAATCGACTCGAGGGCGGTGCACGACCTGCAATCGGCGCGCCGCGAACTTCAGGGCGGTCAGCCCTACTCGCTGTGCCTGACCGACCTGCGCCTGCCCGATGGCGATGGACTCGAGCTCGTCGAGTGGATCCAGGACCACGCGCCGGACCTGCCCGTCGCCGTCATCACGGCCCATGGACATGTTGAGGCGGCGGTCAAGGCGCTGAAACTCGGTGCCTTCGACTTTGTCAGCAAGCCGCTCGACGTCCCGGACCTGCGCAAGCTCGTCAACCAGGCGCTGAAGCTCTCCGAACGCGGCCGCGAGAGCGACAGCGGCCGGCGCCTGCTCGGCGATTCCGAACCGATGCAGAAGCTTCGCACGCTGATCGCGCGCGTCTCGCGCAGCCAGGCGCCCGTACACATTGCCGGCGAATCCGGCACCGGCAAGGAGCTCGTGGCCCGGCTGATCCACGAAAGCGGGCCGCGCAAGGACCAGCCCTTCGTGCCCGTCAGTTGTGGCGCAATTCCGTCTGAACTAATGGAGAGCGAGCTCTTTGGCCACCGCAAGGGCAGTTTCACCGGCGCCGTCGCCGACAAGCCCGGTCTGGTGCAGGCCGCCGAAGGCGGCACGCTGTTCCTGGACGAGGTCGCCGACCTGCCTTTCGTGATGCAGGTGAAGCTGCTGCGCCTGATCCAGGAAAAGACCGCGCGGCCGATCGGCGAACAGCACGAGCAACCCGTGGACGTGCGCATCCTCTCCGCGACCCACCGCGACCTGGGCGAGCTGGTCGCGGACGGCCACTTTCGTGAGGACCTTTACTACCGCATCGACGTCATCGAGTTGCGGGTGCCGGCGTTGCGCGAACGCCTCGGCGACATCCCGGAACTCGCGGCTGCGATCATCGCGCGGCTCGCGCTGCGCATGGCCATCCCGGCACCGGAATTGTCGGACGAGGCCCTGGTCCTGCTGGTCGGGCACAGTTATCCCGGCAACGTGCGCGAACTCGAGAATGTGCTCGAGCGTGCACTGACGCTCTGCGAAGGCACCACGATCCGGGCGCGCGATATCGAACTGCGCGCGACACCGGCCGCGAGCGCGGAAGCGGGCGACACGGGTGAGAATGCGGCCCTTCAGGAGCAGCTGGCCGGCATCGAGCGCCTGACGATCCTGCGGGCGCTGGAACAGCACCGTTTCAACAAGACCGCCGCGGCCAAGGCGCTCGGCATCAGCTTCCGCGCCCTGCGTTATCGCATCAAAAAACTCGGCATTGAGTGACCAATGGCGTCACTTTGTGACGCCAGGCGTCACATGTCCCTGCGCCATTCCCCGATTCGCCACGCATCGGAAATGCTATATCTTATGCAAATACAATAACTTACGGAGACAATCTGAGGATGGCACGAACCTTGCTTATAGATAAGGCGCAACGGCGCGATTGCGCCGCATTACCGTTACTCAAGGAGAGGACTCAAATGAAGACTATTCAGAAGGGCTTCACGCTCATCGAACTGATGATCGTGGTCGCCATTATCGGCATCCTGGCCGCGATCGCGATCCCGGCCTATCAGGACTACACGATTCGTTCGCAGGTGACAGAAGGCATGACGCTGGCGGGTGACCTCAAGGCGTCGATTGCCGAATACACGGCGCAGGTCGGTGACTGGCCGCCGACGATGACCGAGCTGGGCCTCACCTCGGGTGGTACGAGCAAGACCGGCCGCTATGTGCAGGGCGTCGATGTCGCCGCTGGCACGATCACCATCCACTATGGCAAAGATGCGAACCAGGCGATCAATGATAAGTATCTGTCGTTCCGGCCACTCGTCAACGTCAATCAGGACATCGTGTGGGTCTGCGGTAACGCGGACGATCCTTCCGCCACAAATGATACCCCGACTGGCGGCGGCGCATCTGGTGCGAATGGCACCGACCTGGTCGACAAGTACATGCCGTCTTCGTGCCGTGCCGGCTTCGGCGGTGCCTAGGACTGGCTTGATGCATGCCTGAGACTGTGGGTATGCGCAAGGCCCCTGGCAACAGGGGCCTTGCTTTTTGCGCAGCCAGGATTTGAGAATCGGCCACCTTGAAACGCAAGATCTCGCGCGACTCCAGTACGCCCCTTGGCCTGACACTCGCCCTGCTGCTCGGCGCAGGCTTTCTCACGCTCTGCGTCTGGTGGACTCTGGCCGACCTGATGGTGGCCTTCGCAGACGACTGGGTGACGGCCTCGGTGACGCATGGCCAGGTATTCGGCCCCATGCTGACCGGGCGCCTCGCCTGGTTCGCGCTGGCGCTCGTGGCGCTGCACCTGGCGTTCGCGCTGCTCGCTTTCGGGCTCGCGCGGCTGACGGCCGTCGCGGCACCCGCTTTCGCCGCGGGCCGGCAACTGTGGCTGATCCTGGCCTGGTTCGTAGCACTCGCGGCACTCACACTGATGGCGAACGCGACCTGGTATCCCGCGTCGCGCTTTTCGCCGGAAGATTCCTGGCTGCAATCGGGCTGGCATGGCCTGCGGCCGGTCCATGTCGCGCTCGCCACCCTGCTTTTACTCGTGATCGCGCTCGCGACGCGTGCAAGCGTATGGCGGCCCTGGCCGCGGCGCGCCTTGACGCTGGCATGCGCCTGCGCCGCGCTGTTGCTGATCGGCGGCCTGCTGTCCCAGGGTGTGTCGGTCGCCGCGCGACTGGCATCGGCCTATGCGATGCCGCATGTCGTGATCCTCGGCCTCGATTCCCTGCGCGACGACCTGGCGGGCGCGCGCGCAGCTGAGCGCCTGACACCGCATATCGACGCGTTCCTGGACGGCGCGCACCGGTTCAGCGACACGATCAGCCCGCTCGCAAGAACCTACCCGGCGCTGGTCTCGGTGCTGACCGGACGTCATCCGGTGTCGAGCAATGCACGATTCAACCTGATGCCGCGCGAACTCGTGCACGAAGGGGAGACACTGGCCGATGTGCTGCACGAGCGCGGCTATCACAGCGTCTATGCGAGCGATGAAGTCCGCTTCGCGAATTTCGACGAGTCCTTCGGCTTCGACCAGCTGATCACGCCGCCGGTTGGCGCATCGGATTTCCTGCTCGGCAAGGCCGGTGACCTGCCGCTGGTCAACTTGCTGTCTGGGACCCGCGCCGGCGCCTGGCTGTTCCCGAGCAATTACGCCAATCGTGCGGTATACGTGACTTACCAGCCTGGGAGCTTCGTCGGCAGGCTCGATCGCGAGCTTGCCGTGAACCGGCCGGGATTTTTCTTCATTCACCTGACGCTGTCGCACTGGCCGTACAGCTGGGCCGGCCTGCCAGCACCGACGACACCGCAGGAGTATCGCCCCGCCTATCGCCGCGCGATTGCGGAGGTGGACCGGCAGTTCGGCGAAGTGTGGCGCGTGCTCGAACGTAAGGGCGTGTTCGAGAACGCCATCGTCGTCGTGCTCTCGGATCACGGCGAGGCCCTTGGTGGCGCGAGCGACTCGATGCTGCGCAAGACCGGCAGTGGTATCGAGATCTGGAATTCGCTGTGGGGACACGGCACCAGCGTCTTGAGCCCCCACCAGTACAGCACGCTGCTGGCGATGCGCGGCTTTGGCCGCGCACGCCTGCCGGGTGTGCCGGCGACGCATGCATGGCCCGTGTCGCTGGAAGATGTGCGCCCGACCCTGCAGGAATTTGCAACCGGTTCCGCTCCCACGGGTGTCGATGGGATCTCGCTGTTGCCGTTCCTCAGCGATCCTGCATCAGCATCGACGCTGGACTCGCGCGTCCGCTACACCGAAACCGACTTCAACACGCCGAGGGTGCTGGCTGGCAAGTACGACGACTCGGGTTTGATCCACGAAGGCGCTGCCTATTACGAAATTGTGCCGGAAACCGGCTGGGCGCAATTGCGGCGCAGCCGGTTGCAGGAATTGATGTCCAGGAAGCAGCGGGCGGCGCTGTCGCGGGATTCGCTGCTGGCCGCAATCCCCGGCTCGTCGAACGGCTCGGTCGTCTACCTGTTCACGGACCGCCGCTCGCCGCTGCCAAGGCGCATCCAGGGCCGCCCGGATCCCGCGGCCGAACCCGAGGCTGCCCGGCTGTGGGACGCGCTCCAAGCGCGCTTTCCGGGCGAACTGCCGACAGTCACCGACCTGCCGCGAATGTGACCGCCGTCACCCGCCCGATGCCCGGGTTATGGGAGCATCGGCGGCGATTTAACAATTGCTGCCACCCCCCCATGGGGTACATTATTCCGGGTTCGGGATGCAGGATCCCAGGGATGGATTCACCGGATGAATGACAACGCGACTGCGATGACGGGTTCGATCCGGGCGGTGCTCAGCGGCCTGCCGCAGCGCCTCGTCCTGGACGGCCTGATCGACGAGGCCGCGATGCTCGACGCCATCGCGAGCGCCCGCGAGCGCAAGGTCCATCTGGTCAGCTGGCTGGTATCCCACGACCTGGCCGCGGCACGCGACATCGCGATCGCGGCCGCGCA
Organism: uncultured Steroidobacteraceae bacterium; assembly: GCA_964473595.1. GTDB lineage: Bacteria > Pseudomonadota > Gammaproteobacteria > Steroidobacterales > Steroidobacteraceae > SCUD01. The sequence continues at coordinate 4,388 of CAYYQQ010000003.1, read as the reverse complement.
GGAATTCGGCGTCCCGCTGCTGGACCTCGACGCGGTCAACATCGATCTCGAGATAGTCCGGCTGGTCAACGACAAGCTGCTCTCCAGGCACCGCATTCTTCCGCTCGTCAAGCGCGGCAAGCGCCTGCACGTCGCAGTCTCCGATCCCACCAACCTGCACGCGGTCGACGAAATCAAGTTCCAGACCGGACTCGCCATCGAAGCGGTCATCGTCGAAGACGACAAGCTGCAACGCGCCGTGCAGAAGGCGATCGAGCAGGTCGACACATCAATGCCTTCGCTCGGCGAAGACGACTTCGATCTCGAGAACCTCGACGTATCGCCAGACGATGAGACGGCATCCGAGATCGGCCGCGACGACGTTGAAGACGCGCCGATCGTGCGCTTCGTCAACAAGATCATGCTGGATGCGATCCGCAAGAACTCATCGGACATCCATTTCGAGCCCTACGAGAAGTACTACCGCATCCGGCTGCGCGTGGATGGCGTGCTGCGCGAGATTGCGCAGCCGCCCGTGCAGCTTGCGACCAAGCTCGCAGCGCGCCTGAAGGTGATGTCGCGCCTCGACATCGCCGAGCGGCGCGTGCCGCAGGACGGCCGCATCAAGATGCGGCTCTCCAAGAACCGTTCGATCGATTTCCGCGTCAGCAGCTGCCCGACGCTGTTCGGCGAAAAGATCGTGCTGCGCATCCTGGACGCCAGCACCGCGATGATGGGCATTGACGCGCTGGGCTACGAGCCATTCCAGAAGGAACTCTATCTAAAGACGCTTGCGCGGCCGCAAGGCATGATCCTCGTGACCGGCCCCACCGGCAGCGGCAAGACCGTCTCGTTGTATACCGGGCTCTCGATCCTGAATGTCGAGGACACCAATATCTCGACCGCCGAGGACCCCGCGGAAATCGTGCTGGCGGGCGTCAATCAGGTCAATGTGAACCCCAAGGTGGGCCTGACCTTCGCATCTGCGCTGCGCGCCTTCCTGCGCCAGGACCCCGACGTCATCATGGTCGGCGAGGTCCGCGATCTCGAGACCGCCGAGATTGCGATCAAGGCGGCGCAGACAGGGCACCTTGTGCTATCGACGCTGCACACGAATGACGCGCCGCAGACACTGACACGCCTGGTGGACATGGGGGTCAAGCCCTATGCAATCGCGACCTCGGTCAGCCTGATCATCGCGCAACGCCTGGCGCGGCGGCTGTGCCCGAATTGCAAGACTTCGCTGACCCTGCCGGCCGAGGCGCTGTTGAAGGAAGGCTTCGGTGAAGACCTGGTCAAGCGTGGCGACCTCAAGATCCACAAGGCGGTCGGCTGCAGCCAGTGCACGGACGGCTACAAGGGCCGGGTCGGTATTTACGAGGTGCTGCCGGTGACCGAGGCGATTGGCCGGATCATCCTGGAGGGCGGCAGTGCCCCCCATATCCGCGACCAGGCCCACAAGGACGGGGTCTGGAATCTCCGGACCGCGGGTCTCAAAAAGGTCATGGACGGGCTGACCAGCCTTGAAGAAGTCAACCGCGTCACAGTTGAATGATCGGGCCGGGCGTTACCATTCAGGACTCAGGGTAGAGGACGACCGAAACCATGGCGCAGACCGCAACCGCAGCCAAAGACATCCCCTATTCCTGGGAAGGCAAGGATCGTAAGGGCAACAAGGTCCGTGGCCGCGTGCTGGCCAGGAACGAGAACGAGGTTCGTGCGGACCTGCGCCGCCAGAACATCGTTCCGGTCAAGATCAGGAAGCAGCAGAGCCTGTTCCGGGCTGGCGGCAGCATCAGCCCGATGGACATCGCGGTCTTCAGCCGCCAGCTCTCGACCATGCTCAAGTCGGGTATTCCGCTGGTACAGGCCTTCGAGATTGTCGGCGTCGGCCATGATAAGCCGGCAATGCAGAAGCTGATCCTCGACATCAAGGCCAACATCGAGGGCGGCAGTTCGCTGCATGAGTCGCTTGGCAAGCATCCGCTTTATTTCGACGACCTGTACGTGAATCTGGTCGAGGCCGGCGAGCAGGCAGGCGCGCTCGAAGCCTTGCTGGACAAGGTTGCGACCTACAAGGAAAAGACTGAAGCGCTCAAGAAGAAGATCAAGAAAGCGCTGTTCTACCCGGCTGCAGTGCTCGGGGTCGCTGTGATCGTGACGCTGATCCTGTTGCTGTTCGTGATCCCGCAGTTCGAAGAGCTGTTCAAGGGCTTTGGAGCGGACTTGCCCGCCTTCACGCGCATGGTCATCGGAATCTCGCGGTTCGTGCAGAACCAGGGCTGGTGGATGGGCATCCTGTTCGGCGCCGGCGTGTTCACATTCGCTTACTTCAAGAAGCGCTCGCGGGCGATGCGCCACGTGCTGGATCGAATGATGCTGAAGCTGCCCGTGCTCGGCCCGATCCTGGTCAAGGCAGCAATCGCACGCTATGCGCGCACATTGTCCACCATGTTTTCGGCCGGTGTGCCGCTGGTTGAAGCGATGGAATCGGTCGCCGGCGCGACCGGCAACATCGTCTACGAGCAGGCGGTCCTGCACATGCGCGACGAGGTCGCCACCGGACAGCGCCTGCAACGCGCGATGGAGAACACCGGGCTTTTCCCGAACATGGTCGTGCAGATGATTGCGGTCGGCGAGGAATCCGGTTCGCTCGACGAGATGGCCGCCAAGGTCGCGGACTTCTACGAGCTCGAGGTCGACTCCGCCGTCGACGGCCTGTCTGCCTTGCTCGAGCCGCTCATCATGGCAATTCTCGGCGTGCTGGTCGGCGGTCTCGTCATTGCGATGTACCTGCCGATCTTCAAGCTGGGCGCCGTGATCTGACCGGGCTGCCGGAGCCCTGGGCCATGCTGGCGGCAAACCCGGCCGTATTCGCGGCCGTCGCGGCGTTCTTCGGTCTCGCAATCGGCAGCTTCCTGAATGTCGTGATCCACCGCCTGCCGCTGATGCTGGAGCGGCAATGGCGCGCGCAATGCGCGGAGATCACGAGTCATCCTGCTGCGCCCGAGGGCGAGCCGGTCAGCCTGGTCCGGCCGCGCTCGCGTTGCCCGTCCTGTTGCGCGCAGATCCGCGCGATCCACAACATCCCGGTGCTGAGCTATCTGGCGCTGCGCGGCCGTTGTGCATCCTGCAATGCGCCGATTTCGTTGCGCTACCCGCTGGTCGAACTCGCGACGGCCATCCTGAGCGGCGTGGTCGCCTGGCACTATGGCTTCGGTTGTCAGGCGGCGCTCGCGCTCATTTTCAGCTGGTACCTCATAGCGTTGGCAGGCATTGATGTGGACCGGCAGCTGCTGCCTGATGTCCTGACGCTGCCACTGCTGTGGATCGGCCTGCTCGCGAGCCTGTCGCCAACCGCCGGCATGACCTCACCGCGCGACGCCTTGATCGGCGCTGCCGCCGGATACCTGATCCTGTGGGCCGTGTTCCATCTCTTCCGGCTTGTCACGGGCAAAGAAGGCATGGGCTACGGAGACTTCAAGCTGCTCGCCGCGATCGGGGCCTGGCTCGGCTGGCAGATGCTGCCGCTGGTGCTGCTGCTGTCGGCCGTCGTCGGCACCGCGGTCGGCCTCACGCTAATCGTGATGAGGCGCCATGGGCGCAACGTGCCGATCCCCTTCGGGCCCTATCTTGCGGGCGCAGGCTGGATCGCGATGCTCTGGGGTCCGCTCATCGTCGAGCGCTACCTGGGCGTCGCGGGGCTGCGCTGAGGACGGCCCGGATGCTTCGCATCGGGCTCACCGGCGGTATCGCGAGCGGCAAGACCACCATCGCGGATCTTTTCACCGAATTCGGCGCCACGGTCATCGACACGGACCGGATCGCCCGGGAGATCGTCATGCCTGGCCGGCCGGCGCTTGCGGCGCTCACCCAGGCGCTCGGGCGCGGAATCCTCGGTACGGACGGCAGTCTCGATCGCCAGCGCCTGCGGGAACGCATTTTCAGGGACGCGGTGACACGCGGCAGGGTCGAGGGAATCCTGCACCCGGCGATCATCTCGGAGCTGATCCGTCAGGCCGATAGCGCGCCCGGCCCGTACCAGGTCCTGGTAATCCCGCTGCTGGTCGAGGGGGCCCGCCGGGGACTGGTGGACCGGGTGCTGGTCGTGGACTGCCCGGAGGAGCAGCAGATCGAACGCCTGATGCGCCGCGACGGTGAAACCCGGGAAAACGCCGCCCGCGCGCTCGCTGCGCAGGCCACGCGCGCCGAGCGGCTGGCCGTGGCCGATGACGTCATCGCAAATGACGGGGATCGCGCGGGACTTGTCGAAATGGTGGCCGGGCTCGACCGTGAATACCGCCGCCTGGCCGTGAAAAAATGAGGACCAGGCAAGAGTCCGGAAGCCCGGGGACGGGATACATTGTTTACGGGGCCGGAAGCGGTGTCGCAGAATAGGGCCATGTTCG
>CAYYQQ010000002.1:2917-80512 GCA_964473595.1 uncultured Steroidobacteraceae bacterium | reverse complement strand
GAAGGGCCATTGTCCCAAAGTATCAACTGGACCGAAAATCGACCCGCAGGTCAGATGCACTTGCATTGGAACCGACCAATCCCGACGTCTTAGTGGAGGCCAGTTCACTGATTCGTCGTCTCGCAAGGCTCGATGAGGCCATCGCAATCGGAAAGTACGAAGTCGGCCTCGACCCCATAAACCCAATGGGCTATGAAGCTTTAGGTTCCGCGTATTTCTACGCCGGCCGTCTCGACGACGCCCTCGCTGCGTGGCGCATGGTTCTGAATTTGAGCCCGAGTTATATCGACGCGCATGAAAGTATGGGCGAGGTGTTGCTGGCGAAGGGCGATACCCAGGCGGCGTTGAGAGAAATGCAGCAGGAGGTTCTCCCCGGCTATCGCCTTGTCGGGCTGACCATGGCTCATTACGCGCTCGGCCAAGAGATAGAATCTGACGCTGCGCTCACAGAGTCGATCCAGAAGTATTCAAAGGAATATCCATTCATGATCGCGTATGCCTACGCTTATCGCGGCGAAGCCGATCGCGCCTTCGAATGGTTGGACAAAGCGGCTGCGTACCATGACCTTTACCTGGTTGCGGTAGCCGGCCACCCGATGTTGAGGAAAATTCATTCGGATCCGCGCTGGCTGCCATTTCTGCGCAAACATGGCATGGCCCCCGAGCAGCTCGCGGCGATCAGGTTCGAGGTGAAGTTGCCGCAGTAGGGTGTATGGAGTGGGGTGATCGGCCGACTTTCGATCTGAAAATCTGCGTGTCGGTGGTTCAATTCCACCCCTGGCCACCATCTCCATGCCGTTTTCCAGGCTCTCGGAACGATGTTGGGCATACGCCCGGCGTGTGCCACAAGCGGCCTGCTACAGTCCTGCTACACGCCCGCTCGACGCTAGGCTCGCGCTCACCATCAGGCCGGTTACGCGAACACGGATCGGTCGGACAGGGGGGATTGAATTTCCTATCCGCTGGACTGGCTTGCCACCTTGGGAGAGTGAAGTTTTGGAATGGGGCATGCGATGAACTGGGAAATTATCGGCGCGGTATCCACCGTCCTTGGCGTGATTGGCGGCTTCATCTCGGTCTACTTCCTGATCCATGAAGTCCGGCGCAATGCTCTGGCCATCGAAGGTTCGACAGTCCAGTCCCTGATGACTTTTGAATTATCGGTCTACGCGCTGATGGCCGAGAATGCTTCGGTCTACACCACAGGGTCCAGGGACCGCGACGGCCTGACGCCGGAGGCCCGGTTCAAGTTCGACATGCTGGTGCAAAGCTACATGTCGCTTTTCTATAGTGCCTACAAGCAACACGAACAGGGGCTGATCGACGATGAGGTCTGGCAGGCCTACGAGAACGGATTGCGCGATGAGCTGAGCAAACCAGGCTTTGCAGCAAGCTGGGCCACGACGGAAGGCTCTTACCCCAAGTCGTATCAGAGCATGGTCGCCAGACTTCGCGCGGACTGACTGATCGATCCGACCTCGGAACCGACCACCGCCATTCCGGACCCTCAAGGAAGCTGTGCGCCGGACTGCATGACACTGGGAGCATATCGATGTGACCTGTCCGCCAGCTTTCCTTCCGGCAGCCCTCGAGCGCACCGCGCCTGAGCAGTATCAGCCCGAGCTGCCACTCGGGGCGCGGGCGTCGCCGCTGCAGTCGAGCCTGCTATGAACCGGAAAGGGGGGCGATTGAGCGGGCCGATATCTGCCGCCGGTCGAACCTGCGCCGTTTGCTACAGACCTGCTACAAGTCGGGTGTCATCAGGTACGATCGAGTGGCCCTCGCTTAGGCCGGGGACTCCACTGCCGCTGATGTTCGATGATGCCGATTGATACTCACAGAGGATCGCGCCGCTCTGAAAATCCGCGTGTCGGTGGTTCAATTCCACCCCTGGCCACCACTTTCTTCCCGCCCATCGCAACCTCCGTTCCGTCCCAATATCACGGCACGAAGGTGCCTACAAAACCCTGGTCACCTCACAGCGATCCGCCGAGCGTCATGGCGCAGCCTGCCCTGTTATGTCGCGGTACAGCGCTTTACACTGCTCAACCATCGGTCTCTCGCAAACTATCCGGCCTCCGTTGTCGACACGATACTCAATATGCCGAGCTTCGAGTTGCTGTACATATGTGTCTTTCTGCGTTGTGCTTGCAAATTCGGCAAGGAATTCTCGATCGCTGCAGGACGACACGCCAATTGACAGCAACACCAATGCGAATCTAGTTTGCGCATCCACAGTTCTTATCTCCCCATTTTCTTAACGTGGGAAAGTCGGACTTTCTCGGATCAAAATCTGCATATCCGGCGGGTTCGTAAATGTCTCTATTGCGGTCAACGCTGAACCGGTAGCTGCCCTCCATCGCTCCCCAGCACAGTCCTTCGTTACCGACGTCATCGATTGTGGATGCGCGCGGCCAATACCACTCAGTATGAGTTACTACTACATCCTCATCACCGTCGCTACCGCGGCAATGGTAGGTGCATTTGACGACGTGGGTCGCTGTTAGCAACCACGAAATGGTCTCGTTATGATCTTTGAATGTGTCGGCCTGGCACAAGCAGTCCGAATGAACATCGTATTTGCCGAGATGCCCGAGGCGGCCGGCCGCGATCTGTCGATCGAACGAGAGCATCTGCCCGCGGCGGCGCGCATCGAACAATTCATCTATCGCGGCGATCAAGGCGCACTGATCGCCGCCTGCCGCGATGCCGACGCCATCGTGACGGACTACGTCCCATTCAATCGCGACGTCCTGCTGGGGCTCGAGCGATGCCGCATCATCTCGGTGGCGGCGACCGGTTGAGAGCGCCGGCCTTTTATCCGTACTATCCGCTGTTCATCGGTGTATTTTGGCAGATCCCTGCTGAGGCCGTATCGAGGTGCTGCGCATGCAACAAATGGTCAGTTTTCGCCAGATGAAGGATGGCACCAAAGCGGATTACGAACTGCTGGACGGCTATGAAAAGAGCTATGCGTTAGGCTTGGCGGACCGGGTTCTCGAGGCGCTCAACAAGCTGGGGTCTTCGCTGCAGGGCTATCCTGTCAGCCGGCTCACGCATTCGCTGCAGGCGGCTACCCGCGCGCGCCGCGACGGCGCCGACGACGAGCTGATCGTCGCTGCGCTGCTGCATGACATCGGCGATGAGCTCGCGCCCTACAATCATGCGGAGGTCGCGGCCGCGATCCTGCGGCCCTACGTGCGCGCCGAAGTAAGCTGGATCGTTGAGCAGCACGGACTGTTCCAGAGTCATTACTACGCGCATCATCGCGGCGGCGATCGTTATGCGCGGAACAGATTCAAGGAGCATCCCTGGTTTCATGCCTGCGCACACTTCTGCGCCGCCTGGGACCAGAGTTCCTTCGACCCGGATTTTGAGCACGACGGCATGGAAACCTTCGAGCCGCTGGTGCGCCAGATTTTCAGCAGGCCGCCGGCGGATCTGTTTCAGCTGCCGCCCGCGTGACGCTGCGGCCGCGGCACGCAGCTACGCGCGCATGCGCGTGCCCTGCGGGTCGACCGCCGCGCCCGTTAGCCTGATTGCCGGACGCTTGTCGCCGATCAGCTTCACGGCGAAATCGCTGGTTTCCCCGGCAACTGCACGCTCGACATAGCCCATCGCAATGGATTCTTGCACGGTGTGGCCATAGCCGCCGGAAGTTACCCAGCCGACGACGCGGTCACGGTGCCAGATGGGCTCGTCGCCAATGGCATCCGCATCGCGTGCGTCGATCGCCAGGGTGATCAGCCGTCGCGCGCCGCCCTGCGCCTTTTCCTGAGCTGCCGCTTCACGGCCAACGAACGCCGGCTTGGTCAGGTCGACGAAGCGGTCGAGTCCGGCTTCGAACGCGCCATAGATCGGCCGGTATTCACGCGCCCAGGTGCCGAAACTCTTTTCGAGCCGCAGGCTTTGCAGCGCGCGGCCGCCAAAGTGCCGCAGTCCGTGCTTGCGCCCGGCCTGGGTCAGCACATCTAACAGAGCGCGCTGATACTCGGGCGCGACCCAGATTTCATAGCCCAGTTCGCCGGTGAACGAGACGCGGCCGACCAGGGCAGGGACCATGCCGACGTCGACCTGGCGAAACGACATGAACGGAAATGCCGCGGTGCTGAGATCGACATCGACCACCGACTGCAGCAGCGCGCGCGATTGCGGTCCCGCGACCGACAGGGCAGGGAACACCACAAAGCTTACGAACACGTACAAAGTTAATTGACTTACTTGAGTCCGCCCGCGCTTGAGGCGACATGGAGACCCCGGCCCCGCGCCGGGGTTTCTTTTTATCGGGCGCTACCGTCGCCGTCTGCGGGGGAGGGCAGCAAGTAATTGCCAAATCGGGCCCCCGATTTGAACCTGCGCTTTCAGGAAGGTCGGGATGATGACGGTTTCCAGATTGTTTCCAACCCAGCATCAACTACGGTCGTCCGCCATCGTCTACCGCGTTGAAATATCCAGCTAGACCGCGGGATTCACGTTGGTAGGTTCGCTTGGGTCATCGTCGGCGGGTTCTGAAAATCCGCGTGTCGGTGGTTCAATTCCACCCCTGGCCACCATCCAGACAAGGTCGATACCGGGCCCACAGTCTGTCGATTTGAACTATGCTTTTAGAAGCAGGCCGGAATGCGTACGCGGCTGGCACCGGCCGGATCGGCGCGCGAATCGGGTAAACCGGCAGCAAGAGAACGGGCTGTTTCAGGCTTCGCAAATAGGAACAAGGGAGAACAAGCATGGCTTACGTCGACGGATTTGTTGTGGCTGTTCCGACAGCCAACAAACAGAAATTTCTGCGGCACGAGAGAAAGATGGCACCCTTGTTCAAGGAATACGGCGCAGAAAGAATGGTGGAATGCTGGGGCGACGATGTACCACCGGGCAAGCTGACTTCGTTCCCGATGGCAGTCAAGTGCAAGAGAAATGAAGCCGTTGTGTTTTCGTGGATCTTCTGGCCGTCACGTGCCGTACGGAACAAGGCATGGAAGAAAATCATGGCTGATCCACGTATGCAGCCAGGCAAAACGCCGATGCCCTTCGACGGCAAACGCATGATCTACGGCGGTTTCAATGTGATGCTCGATATGTGAACGAAAGTGCAATGTTCTCTGGTCAGCGATGCTCGATCGTACGTAATCTCTTCGCAGGTGCCCACTTTGGTGCCAAAACCAGGACCACCAATCGCGACTCAAGAGCACCTACCGTAGTCAAAATCTGGAGCAATACGTGCTCTTGGGTTATCCCAGGTGATGCTGGATCGTGAAACCTGTTCACTGAAAATCCGCGTGTCGGTGGTTCAATTCCACCCCTGGCCACCACTTCTCTTCAATCGCTTCCGGGACTCGTCCCGATTCTTAGCTAATAGGCTCAGCTAACAGTTTTGGCTCGCGCTGTCCTAGATGCGCGAAAATAGCGAGTAACGGCCCCACGACAGCCTGGGCCGCGTGCATCCCGAGACGTTCTTACCGAGGCCACAGCCGCCGGTGGAGTCTTGGGTTTCCCCCGATTTTCCTGACACCGAGATTAGGAGGTGGACTTCCCACGGTACGTAGGACATCTCCGGGCTACCATTTGAGCCTAGGAGGATTCATATGAGCAGTCAACGTTTCCCGCCGGAGTTCAAGGACGAGGCGGTTCGCCAGATCGTCGAGCGCGGCTACAAAGTCACGGAAGTCGCAGAGCGACTTGGGGTCTCGACGAACAGTCTGTACAAGTGGGTCAAGGCGGTAGAGCCGGATAAGAAAGAGCAGAACACCGCCGAGCTGGTTGAAGCGAAGAGCGAGGTCCTCAAATTGCGCGCGCAACTGCGACGTACGGAAGAGGAGCGCGACATCCTAAAAAAGGCCGCCAGGTACTTTGCCGCCCAGCCCGAGTAAAGTACCAGTTCATCAACGAGCATCAAAGTGACTACCGCGTGCGGACAATGTGCCGCGTGTTGCAGGTGCCGCGCAGTGGCTTCTATGCCTGGCTGCACAAGCCGCTGTCGGATCGAGCCTTGGAGGATCAGCGCTTGTTGACTCTGATCCGCGATTCCTATGCCGCAAGCGGCGGCGTGTACGGCTCACCCAGGGTGTTCCTGGATCTGCGGGAGGCTGGTGAGCGCTGTGGCAAGCATCGCGTGGCGCGCATCATGCGGGAGCGGAAAATAAAGGCACTTCGCGGCTATCGGGCACCCCGGCGGATCGCTGGCAGGCCGTCGATCATCGCGCCCAACAAATTACAGCGCGAGTTCACGGTCGACCGCCCGGATCGGGTGTGGGTCACCGACATCACCTACATCCGCACTTGGCAGGGCTGGCTGTATCTGGCGGTCGTGATGGATCTTTATGCTCGTAACATCGTCGGCTGGTCGATGAAGCCGACGCTTGCGCGCGAGCTCGTGCTCGATGCCATCGTGATGGCGGTCTGGCGCCGCAAGCCGCAGCAGCGGGTGCTCGTGCACTCGGATCAGGGTTCCCAGTACGGCAGTGACGACTGGCTGCGCTTTTGCCAGGCGAACAATCTCGAGCCGAGTATGAGTCGTCGCGGGAACTGCTGGGACAATGCCGTAGCCGAGTCGTTCTTCAGCAGTCTGAAAAAGGAACGCGTCAAGAAACGAATCTACAAAACCCGTGATCTCGCCAAGGCGGATGTGTTCGACTACATCGAGGTCTTCTACAACCGGACCCGTCGGCACAGCCATCTCGGAGGGGTCAGTCCCGAGGCCTTTGAACGGGCCTCACAACGAGGCTCGGTGGTGTCCTAAATACTGGGGGAAGTCCACGATCACAGGAAGTTCAATCAAGCTTGCGTTAGTCGGCGTGTGCCAGATGCGGTTTGTTGCCCTAACGAAATCACCCGGCTTCGCAAACATGATGTTGGGCACGAACGTCTGTGGATTGCGATCGTAGAGAGGGAACCAGGTCGACTGGACCTGCACCATGACCCGGTGGCCAGGCAGGAACGAGTGATGCACGTTCGGCAGGCGCAAGGTGTACGACAACACCTCGTTGGACTTGATCGGCATCGGCTGCGCGGGATCCTGACGATAGCGGCTCCGCAGGATGTCGGCGGACAGCATCTGCTGATAACCGCCCAGTACCGGATGGTCCGGTACTTCATCAGGCCAGACGTCAATCACCTTCACGATCCAGTCCGTATCGCTGCCGCTCGTGGAAGCGGAGAGCTGGGCGATGGGTTCGCCAGCCACGCGCAGCGTCTGCACCAGCGGCCCGGTTTCGTACACCAGTACGTCGGGCCGTGAGGCCGCATGACGTTGGTCGTCGACCAGCCATTCGTCCCAGGTTGAATCCGCAGCGTACGGCTCGAACGTCGGGCGCTGGCGATACGGCACGGGCTTCGCCGGATCGGAAACGAATTCGTCGAATTCCGCGCCGCCCGATACGGGCCGCTCGAATCCAAGGCGCCCTCCCGCCTGCAGATACAACTCGCGCGATTTCTCGGCGCACCCCTCCGCACAGGAGCGCGGCCACGCGTCGTATTGGCGCCACTGGTTGACGCCGGTCTCGTAGACCAGCACACGTGGCGTCTCGGGTCGCGGCGCATCCTTGAGGTAGTAATCCAGGAACGGCTGCATCACTTCGCGCCGGAACCAAAGCGCGGTGTCGCCCTCGAATTGTATCGGGCCGATGCCACGCCCTTCGCGCCGCCCCTGGCCGTGGTTCCAGGGTCCGAGCACCAGGTGGACCATTTCGCCGTGAGGATCTTTGCCGGCAAGCGCCTTGTACAGTGCAGGCCCGCCATAGATGTCTTCCTGATCGAACAATCCGCTCACGATCAGCATCGGCACCTTGAGCGGTTCCTTCGCCAGCAACTTGTCGACAGCCTGGTCCCGCCAGAACGAGTCGTACGCGGGATGCGCGGCAAGCGCCCGCCAGAAGCCGAGCTGCTCCATCCCACGCGAGGCGGCCACCGCTCCGGCTGATCCCAGGCGCAGATACTCGTCATAGGTGTCCCGGGTGCCGGACCACCAGGTCTCGCCCCCGCTGCGCGTAGCCTCCTGGTCGTATAAATACGAGAGACTGTAGTTCTGGCGGAAGGCGCCATTGTGAAACCAGTCGTCCCCGATCCAGCCGTCCACCATCGGCGCGAAGGGAACGGAGACTTTCAGCGCGGGGTGCGGGCGAACCGTGGCCATCACGGCCGTGAAGCCGCCATACGATCCTCCGATCACGCCCACCCGCCCGTTCGATTCCGGGACATGTTTGACCAGCCAGTCGATGGTGTCGTAGGTGTCCGTCGCGTGATCGACGGCGGTCGGGTTGAGCGGGCCGCGGAGCGGGCGGCCCATGACATAGTCGCCCTCGGACCCATACTTTCCGCGCACGTCCTGGACGACGACGATGTAACCCGCCGCCACGGCCGTGTCGAACATCTGTGGGACGGCAGCCGCAAGGTGCGGGCTGTTGAACCGCTTGACGCTATCGGACGCGTCGTAGGGCGTACGGGCGAGCAGGATCGGCGCGCCGCTGGCACCTTTGGGTATCAGGACGAACGTCTTGAGTTTCACCCCGTCCCGCATCGGGATCATGACTTCCTGCTTCACGTAGTCAAATGCATCGACCTTCGGCGTGAATGTCTCGGGCGTATCGCTTGGTAACTGCCCTGAGCAATCCGCAGCCTGCCCACCCGCCGTATAGACAGCGGTGCACGCAACGGCGAGGAGTACAGTGATTCCGAAATGTCGAAGGAATGGCATGTGAGCTTTCCCTGCGGCCACAAAGGGTCTGGAGGGTATTGTCAGGTTAAGTCGCTAGAGGCGCAATGAGCGGGGAGGGAGCGATCGCTCAGGCGGCTGCGGTCGCCGTTTCCCAGGTGCGATCGGCTTCGGCTCGAAGGAGGCGAAGGGTCGATCGGCGGATCAGGTGTCTTTGAACGTTGAAGTTGTTGTAGACGGCGGCATGAGTTGCGAGAAACCTTTGCGCTGAACGTTGAGACTTGAACCTCTGTTGTTTTCGCTCCCGTGGTCGAATGACCAGATGCGAGTTCTCCGCTCGATTGTTGTCGAGCATGCGTCCCGGTCGGTGTTGATCGCTATAGTGAAGCTCCCGGAACGCCGCTCGGTACGAAGCCAGTTTGTCGGTGGCGAAACTCTCAGGATGAATGCGGTTTCGCTTCAGCAATTTCCTGAGCAATCGCACAGCGGCACCGGTATGGCGGCGCTTCTGAACAAGCATGTCCAGGACCTCACCTTCGTCGTCGACCGCGCGCCACAGCCACATGTGCTTACCGCGGATCTTCACGACCATCTCATCCAGGTGCCAGCGACCGGTCGGCTTGGGTCTGGATCGTCGTAGGTTCTGTGCGAAGGCTTGGCCGAATTTCAGGGCCCAACAGCGAACTGTCTCATCGCTGGCCTCGATGCCGCGCTGCGCCAGCAGCTCCTCGACATCCCGGAAGCTGAGGGTGAACCGGAAGTAGAGCCAAACGGCCAGCCGGATGACATCCGGCGGAAACCTGTAACGCTTGAAGGAGATTGGCTGCATTGGTATTCCTCAGTTCGAGGGCAATTCTGCCCCGAAAGGGAGAAAGCTTGGAGCTACACTGACAGCACCCTTTTACTCACTCCTGCTATTCAAATGCGGGGGAGCGTCGAACACATCAGAGGAAATCGGGTGGTCCCCAACCGAGGAAATTCTGCAATTGACGATGATAAGCCGAATCAGAGAGACTCAACAGGCGGCTTGAACAGACTTCAAACCTGGACCAGAAGAAACGGGCCGGTCATTACAAGCCAGGAGGACACTTGTCCGCATCTCCCCCACCACGAGCACGTAGGCTGCTGCCTTCGTTGACGGCGCTGCAGTTCTTCGACGCCGCCGCGCGACGTCTAAGCTTCACTAAGGCAGCGAGCGACTTAAGCGTGACCCAGAGCGCGATCAGTCGCCAGATCCGGCAGCTCGAGGAGCATATAAGCCGCAAGCTGTTTCATCGATCAAACGGCGGCCTGACGCTCACGCCGGTGGGCGTCGAGTATGCAGCGTCGGTGCGCGCGCTGCTCGAGCAAGCTGAATCTAAGACTATGCAGCTCATGGGATATGGGAACAAGGAGTCGAGTCTTACGATAGCAGTACTTCCGACCTTTGGATCCCGGTGGCTGGTGCCGCGACTGAGTGAATATCTCGGATCCGAACCCACGCTCCAGCTCACTATTAAGACCTATATTGAACAATTTTCCTTTGAAAAGAGCGACGCCGACGTCGCAATACATTTCGGGTCCAACGTGTGGCCTGCAGCCGTGTGTCATATGCTGATGGACGAGGTAGCTGTGCCTGTTTGTTCTCCATCGTTAGTTCGCAATGTCGGTAACGACCAGGAGCTCGCGAGCTTGCCGTTACTGCAGCATACGACACGGCCCCTTGCATGGTTCCAACTGTTCTCACAGCTGGGTTTGCCAAGTGCGAATGCGCTTTGCGGCCCTCGGTTCGATCACTTCTACATGATGATTCAGGCAGCCGTCGCTGGAATTGGAGCTGCGCTATTGCCTCGGTTCCTTGTGGAAAAGGAACTGATCAACGGAGATTTGGTGGAAGCTGCCTCTGTCGGCCTGCGCACGGATTCTTCCTACTGGCTCGTCTACCCGGAATCCAAGGCGCATCTTCCGGTGGTTGTGAGCTTCCGTGATTGGCTGCTGAAATCCCTATAGTCTGGATTGTCCGCGTGATATTCCTAAGCATTCGCAGCAGGAAGTGCCAATAGCATTCGCGCTTCAGCCACTGTGGCCGGATGGCGATAATATTGGCCGCATAGTTCAACAATTTGACGAACCAATGCCGCATTCGATGGTGCCAGGGTCTCGCGGTTAAGCCTGATGTTGTCCTCGAGGCCCGTCCGGCAATGACCGCCCGATTCGAGCGACCAATGGGCCAGTTGGATCTGCCCCCTGCCAATCCCTGCTCCGATCCAGGTCGCATCGGGCGCAAGCCGCCGCAGTGTCGTCAAATAAAATTGGAAAACTTCACGGTCGACAGGAATCGCATTTGCGACACCCATCACGAACTGCACGTGGAGCGGACCACGAATCTTCTGGGCCTTCATCAGATTCACAGCATTGAAGAGCATCGACAGGTCAAAGCACTCAACCTCTGGCTTAACGTTATAGCGAATCATTTCGCTCGCGAGCCAAGCAACCAAATCAGGCGAATTGTCATACACACCTGTGGGAAAGTTTACAGAGCCCGTGGCTAGTGAGGCCATGTCCGGACGCAGCGACAACATGCCGCCCCGCTCTCGGCCGGCTCCTGAACGACCGCCCGTCGACACCTGTGTGATGATGCCGGGACAGCATTTACGGATCCCGTCGAGGACTGCGGCGAAGCGTTCGGGCGCCGACGACGGCGACCCATCGTCATTTCGTACGTGAAGGTGGACCAACGTGGCGCCAGCCTCAAAAGCCTCGTGCGTGGATGCTATTTGTTCTGCGGCACTGATGGGAACGGCAGGGTTGTCCGTCTTCCGAGGCAACGATCCGGTAATTGCGACAGATATGATGCAAGGCGTAGACATGACGTAGTGTCCAGGAGAGCGTGAAGGATGGCCAGGTCTGCGGAACGTTCACAGAGGCCAAACCGGCTCCAGGTTGCAGTACTCTATCAAGCCGCCGGGAGTGCACGCAGGCTCTTCAGCAAGCCCTCGCCGAGTTGCGCGATCTCTCGCTCGCCCATCACAGTCGATAGCATTCCGGTGGCGGTATTAGCGACCATAATTCCTTGGTCAAGCAGACCATTCACAAGCAGAGTCAGTCGCTTCTTGCCGGCCGCATCGAGATATGTGTCCCGATAGCTCACCGGCGGAGTTGGTGAGAGATGTATTCGAAACATCGAGCCTGCACCAGTCACGCTGGCGGCCACTCCGGATTGTTGAATAACTTGCACCAGCAGTGAGCGTGTCAGATCTCCCAGTTGATTGAGCCTCCGTACGGCATCGTGACCATAATGCTGCATGGCCACCAACCCCGCGGTCATTGTCACCGGATTCGCCGAAAACGTCCCGGACTGCGGCAATCGCGCGTAGCCATTCTCCGCAATGAAGACCGCCATGACCTCTTCACGGCCGGCGACCGCGCCGACCGGGAAACCGCCACCTATTGCCTTTCCCAAGGAGGTGAGGTCCGGTCGGACGTTATAGCGCAACTGCGCGCCCCCTATCTCGGTCCGAAAGGTGATGACCTCGTCGAATAACAGGAGAGAGCCGTTCGCTCTTGCCCAATCGCGCAGTTGCATCACATAGGCTTCATCCGCAGGGATCAACCCGACACGGTGGGGAATGGGGTCGATAAGCACCCCCGCGATGGAAGTGCCGTGCTGCTCGAGGATGCGAACCGCTAGTGCCGCGTCGTTGAACGGAATAACCACAACGTCCTCTGGAACACCCTTAGGAGTTCCCGCCGCGAGCGGAATCGATGCCGGTTGATTTCTCGGTCCCCAGCTCTCGGGCCCACAATTCTGGCTCACTTCGACGTAGTCGTAGGCGCCATGATAGGCGCCCTCAACCTTGGCTATCTTTGGACGGCCGGTATACGCCCTCGCGGCCTTGACCATGGCCATCACCGCTTCCGTACCGGAGTTCATAAATCGGATCTTCTCGAAGGAGGTAGATCGTGCACACATGTGCTCAGCAAAAAGGACCTCAGCGACGCTGCCGAAAGTAAAGCCTGTACCGGCGCTCAACTGCTTTGAGACAGCTTCGACGATTGGCGGAAACGCGTGACCGTGAATAAGCGATGCCATGTTGTTCACGAAATCGATGTACTTTCGTCCATCGACATCCGTAACGATGCACCCGGATGCGCGTTCTGCGTAAATCGGGTGCGGGACACGTAGCACCGTATCGCGGCTTACTCCACCCGGAAGTACGGCGAGTGCTCGTTGGAAAAGGTCAGCGGACTTGCTCATCCGAGATCCTGCCAGTTATGTCGGTGATACATCGTCGTCATCGCTCCAGGTACTTGAGCTTTCCCGCGACACCACTCCAGCTGGCCGCATCGGGTGGCGCCGGCTTCTTCTTTAGAATCGGTTGCCACAGTTCGGCGAGTTCCCTATTAAGGTCTAAAAACGCGATTTCGTGTTCTGGAACGTTGGTGTCTCGGTAGATCGCCTTCTCCGGGCACACGGGAACGCAAAGGGCACAATCGATGCATTCATCAGGATGAATGACCAGGAAATTGGGGCCCTCATAAAAGCAATCGACAGGACACACGGCTACGCAATCGGTATGTTTGCACCTGATACAGTTTTCACCAACTACGAACGTCATGCGGAGACTTCATTCATCGCCGGCAATCGTGGCTACTTGATCACGCAACGGCCAGAGAGTTATTGGCGGCCGGCGCGGCTCGTTCAAGGGCGATATACTCGTCAAACAGTCCCAACTCATCGAAAATGACTCGGTCGGTATATCCGTTGAACCAGATGGCGCTTGGATTGCGGCCCGCGATAGCCACTTTGCCTTTGAAAGGGGCGTCCTTTGCGCTTCGCAAAAGCTTGAAGATGATCACGCCTTTTTCGCTGCCCGGTACGCCCGAAATAGGCGCGTTGGTTACCGCGACAACCTCGGTCTTCCCCTTGTAATGCGTAATCGAAAGGCGAGCATGGCCTTCAACGCCGGACAATCCTTTTTGCGATTCATTTAAGATTCTCCAGGCTTCCTCGATCGGCACGTTGAAAGCCTTGTGGCCCACAATGTCGCGCCCACAGAAGAAATAGTGATTTTCGACGCGATTGCGGCGAAGCTCACGCTGCATAATTCGAAGCGCATCGGGATCGTTGTTGATGCCGTTAATGATCGGAGCCTGATTGTCGATTGAGATCCAGCTACGAGAGGCTAGCTCAGTCACGGCGCGCTTGGTATTTTCGAGCCACGTGAGACCGCCTTGCGGATCGTCGATGTAGTTGCCATCAGCATTTTTCTCGAGGAATTCGTCCGGATGATTGAAGTGCACCATCATTCGAAGCTTTGTCCCTGGGTATGCCGCATGGAACTTATTCAGCATGTCGAAGAAGGTTGCATCGAATCTGTCGGGGAAGAAAGCGAGTTCCTTGGTGCCGATACGAATCTGCTCAATACCTGCATCTGAGAGTGCCGACAGCCATGTCGCGATGTTCACATTGCTTAGGACCATTGGATCGCCACCGGAGAGCAGGACTTCGCGGAGTTTTTCTCTCCCCGTCTGCGGATGCCTGCCGCCATTGTCCTTCACAATGGCGTTGTGCCTCTCTATGTAGGCCACGATGTCAGCGACGTTTGCGAGCCCTTTTGGCGCGACTGTGCCGTCCGGTCTCGCAACTTCTTTGCCTGCTATCAGCTCTTCGCGATAGCAAAAACGGCAGTGTGCAGAGCATGTCGACGCCACGTACAAAAGGGCGAGTTCGTACTTATGTATCATTCCCTCTACCGGGCTGTAGTCCATTTGTTTGCCGGGGTCTGGAGCACCGTCCAGATCATAAGTCTCGGCGGGACTTGCCTTAATCAACGTCTGAAGTGGCGCGCTTTTCTTGGCTTGGTTGAAGTAATGACGCGTTACTTTGACCGGCATTCTGGCTTCCACGTCTTTGGGAGTGCCGCGCAGGTTCCTAAGTGCCTGTAATTCCGCGGGACTATACAAAGAACGCATATCGTCAGGGGCCTTCCCGTCGAAGAACTTCTGTAGTCCGGTGACGATCTGGCGGTCGTACTTGGCGTTTGAAACTGTTGCCAAGAACGCCTCGGCGCGTTCGGATGGTATGTATTCGACGGGCGTCGACATAGGATTTTCCTTAAAAGCGAACATTGTCTGGCCGCAGTATCAGTGGCAGTTGCCATTGTCTCAAGCGATGAAACATCGTGCTCCTATTCCAGAATGTTGTACAGGTTGGAGCCGCCTTCAATAGCAACGAATTGAACCGAGCAGACATATCACGGCACGTCGGATGATCTGTGTCCTGCCGACGTCCCCCCGCTTTCAGTAGCGGGTGTGTAACCCCCTCGCCAAGGCCAGCTCTAACCAATGGGACCAAGTCGCAATTGGCCCAGCGGCGGCAGCCACGACAGAAGCTTTCTAGGCCGTGGTCGTGATTAAGCGGGAAGACGAAGTTGTCGAGGCGGATCGGAGCGATGTCCGAGTTTTGCAGGACTCAGTCCTGCACGGTTGTGCATCGTGGGGCATTCAGTGCAACGGGCGCCCCGGCCAACCGGTTGATGCAGTTGATGTTGCGGATATCAGTTTGTGACTGAAAAGCCGCGTGTCGGGTGTTCAATTCCACCCCTGGCCACCACTTCTCTTCGGTCTATTCCGGTCACATGGGTGACGGTTTATACCGGAGACAAGGGTAACACTCTTGCGGCGAAGGGATTTTCGGCGCATTCGAGTCGACCGGTCTCGTGATCGAAGAAGCCGAGGTCGTACTGCATAAAGGTCACGAGCCAGATCTTGTCGCTGACTTCCTTGATGCCGACATTCTGGCCGGCGAAGACCGCACTCACGTTGATCTTGCGGCGACCGAGGCAGATCCGGCCGCAGCGGGTCACGGTGACAGTGCGGTCATGGAACGGGTACTCGAGCGCATCGAGTCCGCGGTAGGGCCGCGGCGAGGTCGAGTAGTGTTCTGCCGGGCAGTGCATTTGTAATGCCTGATGCGGCCGCTCCTGGTTGAAGCAGTGCACGAACGCGTCGAACTTGGCCTGCTGCTGCAGGAAGTTTTTAGCGGCCGGCCGAGTAGCTTCCTTCTTGAGCGTCAGGTGCATGCGTTCATGGCGCCCGTTCTGCTGCGGGTGGCCGGGCTGGATGCGTTCGATTGCGATCCCGAGGCGCAGCCACCAGACCGAGAGCTTGCTCAGGCCGAAGATGGCGTTGGTGCAGGCGAACGGGACGCCGTTGTCGGTGCGGATGGCGCGCGGCAGGCCGTAATCCTTGAAGACCCGCTCGAACACGCTGAAGGCGTAGATCTCCTTGTTGGTGGAGAGCGCCTCGCAGCCGAGCAGGTAGCGGCTGGCGAAGCCGGTGATGGTGAGCGGGTAGCAGTAGCGCCGGTCGGCCAGCATGAACTCGCCCTTGTAGTCGGCGCACCAGAGGTCGTTGGGCGTGGTAGGGCGGGAGAGCGAGGTGCCTTGGGCGTAGCGGCGAGCGCGGCCCCGCCGTTGCACCAGGCCATGGCGGTCGAGGATGGCATGCACGGTACTGATGGCCGGGAGCGAGATGCCAAGCTCGAGGCGTCGGAGCTTCTCGCGGATCTTGGGCGCGCCCCAACTCAGATGCTCCTGCTTCAGCTGGACGATACGCTTCTCGATCTGGAATGGCAGTTGGTTGGCCTGCCGGTAGGGGCGGCGGGATCGATCCGTGAGCCCCCTCAGGCCACAGTCTTTGTAGCGATTGAAGATCTTGTAGCCGGTCTTGCGCGCGATATCGAACTCGCGGCATAGGACGGCCATCTTCTCCCCGTCCAGCAGCCGGGCCACGAACTTGAGCCGTTCGTCCATCTTGGAACACTCCTGCCATGGCACTTTTGCTCTCCCGCAAAAGGCCTGAGAGTGTCACCCATGTGTCCGGAATGAACTTCAGCAAGTTACGCATGTTCAATGCCGCAAGCCTGCGTCGTTCCGACAATTGGTGACCATTCTGTGACCAATGGGAACGATCCGTTCGTCGCAGTGCGAGAATCAATGCTCCGCAATGCGTCGGAGCAGAGGTGGCCACGAGCCGCGCTCCCGAGCTTCTCAGTTACGGGTCAGTTCGCGCCCGGCCCTGGCGTTGCCGACCGAGCCGGCGGCACGTGATGGAATCCCATCGTGTACCACAGCACGATGCCCTCGCCCTGGATGTTGTGCGAGTGGGAGGTCCACGCCGGCAGTCCCTGGCCGGGCGGCGACTGGTTCGGGTAATTGCCTGCGGCGTAGCGCTCCTCCGGTGCGTAGGGCGTCACCCACAGGTGGTATTGCGCGAACTGGCTGCCGCTGGCATCACCGACATGGATGGCGCCAACTGCTATCTCGAGGAACAGTACCGGCCGGCGTTCAACGCCGAGTTCGCACAGCCTGCGCTGGAAGCCGGTTCGGCCTTCGTGCCCTGGGCCGGCGCCCACCTCGAGGAGATCCTCTGCGAGCAGTTCGAACGCCGCGTCGGCGCGCCGACAACTGCGTGACGTTCGAGCGTCTGACGCTGCAGATCCCGGCGCAGCGGCATCGTTGCCACTTTGTCACGCTCACGGTGCGCGTGCATCGTTATCTCGATGACACACTCGCCATTTTCCACGGACCCCGCTGTCTGTCGCGCTACACCGCCAACGGCCAACCGCTTGAGGACTTCAAACGTGCCCCGTAACATCCGCGTGCGGCACACCACCCGGTTGAGGATCCCAGGCAACGCCCAAAACCCCCGACCCGGCCGGCAGACAAAAGCGGACAATTCATGTGCTACTAAACCGGACAGTTCTATTTGCTACCAACACTACTCTGCGCTGTCGTTGGGTGCGTCGAGCGCCCGCTTAAAGATCTCATCGCTCCTCGGCGATGCGAAGGCATCGAGACCCGACCAGCGTAGGGAACGCCGCGTACTCGCGGCGTTTACCCACGCCATCCCAGACCCTTCTTCAGCAACCTGCTAGATTACGCGGGACCCGTTCACGATCGTCCCACACCGCAAGAGATCCGCGTGGCCGAAGGGGGATTCATGGCTCGACTCCTGAGACGTCTCGGCATCCTGTCCATCGTGTTCACCGCCACGGCCGCGGCCGCCGCTCCCTCCGATCCGTACGCACCCGATCTTCCCGAGCCCGGTTCGGTCGAGGCGATCGCGAAGTTCACCACTGAGGCGCGCTTCGGAAACCCGTGGGTGGCGTACGTCCCGGCATCGGAGACCGTGCCCTCGCCGACGAAGTACCTCGGCCACATCGCCGGCGCTCCGGGAGAGCTCTCGCGGACGAGCCAGATCTACGGCTACTTCCGCGAGCTCGCGAAGACTTCGCCCCGCGTCAAGGTCGACGTGATCGGAAAGTCGGAAGAGGGGCGCGAGATCCTTCTCGTTGCGATCGCAGACGAGGAAGGGATCCAGAGCCTCGATCGCCTCAAGGCCGCCACGGCCGCCCTCTCAGACCCGCGCACCACCAGCCCCGAGGCTGCCGAGACGATCATCGCCTCCGCGCGGCCCATCTACTACTTCAACGCCGGCCTGCACTCGACCGAGACCGGCAGCCCGGAGATGGTGATGGAGCTGGCCTACCGGCTGGCGGTCTCGGATCAGCCCATGATCCAGCAGATTCGCAAGAATCTCGTCGTCCTCATCAACCCCGTGTCGGAGCCGGACGGGCGGGACAAGGTGGTGGACTGGTTCTACAAGTACCTGAAGGGCAAGACCGACTACGACAACCTGCCCGAAGACTCGCCTCCGTACTGGGGCTACTACGTCTTTCACGACAACAACCGGGACACGCACCAGCAGGCGCTCGCCCTGACGCAGGCCGTCCACCGGATGTTCTACGACTATCACCCCATCGCCGTGCACGACCTGCACGAGTCGATTCCCTTGCTCCACACCTGGAACGGCACCGGCCCGTACAACGCGAACCTGGATCCGATCCAGATCAACGAGTGGCTCGAGATGTCCTTCCACGAGGTGCAGAGCCTGACCGCCCTCGGCATGCCAGGCGTCTGGACGTGGGGCTTCGGCGAGTCGTGGGGGCTGCACTACCTCGACTCGGTGGCGTCCAACCACAATTCGATCGGCCGCGGATACGAGACCTTCGGCAACGGCACCGCCGAGACGGTCGAGCGCACGCTGCGTCCCTCGGAGGAGCGCTACGTGGACAAACCGGTGACCGATCGCGAGTGGTACCGCGCATGGCCTCCGGACAAGAAGTTCGTCTGGTCGCTCCGCGACAACACCAACTACATGGAGTCAGGCTGCCTCTCGATCCTCGACTGGACGGCCAAGAACGCGAAGGAAGCGCTGCGCAACGCCTACCGCAAGGCGTACAACTCCTGGCAGAAGGGCCTGAAGGGCAAGCCCTACGCCTTCGTGATCGGGGAAGATCAGGGCGACCGGCGGCGGGTCGCGCAGATGATCGAGGTTCTGCGCGGCCAGCGGGTCGAGGTGGCGCGCCTGGCGGCGCCGATCACCGTCAAGGAAGGTTCCTTCGCCAAGGGAAGCTTCGTCGTTCGCCTCGACCAGCCTTACCGCAACTACGCCGTGGACCTGCTGGAGCCGCAGAAGTTTCCCTCCGAAACGCCCTACGAGCCGTACGACGACGTATCGTGGGCGCTCCCGGTGTTTTACGGCCTCGAGGCCAAGCGCATCGACGACGAAAAGATCAAGGAGGCGCGCCTCGAGCCTCTGACCGGAGCCCTCGTCATCGAGGGCCGGGTCTCGGGCGCCGGTCCCGTCTATCTGGTGAAGGACACCGGGCAGGAGGCGCTGCTGGCGGCGCGCTTCCGCCTGTCGCGCTTCCGGGTCTCGATCGCGGAGAAGGCCTTCAAGGTGGGGGCCGCCGACTATCCGGCCGGCTCCTGGATTCTCCCGCCACAGGACGGGCTCGCGGCCGCGCTCGGGCCCGTCGCCAGGGAGCTCGGCCTCGACTTCGAGAGCGTCGCCGCGTCTCCTGCGGCCGCGGCCCACGAGGCGCCGATCCCGCGCGTCGCCGTGTGGCACCTGTGGGCGGACACGCAATCGGTGGGGTGGCTGCGGCTGGCGCTCGACCAGGAGAAAGTTCCCTATGCCTACATCCGCGACGAGGAGATCCGCGAGGGGAGCCTGCGCGACAAATACGACATCATCCTGTACGGCGACACCTATCTCAGCCTGAAGGGGCAAATCCATGGCATCGACTCCAAGTGGAGCCCGATGGCCTACAAAAAGTTGCCCGAGTTTCCGAGCCTCGGCGTTCCCGATTCTTCCGACGACATCACGGGCGGCATCGGCTGGGGCGGCATGGCCAACCTACAGAAGTTCCTGGACGCCGGAGGCCTCTTGATCACGCTCGGCAACGCGTCGGCGCTTCCCATCGAGGGGGGCCTCGTCCGCAACGCGAGCCGCAGCGGCGGGAACGAGGCGGATACGCCCGGCGTCGAGCTGCGCGTCAAGTTCAACCGCCCCGACCACCCGCTTGCGTACGGGTATCCGGAGGAGACCTCGGCGTTTCGCGAGAACTTGACGGTCTACGATCTGGAGCCCAACTACCGGCGTTTCATGGTCCTGCAGTGGGGGACCAAGCCGGAGAAGGACGACCGGGACCCCGACGAAGAAAAGGCCAAAGACGAGACGGACAAGGGCAAGAACAAGGACAGTGAGAAGGGAGGACCGATGGTCGTCTCCGGAGGCGGCAAGAACCTCGACGACCTCGAAGGCCATCCCGCCATCCTGGATCTGCCGGCCGGCAAGGGACGCGTGATCGCGTTCAACTTCAGCCCGATGCACCGGGACCTCAACCATTCGGACTACCGGTTTCTCTGGAACGGAATCCTGAACTGGAGCGCGCTGCCCCCGGCGCAGCCGTAAAGGGGTCAGGTCTCGGAAAGCGTGATCTTGCTCCGTCTTCCAAGAACTTGGATGACGCTGAGGGAGGCGTCTCTTGGAAGAGGCAGTAAGGTCACACTTTCCGAGACCTGACCCCCGCTGGCAACCATTCGGACTAAGGATAGGAATTCCAAAGCCACTTTTTTTTTTCGCGCGATGCGCAATGTCGATCGGGGGTCGCTCGGGGCGCGCCCCAACTCAGGTGCTCCTGCTTCAGCTGGACGATACGCTTCTCGATCTGGAATGGCAGTTGGTTGGCCTGCCGGTAGGGGCGGCGGGATCGATCCGTGAGCCCCCTCAGGCCACAGTCTTTGTAGCGATTGAAGATCTTGTAGCCGGTCTTGCGCGCGATATCGAACTCGCGGCATAGGACGGCCATCTTCTCCCCGTCCAGCAGCCGGGCCACGAACTTGAGCCGTTCGTCCATCTTGGAACACTCCTGCCATGGCACTTTTGCTCTCCCGCAAAAGGCCTGAGAGTGTCACCCATGTGTCCGGAATGAACTGTTACCCCTCAGTCAGGAAGGGCACAAGTACTTGGCCGGCAGCCAGTAGCTCCGGATACACTCCCTCGTAATCGCGACCAGCAAAAGGTGACGCGATGAGCGAACCGGACGCGCCGAAGCAGTCTGCTGATCCTCCAATAAATACGCCCGAGCCGCCGGCGGAAGCGCAGCCCTTCGTCGCGACGATTCAGGGTGTGTGGGCGCAGGTCAAACATCACAAGGTGGTGCAGTGGACACTCGCCTATCTGGCGATTGCGTACACCCTGCTGCACGGCGCCGAGATGCTGGCCGGTACGTTGAACTGGTCCCACGCGCTGTTGCGGATATTCACGCTCATCCTCATTCTGGGCGTTCCGGTTATCATCACGCTCGCTTGGTATCACGGCGCGCGTGGGCTGCAGCGCGTGAGTGGCACGGAATTCATGATTATCGCCCTCCTGCTTGCGTTGGGCGGCGCTTTCCTGTGGCGTGATTCGACGGACCATGAGCAGGCTACCGAGACTGCTGCTGAGTCAAAGCCGGCACTTGCTGCGGCGTTGCCTGTAGTACCAGTTGCGTCTGACGATAAGTCGATCGCGGTCCTGCCCTTCGCGGACATGAGCGAGAAGAAAGACCAGGAGTACATGTCCGATGGTATTGCGGACGAACTGCTGAACTTGTTGGCGCAGGTCCCCGACTTGAAGGTGATCGCCCGCACCTCCTCGTTTTCCTTCAAGGGCAAGGACGTGCCGATCGCCGAGATTGCAAGGCAACTGAACGTCGCCCATGTGGTGGAAGGCAGCATCCGCAAATCCGGCAACAAGTTGCGCATCACAGCGCAGTTGATCCGCACAGCTGACAGCACGCACCTGTGGTCGGACAGTTACGACCGACCACTGGATGACATCTTCGCGGTGCAGGACGAGATTGCCGGTGCGATCGTGCAGGCGCTGCAAATCCAGCTTGCGGGTGGAGAGTTGAGTCGCCGGAAAGGTGGTACGCAGAACCTGGAGGCATACCAGTTGTACCTCCGGGCCTGGAGCGCCATGGACCAGACCACTCAGTCGTCACTGGACGCCGCAGGCGAATACCTGGACCAAGCGATCAAACTCGACCCGGGCTATGGCATGGCATGGTCAGCGCTGGCGAGTGTCGCTTCGTTGAAGACGGAAAATGGCTATCTTGAGGTGACGGAAGGCTGGGAGCGAGCACGGCGGCTGGCACAGCACGCGTTGCAGTTGAGTCCGGATCTTTCGCATGCACATACCCGCCTCCAGTACGTCTATCTAGCCTTCGACTGGGACTGGGTTGCCGCGGAGACCGAAGGGCAGCGGGCGCTTGCCATTGATCCTACGAATCCGAGTGCGCTGAATATGGCCGGAATACTCTCTCGTACGCTCGGCCGTTGGGACGATGCGGAGCGGCAACTTCGCGCGGCGCTGGCCCGTGATCCACTAGACCCATATGCGCTCTGGAACCTTGGATTCACCTATTACCTCGCAGGTCGATTCGCAGAGTCCGAATCCATGTATCGAAAGTTGCTCGAGCTCTCGCCGGACTTCGGGTGGACTCGCCCGTACCTTGGCAAGACGCTGCTGGCGCAGGGCAAGCCGGAGGCGGCGCTAGCAATGGTGCAGCAGGAAGTTGACGAGAGCTATCGGTTGCGGTTCCTCCCGGTCGTCTTGCAGGCAGCCGGCCGCAAGGCCGAGGCGGACAAAGCGCTGCAAGCGCAGATTGCGCAATGGGCCGACACGGGTGCGTTTTTTGTAGCCATGACCTACGC
Organism: uncultured Steroidobacteraceae bacterium; assembly: GCA_964473595.1. Taxonomy (GTDB): domain Bacteria; phylum Pseudomonadota; class Gammaproteobacteria; order Steroidobacterales; family Steroidobacteraceae; genus SCUD01. The sequence goes on along the minus strand of CAYYQQ010000002.1, from coordinate 57,775 downwards.
GTATCGCGGCGATCACGATCTTGCACTCGAATGGCTCGAGCGCGCATACAAGCAGAAGAACGTTAGCCTTGACGAAATCGTCGGCGAGCCACTGTTCAAGAATCTGGCCGATGACCCCCGCTTCAAGGCATTCCTGCGCAAGATGAAGCTGCCGGAGTTGTCAGGGACGCCCGCTTTGCAATAGTCAGCCTGCTTCGGAGCAGACACTCGTGACTGACGGTTCAGGGTCGAACTCAGTCATTGGAGCTCGTGTGCGAACCCGCGCTCAGCAATGAATTCAGCGGGAGCTTTGCGGGACTCAGTCCTGCACGGTCCTGCATCGTGGGGCATTCGGTGCAACGGGCGCCCCGGCCAACCGGTTGATGCAGTTGATGATGCAGATATCAGCTTGTGACTGAAAATCCGCGTGTCGGTGGTTCAATTCCACCCCTGGCCACCACTTCTCTTCGGTCTATTCCGGTCACATGGGTGACGGTTTATACCGGCCGGAATGAACTGTTACCCCTCAGTCAGGAAGGGCACTCGCGTCGTGCTGCCACACCGTGACCGTCTCGATTCGGCCCAGCTCGGACAGGCAATGTGCGGACTTGCCTTCCGTGAAGCGGCCGTTGGCTGCTGTAGACACGTGGACCGAGGAGGCGTGTGGACTTAAATTACGCCGCTCGTTTTGTCGCCCCCGACAAAGGCTGTACTAATCAGCCACCGCGGCACGCGGCCCGCATAGTCCTCAAACCGAGGCCCGAAGCGATCACGTAGGAACTGCTCCTCCGGTATCACGTATGCGAAGTGCAGCCAGATCGCGTACGCGGCCGGGATCCAGCCATTTGCGAGTACGCCACTGGCCAGGACCGGCCCGGCACTGATCGACACCAGTCCCAGGTACATGGGATTGCGGGTCAAGGCAAACGGGCCATCCACGAGTAGCGTCGGAGTATGGCTGAAAGGGCATACGCCAACGCCATTGATGCGAAACCGGCGGTCGGACCACACATTCAGCCACGCTCCGGCGCCGATCAGCGCCACGCCAGCTGCCGCCATCCAGGCGCCTGGTCTCACAGGCCATGAGAGCGCGACGAGTGGTATCTGGCAAAGCAGGGAAATCAGCAAGGCTCTGGGCGGCAGAAGTCTTCGCTTCATCTGGCTGGTGTCTCGGATGTTTGTGGACTCTCCGGTACGAAGCTCTGCAACGACGCGCGGACCTTCTCCAGGGTTTGCGCGCTGACTCGGAGCGTCACCGGATCAAGGCCGCGTTCGAGGCGCCTGAGGAAGACCCGGTCCGCGGCTCGAACCTTCTTCCAAAACGCGCGACCACTGCGGCTGAGCGAGAGCCGTACGGAGCGAGCGTCCTCAGGATCGGGCTGGCGCACGATCCAGCCGCTGTGCGGGAGGCGGGCGAGCGTCTGATGGATGTGCTGCCGCGTTACTGAACGCTTGCGCGCTAGCGCGGAAAGGCTGATTGGGGCCCTCTCGCGCGCGAGAAATTCAAGCAGCGCTCGGTCGCTGGCGTTGATGCCCAGCGGGGTTAGCGCCTCGTCGGCTGCCAGAGCGAGCGCGCGGAACAGTCGGCGCGTTTCCCAGAGCAGGAGTTCGAGTGGTGTTGCCATAGTCGTCAATATAGTTGACGAGAATGACTCTGTCAACCATACTGACAATTAGCGGTCGGGGTTGCCCAACCACATCATTCATCTTTGGCGGAGGGTCGGGTATATGCACCTGACAGACAGAATCAGCAGGATCAGAAACGGGCGCGTTTGGTGGCACGCGGGTCTCGCGGCAGCTGCGTACGTGGTCGCCGGTTCGGCCGTCGGCACTTGGGCGTGGAACTCAGTCGCCCACGAGTTGTTCGGCTTGCCACAACTAGCATACAGGCAGGCAGTAGCGATTCTGTGCGCCGTGCTTGTGCTCGCGCTGCCGTTTCGGCCCGCGCGGCCGGGCGACCCTGGCTCGTGAACTCGACCAGGGCGGTTGTGCGGTTCGAGAAAGAGCCCGTCGCGTTCATGCGCATGGCAAGACAGTCGCTCAAACTGAAAACTGGGCGTGCCCGAACCGGACATTGGTAACCGGCTGCTCCGGGTCGACAACGGCCACTTTGTCGCGCGCGGCCTAGGTCTTGACCGGTTCGCTCTGATCGGTGTCCGGCCCGCCTGAAAATCCGCGTGTCGGTGGTTCAATTCCACCCCTGGCCACCATCCCCGGCTTCAATTCCCATACGGCGAATCCGGGATCAGCGCGCCGGTGCCTGTGCGGGCAGGAATCGGCTATTGCGCAGTAGCGCCGCCGAAACCAGAGAAATCAAGCACCCGACCGGAAAGATCTCGATGAATGTCATCGGCAGTCGGAAAAACGGGTTCGCATATTGCCGGCGAAACTCATCCATCTGCGCGATCACGGCCGCGACTTCGGCCGCCGATGCGCCCTTGGCTCGCGCCGCCTCGACCGCGGCGGTGCTGTATGAATCGATGAACGCGAAATCCGTGACCGCCAGCGTGATCTCCCAGCCGATCACGTAGATTACGCCCGCCACGGCGCTGATGCCGAGACCTGCAAGCAAAGCTGGAACGAAGCGGATCGCGCCACCCAGCTCGCGATCGCGCAGGCGCTTCACCCCGAAAAACACCATGCTGAGCGCCAGCACCATCATCAAATAGCCGGTGAACAGTGAAGTGGCTGCGCTGTCATGTTTGGCATGTGCCAGCAGCAGGTCCATGGGGACCGTGACGATCAGGCCGGCGGCAATGCCGAAGATCAGGATGATGCGAGACATATCGGAATCCCTCGTGGTACGGGTGCCGACATTACACAGGAGGCGACCCCACTACACCATCGCCCGAAAGGGTGATTTCGGCCGGGTCACCCCAAATAGCGGCGGCCCGACGGGCCTACGGGACGAGTCCGAGTTCGCGGGCGAGCAGGATCGCCTCCGTCCGCCGCACGACCCGCAGCTTTTCGAACAAGCGCGCGATGTGGGTCTTGACCGTATTGGGCGACAGTCCGAGTTGCGCGGCGATCTCCTTGTTGGAGCGGCCGTCCGCCAGCAACTGCAGGACCTGCCGTTCGCGCTCGGTGATGCCGAGCGAGGACTGCGCGCGCTCATTTGGAGTAAATTCGCCGGTGCGCGGCTCGCTGTGAAAGAGCCTCCGACCCACCCAGATTCCGAGTCCCAGGAACGCCGCCGCGATCAACGCGACGTAGACCGTTCCCGCGTGCCTTCGGGCCCAGATCTGGTACTCGAGCCACTGCAGCGCAACGGCACCGGCTGCGAGCGCAAAGCCGTATTTGAGCACGGTCTTCAGCATGCCGGGAAGTTTTCCGCTACTCATCTGCCGTTCGCAGCTCCACGTGCCAGGTGTCGTCACTTTCGATCCAGGCCGCGACCTGCCAGGGGCGGCAGCTGACTGGGCAATCCTCTACGTATTCCTAGTGTGCGCCGCCACCACCGTCGATTTGCAGCTCGATGACTTCGCCACAGTAGGGGCATTGCAGCGACATGCAATCATCGATGATGTAAATGATTGCACGGGGTACCACCTACTCGCCAGAAGCCTGAAAATCCGCGTGTCGGTGGTTCGATTCTGCACCTGGCCACCATCCCGACCAATCAATCAGCCAAGTCATAGCGCTCGCGGACTGTTCAGAACGAGCCCATCGGCTCTTTGAGAAGCGCGATCTCGTCCGCCGTAGAGGGTCGGTTGAGTGCGGCATTACGGTGTGGAAAGCGGCCGAATCGGTCGATGATCACCTTGTGCGCCATCGCATGGCGCGTCCATTCCTCATCACCAAGACGCTCGAATAGTCGGAGCGACAGCGCCTGGTCCTCGCGGTCCTCGCTATGCTGGAAGGGAAGGTAAAGAAAAAGCAGTTCCTGCTTCTTCATGGCCGCGTCGAAGCCGTGCTCAATCGCCGTCCTGGCGAGTCGGCGCGCGATGAAATCGGCAGCAAAGGCTCGTGGAGTTCCCCAGAACAGGTTGCGTGAAAACTGATCGAGGACGATGACTGCAGCGAGCAACGGGCGAGGTGCGGCGACACCGCATCCATCATTGGCCACCAGCTCTTCGTGCAGCGTCAGGAAGCGCTCGCGAATCTGCGCATTAAGGGCGTCTCTTCTTGCGAACCAATGGTCTTCAGTCAGCTCCCCGAACCAGAAGCGCATGACTTCACCGACCCAGGCCGGTTCGACATCTTCGGCATTCGATGACTCGTTGGACATGCTCAGGCCGCAGTCGTCAGTCCGGCAGGCCGGCAATATGAAGGGATTCGGCCAGGTGCGCGGAATCGGCTGGCAATTTGAACGGTTCCTTCGACATGTAGTGAGCAATTGAGAAATTTGGCCTCATGGCCAGGCATTCGGCCACGCTCGCCTTGGCGCGCTCGATGTCACCCAACCGGGCATGGCATCCAGCCATGAGTGCGATGGTCCGATACGGCCGAACGGACACGCGATCGAACATTTCCAAGGCTTCCTTATACCTGTGCAAGACCATGTAAGCCTGGCCGATTGAGCGCCAATACCAAGGCTGGTCGAAATACGGATCAATCTCCCTCGCGTGCTTGAACGACGCCAGTGCCTCTTCAGCCTGGCCGACATAGATCAGGATGTATCCCAAGTCAGCCCTGTTCCATTGGTTGTTCGGATTGAGCTCGATCGTTCGTCGTGCATATTGCAGCGCCCGATCGAACGACCGCCGCCGCAAGCAGACGTTAGCCAATGCTGAAAAGCAGGTGCTCTCGTTTTCATCAAGTTCGACGGCGCGTTTTGCCAAGACATACGCCTCCTGCAGCGCAGCATCTGAATGACTCGGGTCGTCGTACCATGTCTCATAACATCGGAAAGACAGCAAGGCATGCGCGAATCCATAGCCAGGATCAATCTCGATTGCTTTCTCGATCAGACGTGTTGCTTCCGCAGCGCCATTCGGATCGTCCCAGGGCAGTGCATTGGCCTTCAGGACATATTCGTACGCGGCCAGGCTCGTCGGTGGCTTCCGACGCGTTCGTTCGACATCGGTTGCCTGAACCCGACCCACAAGCGTGCTGACGATTGTCTGCACAACCTGGTCCTGGACGGAAAAAACTCCGGCCAGGTCCCGGTCGAACTTCTCGCCCCAGATGTGGCTACCGGTCTCGGTATCGATCAACTGTGCGGTGATCCGGATGCGCTCGCCCATGCGCCGGACGCTTCCTTCGACGATATAACGGACATTCAATTCGCGTGCGACCTGCTTCATGTCGACCGCGACGCCGCGATACCGGAACGAGGCCGAGCGAGACCGCACTGCAAGAAGGCGCCAACGCGACAGCTCGGTAATGATGTCCTCAGTGACGCCGTCGCTGAAATGTTCCTGCCCCGGGTCGCCGCTCATGTTGGTGAAGGGCAGGACGCAGATCGCGATGCGGGCAGGCTCGGCGGCGGGAGCAGGCGGCACTGGGTCGACTTTGGCCGGCTCGGACCTGGACGCGCGCTGACGTCCGAGAATGGCGCCCAGCGCGCGCAATACTTCGCGGCATTGCGGGCTTTGGGGGTCCTCCTTCCAGTCATCGAAATCGGTCGTATGAAGCGCGCGCACGTCGATCGGCAGGTTGGCGCTTTCGAAGCGCAGGGGCACGAGGATGCCGCGGTCAGCTCCCTCTCGCGCCTCGCCGCGTACCCAGCGCGACTCCACCGAAGCTGATGTCCACACCACGATGACGGCGGCGGCGGCCTTGAGCTCGGCGGCGATCTGGCGGTCGAACTCCTGGCCGGGATCGATCTCCGGGTCCCACCAGACCGACCAGCCCTGCGCCTCGATTGCGGCTACGAGCGGCGCAACGCGCGCCTTGTCGCTGCGGGCGTAGGAAATGAATACATCGGCCATGCCTGTTGGACCTGAACCCGGGTTGGCCGCCGTAGCTCAGCGGCGACCTTGATAGTTTAACGCGGTTCGCCGGTGGGAGAGGGCGCCTGAAAATCCGCGTGTTGGTGGTTCAATTCCACTCCTGCCACCATCTTTTCACCGGCCGCCCAAATAGCCGAAAAGCCGGACTGCTCAACCCAAGGGTGGCAGCGGATCGGGATCCTCCTCCCAAGTCGCCGAAGGCCTCGGAGTTCTCGCGATCCAGTCGTCTAGCGCGGCGACGTGCTCGGTCTCCTCGTTGGCGAACTCCCTCGCCAGGCGCGCAAGCACGGGGTCGTTCGCGTTCGCGGCGACCGAGCTGTAGTACTCCATCGCGCGCAGCTCGTTCTCGCGCGCGTAACGCAGCGCGTGGTAGGCCTCCAGCATGTAGTCGAAAGCTTCCTCTCCGCCCTTCTCGGGTGGGCTGCTCCAGCGGTACTGCCAGGACTTGAGCTGCGGCAACTCGATGTCGCCGACCCGTTTGCGGATTTCCTCGTGATGCATCAGCGAAAAGCGGTGCATGTCGCGAAACACGACGGAGACGGGATCGTTGCGGTGCGCCTCCATCATGTCGGCAAGTTCCAGGTAGCGCTCGGCGGCTTCTTGTTCCAGGGCCAGGGCGTGGGCGAGAAACTCGGGCAGCGTGTAACTCATGGCGTGCCTCTCAGGCCAAATCAAGACGGGCGAATGGGCGAAATCCTCGCCATGCGCAGATCATATCAACGCACGTGAATTAATGGATGCTTCACCCCACGGGCCGCATGCTTCCAACGGCGGGCGTGATCCGGCGAACATCGTGCTCTCCAGTCTTGGTGAATCAGTCCTGCACAGTCCTGCATCGTGGAGCATTCAGTGCAACGGGTGCCCCGGCCAATCGGTTGACGCAGTTGATGTTGCAGATATCAGTTTGTGACTGAAAATCCGCGTGTCGGTGGTTCAATTCCACCCCTGGCCACCATTTGCTTCAGGGTCCATTCCGGTCACATAGGTAACGTTTTATACCGGCCGGTGATCTGTAACCGATCTGCCCGACAGGGCATCAGTGACTTATGTGCGGCAGAATTTGCAAAATTCGCCGGCACAGCCGAAACGCGGCCGCCCTCATTCTCGATCAACGCTTCCAGCTTCGCGCCGAGGCCGATGTCTTGTTCTGGGGATCGGCAAAACGCTTGGGGTCATCAGCGTAGTCGTCATGCTCACCCGGTGGTGGTTGGCTGTTCACCATCGTCACGGGCCTTGTCTCGTGCTGCGCCATCGATTGACAGTAGGTACTTATTGCTCCTGATGATGTACCGCACAAACTCCATAACGAGAAATCCCAGGAAAACGGACAGAGTCCATTCGAGCCACTCGGGCAGCTGGTGCACGACCACATTGTGTCGCGGCAAGATGCCGAACAGATTCTTGAGCGCCCTGCGCTCGACCGAATGGTAGGTTGTCAACACCATCACGAACGAGCCGGCGACGTAGCCGACAAAATTGCCGAGCGCGGTATTGACGCACAGCTGCTGCAGCTTCTGGCGACAGAACGTGTTCCGAATGAAATCGTGCATGGTCTAGTGCTCTATGATTATTGATGAAGACTAGAAGACTTCGACTTATTGAGCCCGGGTCCGGTGTCACAAAATTGGAGTCGATCCGATGGCTTCGGACGGATGACTGGGCTAGGGTGTCGCTTCCAACAAACGCGTCAGCTGGTCGCCTTGATTCGCGAGGCCAGTCTTGACATATTCACATCAAGGCTCTGTGGTTCCAAGAAAACGCGAGCATTGGGCCAGTATGAGGGGGTCTGACATGTTGAATCGCCACGTACGCGCTCGCCGCGCGCGAGCGGGATCGGTCGGGGCGCTCATCGCGTTCGCATGCCTTGTTGTCACGTTCGTTGCGCAGGCCCAGGAAATCGAGCCACGCCAGTACTCGAATGTTCCGGTCGGCGTCAACTTCCTGGTCAGTGGCTATTCACACACCGACGGCGGCCTGGCGTTCGACTCTTCGCTGCCGCTCACCGATCCGCAGCTCGAAACGAACTCAGGTGTACTCGGCTTCGCGCGGGCACTCGACTTCTGGGGCCGCTCCGGGAAGATCGACGCCGGCGTGGCTTACACCGGGTTGTCCGGCTCGGCCAAATACCTGGGCGGCCCGGTCGAGCGCACGCTTGACGGATTGAGCGATCCCGTGGTTCGCTTGTCCGTCAATCTTTACGGCGCGCCATCACTTGATGCGAAGAATTTCGCGTCCTACAAACAGGACTTGATCGTCGGTGCGGCGCTGCAGGTGTCGGTCCCTGCCGGGCAGTACGACGAAACTCGCCTGGTCAACATCGGGACGAATCGCTGGTTTTTCAGACCGAGTCTGGGGATCTCGAAGGCCGCAGGCCCGTGGATCATGGAGGCAACGGTGGCAGCCACCTTCTTCACGGACAACACGGAATTCTTCAATGGCAACCGGCGATCGCAGGATCCGTTGTATGGCGTACAGGGGCACCTGATCCGCGGCTTCAAGTCCGGGATATGGGGCGCAGTCGACGCCACTTATTTCTGGGGTGGCAGCACAATGATTAACGGAGAGGCAAGAAACGACCTGCAGAGAAACTGGCGTGTTGGCGCCACTTTCGCGGCACCGATCAACGCCCGCCAATCGATCAAGCTTGTCGCGACCGATGGCGTGTCGGCGCGGACGGGCAATAGCTACACCCAATTCGGAGTCTACTGGCAGTATCGCTGGGGCGGCGGAATCTGAAGGAACCGGTCGCCTATTGCTCGCCGGTCATGGCGGTGAATTCCGTCTCACTCCGGTCGTTGTCGAGATCTTCGATGCGTGCCGCGCTCAGTCCGCAGAGGACTGCTACTGAAAATCGGCGTGCCGGTGGTTCAATACCACCCCTGGCCACCATCTTTTCAAGTCCTGGGCGCAATCAAATTACAACGGGGAATCGAGTGAATCAGTTCTGGCTTGCGACTGCAGTCGTAATGATGGCGGTCACCGGCTGTGTCGGTCGCGATACTGTTTTGCTGACCGATGCTCCTGTCATGCCCGTCGGCCTGACGATCGAACGGGATATTGCGGTACCGATGCGAGACGGCACATTGCTGCGGGCGGACGTCTATCGGCCAACGTTTGGCGGCCCATTCCCCGTGCTCGTGTATCGCACACCGTACGGCAAGCACAGCGCTGCGCAGGACTACCAGATTCACCTGAAGGCCGTGGAGCGGGGTTACGCGGTGGTACTGCAGGACGTGCGCGGACGCTACGCATCCGACGGCCAATTCGATCCGTACCGACACGAAGGCGCGGACGGTTATGACAGCATTGAGTGGGCCGCGGCACAGACCTGGTCCAACGGCAGGGTGGGTACCTATGGCTTGTCGTACCCAGGCGCCGTGCAATGGCTTGCGGCCATGGAGTCGCCCCCGCACCTGTTGGCGATGGTGCCGGCCATGACGTTCTCGTCGCCGCGCAACTTCTTCTACATGAACGGTGTCTTCGACATGTCGTGGCTGCCATGGATCTACGCCGACATTGCCCCAGACGCGCGCAGGCGACTTGATCTGCCTGGAACAAGGGATGATGCCGCTGCCGCTGAGTCCTGGCCGTCGGTCGCCCGGGAGTATCAGTCGTGGCTGCCATTGAAGGACTTGCCATGGCTGCGGCAGGAAGCGCCGTTCTACTTCGAGTGGCTGGCGCATCCGCCGGACGACGCATGGTGGGACTGGGCCGAGCTGCGCGGTCGCTACTCGCGCGTGTTGGCTGCGGTGCTGAACCTGAGCGGCTGGTACGACGAAGCCTATGGACCGGAAGGCGCGGCAACCAATTTCAACGGCCTGGTGCAGGCGCGGATTGGGCAGGACGACCCGCGCACGCATCTTCTGATCGGTCCGTGGGTGCATGGAGTTTCGTCGACGGCGGCCCGCCGCACAGGTGACATCGATTTTGGACCGGAGGCTGCCATCGACTACGACGAGATCGTGCTCGATTTTCACGACTACTACCTGCGTGACATCGACAACCAGTTCACGCACGCATCGCCGGTGCGCCACTTCGTCATGGGTGCCAACGAATGGCGCGATGACACCCGCTGGCCACCCGCCGAATCCCGGGTCTTGCCGCTGTATCTTGGGCTGGACGGGGACGGCCAGCGCCAGTTGCAGAATGGGCGGCCGGCATCAAAGGCCTCGCGCAGCACGTTCACGGCCGATCCGCAGAACCCGGTCATGGATACCTACGCAACCTACGGTCCGCATGACTATCGCAAACTGCAAACGCGCAAGGATTTGCTCACGTTCGACACCGAGCCGCTGCAGGAGGATCTATGGGTTGCCGGCGCTATCACAGCTGTGATCCATGCGTCGTGTAACTGTCGCGATTTCGACCTGTGGGTTCGATTGCTGGACGTTTACCCTGACGGCCGTGCAATCAATCTGATGGGCCCCGGAAACGATGTGCTGCGCGCGAGCTACCGCAACCCCGACGCGGGAAGGCAGTTGCTGGAACCCGGCCGCGTCTATGAGCTCCGACTGCCGGCGCTGATGACGAGCTCCGATTCACCAGGGGCCACCGGATTCGCGCGCAGATATCGGCCTCCTTTGCGCCGCATCTGTCACGGAATCTGCAAACGGGTGAATCCGAAGTCGCCGCCGCCGTGTCCATGCCTGCCGAAATCACGATCCATCACGATTCCGGGCATGCGTCGAGACTGCTGCTCCCGGCGCTCAATAACGCCGCGGGTGCGACTTAGGACCCTTCCCCATGTTGGTCACAACACCGGAAGAAAATGGTGGGCACGGGCTGCAGCGCGTGCTCGGAACATGGGACTTGGTGCTGCTCAACGTCGTGGCCATCGTTGGCTTTCGCTGGCTATCCACCGCGGCGCAGATCGGGCCGTCGAGCCTGGTCCTGTGGTTGCTGGGGCTGATCGGATTTTTCATTCCGTTGGCGCTGGCCGTACTTGAACTGAGTTCGCGCCTGCCCGGCGAGGGCGGACTGTACCTGTGGTCGAAGGCGGCGTTTAGCGACATGCATGGATTCATCGCTGGCTGGACCTACTGGATTTCCAATCTGGTGTTCTTGCCGTCGTTGTTGCTGTTCAGCGCCGGCATTTTCCTGCATGTCGGCGGTGATCGCTGGCTGGCCTATGCCGGCAACAGCGGCTACAACCTCACCTACTGCCTGATGGTGCTGTGGATGGCTACTGGACTGGGCATCCTCGGTCTGCAACGCGCCAAGTGGCTGCAAAACATCGGCGGTATAGCGACCTGGATTGCGGCGGCATTGATCCTCGGCGCCGGTGCGCTGGCCGCCTACCGGTTTGGCTCGGCGACGACCTTCTCCGTGGCGAAACTGATGCCCGACTTCGGACGACTGGCGACCTTCTCGACGCTTGCGGCAATGGCCCTGGCCTTTGCCGGTCTCGAACTCGGGCCAATTCTCGGCGGAGAAATCCGGGACCCGCGCCGGCAGATCCCGCGGGCAACGCTGGCGTCCTGCATCATCATCACCGCTATCTGCATATGCGGCACTTCGGCCCTGTTGGTCGCACTGCCCTCATCGATGATCGATGTCATCGCCGGCATCCCGCAGGCGCTGAACGCGATCGGAGAACGCATCGGCCTGCCGCTATTCGGAACTCTGACTGCAACACTGGTCGCTCTCTCCACCATTGGCGGCGTTTCTGCCTGGGTCACCGGCACCGCCCGCCTGCCTTACGTGGTCGGCGTCGATCGCTATCTGCCCCAGGCGCTGGCGCGCGTGCACCCCAAATACGGCACCCCCCACGTGGCCTTGCTCATCCAGGGTGTCATGGCCACGCTGGTCCTGCTGGCCGCGATGTCCGGCGCAAGCATTCACGAGGCCTTCGTGATCCTGGTGGACATGACCATCGTTACCTCGCTGTTGCCGCTGCTGTACATCATGGCGGCGCTACCCATCCTGCGGCACCGGGCCGCCGGTCGAAACGAGGCCGTATTCCTTGTTCCTGGTGGCACCGTTAGCTGCTGGCTGGTGGCGCTGACTGGATTTGCGACCACTTTGCTTGCGATCGTTACCTCGATGATTCCGCCCGCAGACAGTCAGAATCCGGGCCTGTTCCTGTTGAAGGTCGTTGGTGGTTCGGCCTTGCTGGTCGGAGTCGGGTTGATGTTCTATCGGCACGGGCAACGACAGCTGCATCACGCGTCGCTGTGAATGGTGGGGACAAGGCTGCGCGCTGCTGCGAGCCCCTGATTAGCAAGAAATTCGTGCGGAAGATTTGCGGGACTCAGTCTTGCGCGGTCCTGCATAATTCCACCCTTGGCCACCACCTCTTTTCGGTTCCGAGCGCCATTCCCCGACGCAACATTCAAGGGCGGGGTGTGCCGTTTTCCCAACCTAGTGCCCGACAATCCTGATGCCGAGGGCGCCGCATTGTCGCGCCGTGCCCGCGAGGGGTTTCGAACCGAGTGGGCAGGCAGGACGTTCATGGCTGTCGGCATGAAGGATTCCGTGTTGGGACCACCGGTGATGCGCGCCATGGCGAAAATAATCCGAAACTGCCCACCACCATATGAAGTAGCAAAAGGCGGCCACTTCCTTCAGGAGTGGGGCGAGGAAGTCGTGCACGCAGCCATGGACGTGCTGCAAAGGTACCTGGCACCCAGGCGTGCGCTCAGGCTTCGTAGACCCAGCGGCCGCCGAGCATCGTGCGCTCGGGTTTCACACTCATGAAGTCTAAGGGATCGATCGTCATCAGGTCGTGATCCCAGACGACGAGGTCAGCCAGCTGTCCTGGTTCGAGGGCGCCTTTGATGTCCTCCTCGAACGAGGCATACGCGCCGTTCACTGTCGAGCAGCGGATCGCCTCCTCGACCGAGATGCGCTGGTTCGCGCCCCAGGCATGGCCGTTGGCGTCGGTGCGCGTAACCTCCGAGCGCAGCCACAGCATCGGATCGGCCGGGCTTGCCGTGTAGTCGGAGCCGGGCGCCACCTTGATGCCGGCGTCGATGAAGTCGCGCATCGCGAACATGTGCTTCAAGCGCTCCTCGCCATAGAAGTGCATCTTTTCGCCGTGAAAGAGCACGTAGCAGGCAAAAGGCAACGGAATCACGCCGGCCACCTTGATTCGTCGCACAAGATCCGGCGTGACAACCGTGCAGTGTTCGATCCGGAGCCGCGCATCGCGCCGGGGGAATTCGAGCTGTAGCTGTTCGTAGACGCTGAGGACGGTGTCGATCGCCACATCGCCATTGGCGTGAATGCCCACCTGCCAACCGGCGAGGTAGGCCTTTCGCGCTTTTTCGTATAGCACCTCGCGCGTCGCGCGGCTGACGCCACGGTAGTCATCCAGACCGGCGTAGGGCTCGGAGAGCAGCGCGGTGCGCTCGGAAATCGAGCCGTCGGCGTACAGCTTGATCGCGCCGACCCGCACCCACTCGTCGCCGAAGCCGGTATGCACGCCGGCGTCGATCAGCTTGTCGAGATCATCATAGTTGATGTGCGTGTAGAAGCGCCCCAGGAGTTCGCCGGCATCGCGCGCATCCTGGTAGGCCTGCAGCGTAGAAGGATGACCGTCGGCCTCGCAGGCTGAAGTGATGCCGCGGCTCGAAAACATTTTCGAGATCAGTGCTGCGCCTTTGCGGTAGTCGTCGCGCGACGGCGGCTTGACTGCGACTGCGAGGATAGCCATCACGGCGTCCTCCGCCACGCGTCCGTTGTGACGTCCGGTGGCATCCCGGAAGAACTGGCTGTGCGGCGGATCCGGCGTGTTCTCTTCGACCTTCATGGCGGTGAGCGCGCGTGAATTCACAAACGCGGTGTGGCCGCCCCGGTGCCGCACGACAACCGGATGATCGGGAGCAGCAGCATCGAGGTCGGCGCGATCGAGCGGCCGCGGTGTCTTGGTGTCGTCGTACAGGAAGCCAACCACCCATTCGCAGGGTGGCGTCGCCGCTGCCTTGACGCGGATCGCCGACTGGATGGCATCGATCGAGTCCACTTCAAGTGGCAATTGCGTCGCGAGTTCCACGCCGCTTTCGCAGGGGTGGGAGTGCGCGTCATTGAAACCGGGCGTAACGCACTTGCCGCCGAGGTCGATGCGGCGCGCGCCCGACCCTGCGAGTGCGAGCATCTCGGCGCTTGTGCCAACGGCGAGAATTCGGCTGCCCGCGACTGCAAGCGCCTCGACCTGGCGCTCGCGCGAACTCATGGTCAGGATCTTGCCATTGTGCAGGATCGTATCCGGGGAGGTAGCCCAGCGGCCAAAGGCGGCGGTGCTCACGCTGAGGCCCGCGGCGATGAACAAGCGACGACTAAAGGGCTTAATCACGGCTCTCTTATCCAGGGTGCCAGCGCATCGGAATCATGCACATCAATCAACGATGTGGCCACAAGCTTCGGTGAGGACACCACCGAGCATCATTGGAGCGTATCTGGATGGCACTCGCAGGCCAACGAAATTGCGCGCAACAGTATATCGATTCCCCGCGAACGGTCACTCGCAACCGGCGGGTTTGGGTCGAAATCGGTCATTGGAGCCATGTGTGAACCCGCGCTCAGCAAAGAATTCATGCGGGAGTTTTGCGGGACTCAGTCCTGCACGGTCCTGCATCGTGGGGCATTCAGTGCAACGGGCGCCCCGGCTAACCGATTGATGCAGTTAAAGTTGCAGATATCAGCTTGTGACTGAAAATCCGCGTGTCGGTGGTTCAATTCCATCCCTGGCCACCACTTTTCAATGACTTTTCAGTCAGTCAGCAAAAAGCACACGAGGCATCAGATTGCCAGTTCTGGGTTGTCGGAAAACGGACCAACGTCACCGGTCATTGGCATCAATAACGGCGGCTTGCGATAGACTAATGAATTGACCTGCGTCAGTTCGGGCGGAGCCTTGCAGCTGTTTAATTCCCGAAAACCCTTATGAACCGGCAATTCACAATATCTGCTCGTGGCAAGCCCGCTGCTGTCCCAATACAAATGTTCATAAAACGGTACTTCAGCGACGTTCCAGTGGCGCAAATCGACAGCTTCTTCGGGTTTACCACCAATAAGAGCACGCTGTATGGCGGGCGAATCTACGTCCAGACTGAAATCAGCGCCTATGACCTGCGCTCGATGTACGGGATGGGCATCAATCTAAGGCTGCCGTTGACCAATCACGACGCGTCGCCGGAGGAATACGAGGCTAACATCCCGTTGTTCGAGAAACACCAGCGGCCGGGAAACTCGATCATCATCACCAACGACAATCTGGCCCGGTGGATTAGAAGGGATTTTCCGGGCTATCGTCTCGAGGCCAGCGTGATCAAGAACATCGATAGCCTGAAGAAAATCGACAAGGCCGCGCGCATCTACGACAGCATTATCCTGCCCATGAGTGCAAACGAGGATGAGGCATTCCTGGTCTCGATCGAAAATAAAGCCCAGATTACCCTGTTTGCAAACGCCGGTTGCGCCCTGACCTGTCCCTCAAAGATGTGCTATCCGAGCATCTCGAAAGTCAACAAGACCGGCGATGCCTCTCTGTTCAAGTGCTCTCAGAAACTAAAGTATCGAGAGTTGCTCGGAATGCAGGATTTTGACCTGGACTACCTTGAGGGCCTCGGCTTCCATCGGTTCAAGTTGCTGCGCGCCCGCCAAGGCAACATGACAGGCGTTTAAACGCCTGTGTTTCTATCCCGGTAGGGGTGACGTCCCCCCGCTTTCAGTAGCACAGGGCTTTAGAGTCGTCCGGCATTGTAACGGCCTTGATGGCCAACTGCGTTGCGTACTGGGGTCGGCTCGCGGTGAGTACCTGTGCAATGGCCTCGCAGCGGCGGCATGCTCAAGCCAGCGCGATCAGCTCACGCTGGAACGGCACGCCATCGGCTGGCGGCGCATCTGCTTCGCGCGCGTAGCGATGGCCGGCATAGACCGCCGCGGCGATGGTCGACGGGGCCAGGCAATCGCCGATGCGGATGAGCGAACGGACGCCGGCATCATGCAGCCGGCCAGCATCCGCTGCGAGGTCGTGATACAGCGAGTCATTCGGCAGGCGCATGGTGACGAGCAGCAGGGACGCGCAAGGTAAAGCACGCTGCCGACCGTTCTGGACATGTTGAATGCGCACCTCGCCAGTCGCCATCGCTGCGAGGGCATGCTTTTCGATGATATTGACGCCGATTTCGTAGAGGCGTTCTTCGATCAAACCCTGCTCCAGCGTGGCGTGGGTCCATTTCGACACATCGGATGCCGGCGTCACGAGTGTCACGTCCAATCCATCCTGCCGCAGTTTTTCGGCCAGCACGCCGCCCAGATAGTAGTGGTCGTCATCGAAGATCACGACCGGGCCTTCCAGGCGACGGCCGGCGAAGATATCCTCCGGCGTGAACACCGCCGAGGCGGTCAGCCCGGAGATCGGCCTGGTGTGCCAGCGTCCGACGCCGTCGCGACGCCAGGTGCCACCGGTGGCCAGAACCACCTTGGGAGATCCGAACTCCAATATCTCCTGCGCCTCGAGCCGGCTTTCCAGATAGACCTGGACATTGGCCATCCGCTGGATCTGCTGCACCCGGTAATCGCGCACACGGCCCCAGGTGGCGAGTCCCGGCATGCGGCTTTCATCAGCGACGCGGCCGCCGAGAATATTCCGCGCCTCGGCCAGCGTGACTTCATAGCCGCGCTGCCCCAGCGCCCGCGCGCATTCCAGACCCGCGGGCCCGGCGCCAACCACCAGGATTTTGTCTTCCGAGCCCCGAGCCGGAATGATTTCCGGATGCCAGCCTTTGCGCCACTCTTCGCCGATGGTGGGATTCTGCGTGCAGCGCATGGGCACGATCGTGAAGTCCGCGGACACGCAAATATTGCAGCCGATGCACTCGCGGATATCGTCGATGCGACCCTCTTCGATCTTGCGCGGCAGGAACGGATCGGCGATCGAGGGTCGGGCTGCACCGATGAAATCCAGCACGCCGCGCCTGATCTGCGAGACCATGGTGTCGGGTGACGTGAATCTTCCGACTCCGACCACCGGCTTGCGGGTGATCTTCTTCACGAAGGAGATGAACTCTTCCTGCGACCCCTCCGGCCCGAAGCGCGAGGGAAGGGAGTCCCTGTGCCACTCCCGAACATTGACATCCCAGAGATCGGGCAGGTCGGCGAGCAATTCGATGGCATTGCGGGATTCCTCCATGTCTGGCTCGCCGTTCGCTGACAAGAAGTCGACCGTGAGGCGTAGTGCGATCGCGCAGGAGGAGCCCACGGCCTCGTGCGTCTCCTCGAGAATTTCCCGCGTCAGCCGGAGCCGGTTCTCCAGGCTGCCGCCATACTCGTCCGTGCGTTGATTGCGCTCCGACGAAAGGAAATTGCCGATGAGCGAACTGCCGTTATTGCAATAGACATAGATGACATCGAAGCCCGCCTTGCGCGCCCGTAGCGCCGCATCCCGATGCCAGCGGCGGAAGGCCTTGATGTCCGCCTTGTCCATGGCGCGCGCCTGCGCTGGATAGTCACCCATCCAGACGGGCTGATGAGCAACGCCGATTGGTACCTCGCGGCTATAAAGGCAGGCATCGCGCGGACCGGAATGATTGAGCTCGATGGCAGCCAGCGCGCCGTAGGCGTGCACTCCCTCGTTCATGCGCGCGAAGGTCGGGATATCGCGATCATCCCAGAGGCGGCCCTCGATCAGCGGTGCCATGTCGCCAGAGGGATGAATATCCGTCTCCTCGGTGCAGACGACGGCCCAACCACCTTCGGCCTTCATGCGGCGCATCGCCGCCATGGAACTGGGATAGCTCATGCCCATGCCGTTGCAGTGCGCCACCTGGATGAAGCGGTTCTTGGCCGTTACCGGACCGATACGCACGGGTTCGAACAGAATGTCGTAGCGCGGATCGCGGGGCATGGCTTGGCTTCCGGTGATGTGGGATTTCGGGCGCGGCAGCGGAACTCTGCGGCACGCCCGCATAGGAATCAAGCGCCCCCGGGGAATGACGGATAGGAATTTCAAACGGTCTTGTCTGTTGCGGGGCAGGCGCGCGGAGGTGTGGAGTGTGCGCGAGCGGGTGCCGGCGACGCGGCGCCGGGATTTTCCAGCCGCGTGGCGTTAATCTATCGGCACATTGAGGACATAAACCGTGGTGCCGAATCCCGTGATGCTCCGCTTGCTGTTCCCAGCAGTGATTCTGCTTTGCATCCTCCCGTACCCGGTGCAGGCGCGCATTACCCGGTTTGAGATTACCAGCGTCGAATCACACGCCATTCCCGGGGCCGGCATCTACCAGCGGCTGCTTGGAAGGGCATACGGGGAGGTGGATCCGCAGCATCCCCTCAATGCGATCATTCAGGACATCGAGCTGGCGCCACGCAATGCGCGCGGCCTGGTCGAGTATTCGACTGAAGTCGAGATCCTGAAGCCGGCCGACATGGCGCGCGGCAACGGCATGCTGTTTTTCAACGTGGTGAACCGTGGTGATCGGGATGGACCGCCCAGCTTCAACACCGGTCTCAATGGGACGGAGACGAACTGGCTCACGCATCCGGGCGACGGATTCATGATGCGCGAGGGTTATACGTTGATCTGGTTCGGCTGGCAGGCGGATGTACTGCCCGGCGACCAGCGCCTGACGCTGCGTGCGCCGATTGCCCGCAACAGCGACGGTTCGCCGATCGAGGGAACGGTGCGCATGGAGATCGACGTTGCCGAACCCGTAACGACAGTCGCGCTGTCGACCAGCTATTTTACCGACGTCGTGCACTCCAGCTACCCATCAGTCAGCCGCAACAACCGCATGCCCTTGGCTGATGGTTTTGTGCCAAGCCTCACGGTGCGCGCGCATGCTGAAGATGTGCGCCAGCCCGTCGCCAACACCGAGTGGTCATTCGCCGAATGCGCGGATGGCGCCAGGCCGAAGTCGAGCGAAACGCAGATCTGTTACCCCGCAGGGTTCCGGCCTGGTCGGCTCTACGAGCTGATCTATCGTGCGCGCGATCCGCTGGTGCTCGGTCTCGGTTTCGCCGCGATGCGTGATCTTGGCGCCTTCTTCAAATACGAGCGGAGCGGCGCGTCCAACCCGGTCTATCGTCCCGGCGCGCTTGCGCTCATCGAGGGCAGTTCACAGAGCGGCCGCACAATCCGTTCGTTTCTCCATCTCGGCTTTAACCAGGACGAGGATGGCCGCATCGTTTATGACGGCGCGCTGCCGCATATCGCGGCGGGCTTGCTGCCGCTCAATGTCCGCTTCGGGCAGCCGGGGCGTGGCTGGGGCGCAGAGCTGGATCACCTGTATCCCGCTTACGATTTCCCTTTCAATTACGCGACGCTCCGCGATTCAATCACCGGGCGCACCCAGGGCATCCTCGATCGCTGTCGCGCCAGCGACACCTGCCCGCGCATATTCCATGTCGCGACCTCGCTGGAGATCTGGGAGGGACGGCAGTCGCTGGGGCTGACCGATGCGCTCGGCAGCACCGATGTTCCTGACCCGCCAAACGTGCGCAGCTACATACTCGCGTCCACCCAGCATGGTGCGGCGGCGATGCCATTACCCGCGCAACCGCCATTCGATTACTGCCAGCAGCAACCCAACCCGAACCCGCAGATCTGGACCCTGCGGGCCTTGCTGGTGGCACTCACGCAATGGGTGCGTGACGACATCGAGCCGCCGCCGAGCGCGATACCGCGTGTCGCGGATGAGACACTGGTGCCACTCGACGCGCTGCGGTTCCCGCGCATCCCGGCGAACCGCTACGGTGGGGTTTCCCGCCCCGCCGTCGTCTTGCCGCGGCAGACCAACCCGCTGTCTCCACTGGACTTCGGGCCGCGCTACCGGGCCGCTGATTCGAGTGGGATACTGACGATAGAGCCGCCCCGTATCGGCGCAGGAAATTATCGTCTGCTGGTGCCTCAGGTCGACGGTGATGGCAACGATGTGGCTGGGATTCGCTCGCTGCAACTCCGGGTGCCTGTTGGCACCTATACCGGATGGAACCTGTTTCGTGCCGGCCACTTCGAGGATGCCCTGTGCAGTTTGACCGGGAGCTTTATCCCGTTCGCCAACACTCGCGCTGAACGACTCGCAACCGGCGACCCACGGCTATCTCTCGAAGAGCGTTACCCCACGCCAGCGGATTACGTCAACGCCATGCAGCGGGAAGCGGGGCGTCTCGTCGAGCAGCGATTTCTGCTCCCTGACGATGCGAAGGCGCTGTTGGCAGCAAAACCTGATGCTGCGACTCAGCCTTTGCGCATTGTCGCCTTCGGTGACTCGACGACTGCAACGGCTGCCGATTGGGCGCCGTCGATCACGGAAGTCTACGCACAGTGCCTGCCGCGAACCCTGGCCGCGCATGGCATCCAGGCTGAGGCAATAAACGCTGGCATTGGCGATACCACCACGCGAGAGGGCCGGGCCCGTCTTGATAAAGATGTCAGGAGTCATGCCCCGGATATTGTGGTGATCCAGTTCGGGATCAACGACTCGTGGATCGATGTCGATGTCGGGCGCACCGAGCCACGGCTGACGCGAGAGGAATATCGGGACAACCTGCGTTACTTCATCCGCACGCTGCGACAAGACGGCACCAAGGTCATCCTGATGACTCCGAATCCGATGCGCTGGAGTGATCCTTTTTACATCGATGCTTTTCGCAAGAATGCGGGATTGCTCGATACCACGCAGGAACGTGGTATCGATGCACTGCTCGATCTGTATGCCCAGGATGTGCGTGATGTCGCGCGCGACGAAGACACGGCAATCGTAGATGTTTTTGCCGCGTTCGAGGATTACGGAAAACAACCGGGGAAATCGATAGACGATTTGCTGCTTGCGGGTGACGGAATACACCCCGACAACGAGGGTCAGCGCATGATCTGTGAACTGCTGACCCGGCGCATCGTTGCCGATGATGCTACCCGCTGACCCCGATCTGAACTAGGCACCCAGCCCGGTCAGCCACGCAGCCACGTTGTCGCCGAGGGCATTGACGTCGTAGCCGCCCTCCTGCAGCACCACGGTCGGCATGCCCAGCTGGCGCACCACATCACCGCTGCGACGCATGCCGTCGGTGGTGACGGCCAGGTCACAGATCGGGTCAGTGATGTAGGTGTCGAGGCCCAGTGAGACGATCAGCAACGACGGCCCGAAGGCTGCGACCCGCTCGCAGGCATCCTCCAGCACGGCGATGTATTGGTCGTCGTCAGCGCGTAGTGGCATCGGGTAGTTGATGTTGTGGCCCAACCCCCGCCCGCTGCCGGTTTCGTTGGCGAAGCCCACGGAGTAGGGATACGCGCGGGCGGGGTCGCCGTGCAGCGAGACGTACTGCACATCGTCGCGGTCGTAGAAGATTTGCTGCGTGCCGTTGCCGTGGTGATAGTCGACGTCGAGGATCGTCACCTTGGCGCCGGTGGTGGAGGCCACGTGGTGCGCGGCGACCGCAGCATTGTTGAAGAAGCAGTATCCGCCATAGAGATCGGCAGTCGCGTGGTGGCCGGGTGGGCGGCACAAGCCGTAGGCGTTGCCCGCACCATCGAGGACCAACTGGGTGGTGGTGAGCGCGGTGTCTACTGCGCCGCGGGCAGCTTCATAGGTGCCTTCGGTGAGCGGTGTGGTGGTCTCGAAGCACCAGTAGCCGAGGCGGCCGTTGATCGCCGCCGGCTCGCGCCCCTTGCTCATCTTGTCGCGCAACGCCGGCCGGTAGAACACGTCGGGCACCACCTCACGCACGCCGGGGTGGGCGGCCGCGTAGAGCCTCCAGCCTTCCGAGAGGAAGCGCACCAGGCCGGGGTTGTGGACAGCCTCGATCGGGGCGGTGCCCCACCCGGTGGGCGCCATGAACTCGAAACGGGCGTCGGCCTCGAGGGTCTCGCGAATCTTCTCCGCACGGCCGATGTGTTCCCATGGACTGTGCGCTTGCGAGTTCTCGAACTCGACCTGCGGATCATGGCGGAGGTGGGCGGGCGTGTAGACAACCTTCATCGGTACAGATTGGCAGATTCCGGAATTGAAAGGATAGGAATTCCAAAGCTTTTTTGTCGCGCGGCGCAACGACCTCATTGGTCGCGGGTTTGTGTTGGGCATGAACCTGAGAACGGCCGCAGAACCTCTGCGGGAGTTTTGCTGGACTCAGCCCCGCACGATTGTGCATCGTGGGACATTCAGTGCAACGGGCGCCCCGGCTAACCGGTTGATGCAGTTAATGTTGCAGAAATCAGCCCAGGCCTGAAGATCCGCGTGTCGGTGGTTCAATTCCACCCCTGGCCACGATCACGTGGCCGACCGGGCGCTGTAGAATCTTGCTGCGCTCAACGAGGACTGACAGGCGATGAAATACACCCAGATCATGGTGCTCGCCACACCGGTATTCCTCGCGCTGATGGCGCTCGACTGGTGGATCGGCCGCCGGCGCGGCCGCGATACCTATCGACTGCACGATGCAATGGCGAGCGTCGGCCTCGGCATGATCAGCCAGCTGTCGAACTTTCTTGCGCGCGCGGTCGGTTTCGGCATCTATGTGGTGGTCTACCAGGAGTTCTCGTTCTGGAAGCTGCCGACGGACTCCATCTGGGTGTGGCTGAGTAGTCTGCTGCTCTACGACTTCCTGTACTACTGGCATCACCGCGCCGGACACCGGGTCGCCCTGTTCTGGGCGGCCCACGCCGTGCATCACCAGAGCCAGGACTACAACCTGTCCACTGCGCTGCGCCAGACGTCAACCGGCTGGGTTGCGGGGTGGGTTTTCTATGTGCCGATGGCGCTCGCGGGGTACCCACCGCTCGTGTTCGCCTTTGTGGCGCTGATCGACCTGCTGTACCAGTACTGGGTCCACACGCAGCAGATCGGGCGGCTCGGCTGGTTCGACCGCTGGTTCAGTTCGCCGTCGAACCATCGGGTGCACCATGCGGTGAACAATGAATACCTGGACAAGAACTACGGCGGAATCTGGATTGTGTGGGACCGCATTTTCGGCAGCTTCACGGAGGAGCGTGACGACCTGCCTTGTGTCTACGGTACCCGGCTGCCGCTGCGCAGCTGGAATCCCCTCTGGGCGAACCTGCAGGTCTACACGGAGATGGCGCGCGATACTCTGCGTGCCGCACGCTGGCGCGACAAGCTGCAGGTCTGGCTCAAGCCGCCCGGATGGCGTCCCGCCGACGTGGCGGCACGCTTCCCGAAGGAACCGTTTGATCTCCACCGCGTCGAGTTCTACGACCCCGCCATGGCGCCTGCCATCAAGGCCGGTGCTGCCGCCTTGTTCGTCCTCACTCTGGGCGGCGTTGCCTGGATTCTCTGGAACGCTGACCGCCTGGGCGATTGGCAGGTCGCGGGGGGAACGGCAGTCGCGATCGTCTCACTCAATGTCGTGAGCCGGTTCGGGAACGGCTCGCCGGCATCAGGGCGGCTATTTCAAGAATGACAAGCCGTTAGGTTTTCTTGGGTTGGCTCAGGTCGGTGGTTCAATTCCACCCCTGACCACAATTCTTTCAAACGGCTTTGTCGCTAGGAAACCTGTGAGGAGCTTCCATCTCCCGCCGCCGCGAGGCGAGCATCCGCCTGCGCGATCATGGCCACGAAGCGCGGCATATCGCGGACGGCATCGAGATCCGGATCGACCTTCGCCCAGTTTACCAATTCAGCGGCAACTCTCTCGAACACCGGGCCGAGCAGGTCGAGCACGACCTCGAATTCGCGCAACGCCGAGAATCCGCATGCAAAGTTGTATCTCATGCTCAAATTGTCCGGATCGAGCAGCATGGCACGCTTGGCAAATTCCTTCGCACGTTCAGCCTCGCCGAGGAAGCAAAGGGAGTTGACGACATAGCCAAGAGCCATGCCGTTGTCGGGTTCCTGGGTCGTGATTTTCTCGGCGCGCGCGAACGTACGCTGCGCCGCGCGACGGGTCGCTTCCACGTCGCCGATCGCCTTGTAACAGGTAGTCAACATGGCGACTGACGAAAAATCGGTCTCCATGAGAGCCGCCGCCTTTTCGTAGTACTGAATAGCGTCCCTGTGCTGGCGCTGCGTGAAATACAGTCGTGCCGCCGCTGTGTTCACTTCGAACGACTCAGAGTCCAGGCGAAGTGCCGCCTCGATTTCGACGAGCGCCTCTTGGTAGGCGCCATTGGACGTCAGGACCCGGGCCTTCGCGGCGTGTGCCTCCGCAAGATTGTCGTCCAGCGAGAGCGCCCGTTCGGCCGCTGCCAGTCCCCCGTCCCCCGGACCGTTGAAATAGAATTTCAATGCGGCCTGGGCAACGGCCATCAACGCCCACGCAGTCGCATAATCCGGGTCGATCTCCGTGGTGCTGCGACACAGGCGGATGATCGCGTCGCATCGGCGGGCATTGCCGTAGTTGCCGGTGACGCTGAATTGCCGCGCCATCAGGTAGAGGTTGTAGGCCTCGAGATTGGTCGTTCCGCGCTGCTCGATCGCCTTCTTCTCCTCAGGCAGGAGCTTCAGCTTGAGGGCCTTGACGATGGCCTCGGAGATTTCGTCCTGCAGCGCGAAGATGTCGCTCAGGTCGCGGTCGTAACGTTCGGCCCAGATATGGTTGTCTTTTGAGGCTTCGATCAGCTGGGCGGTGATCCGGACACGACCACCCGCTTTGCGCACGCTGCCTTCCAGCACGTAGCTGACCTTGAGTTGCTTTGCGATCTGGGACACATCGACATTCTTGCCCTTGAAGGTGAAGGCCGTGTTGCGTGAGACGACGGCGAGCGCCGACACCTTGCTCAGGTCGGTGATGATGTCCTCGCTGATGCCGTCGCTGAAGTACTCCTGCTCGGCATCGCCGCTCATGTTGGCAAAGGGCAGCACGCAGATCGACACGCGAGCGGGTCCGGAAGCAGCAGCGGACGGCGCGGAGCCTGCCTTCGCAGATTGGTGCGCACCCTGGCGCGTGATCATGGAACCGAGCGCGCGCAGGATTTCCTGGAACGGCGGGCTTTCGGGGTCTTCTCCCCAGTTGTCGAGGTCGGTGGTATGCAGGGCGCGCACGTCCATCGGCAGGCGGGCCTCTTCGAATCGCACCGGGACCAGGATGCCCCGGTCGGCGGCCTCGCGAGCCTCGCCGCGTACCCAGCGGGAGGCGACGGAGGTCGGGGTCCAGACCACCAGCACGGCCCTGGCCGCATTGATCTCCGCCTCGATCTGGTCGTCAAACTGCTGGCCAGCGGCGATTTCCGGGTCCCACCAGACCGACCAGCCCTTCGCCTCGATCGCGGCCACCAAGGGCGCGACGCGTTCCTTGTCGGTGCGGGCGTAGGAAATGAAAACATCTGCCATGCTTGTTGGACCTGAAACTGGATGGATCGCCGCAACCTGCCTGCGGCCTTGATAGCTTAGCCGACCTGAGCCAACTCAAGCGAACCTGGGCAGATTCTGGCGTTCGCTAGGCCTCAGGGAATCAGCGACGTAGGTCTTGCCAGGTCCGCCTGAGTCACTGTCCATGGCGTCTGAAAATCCGCGTGTCGCGTGTTCGACTCACCCCTTGGCTCACGCTGCGCCGCACGAGGCCATGGCGCCTTGTGAGTCACGCACCCATCTTGCCGTAGTCGGCGGTGAGCCACCGCTCCGGCCTGACCGAGACAAGGATGTTGTCGGCGCGCTCGTCCGCCGCCATCTGCAGGTACTTGTCGCCCTGCTGCGCGCCGAGGTAACGATGCGCGATGCCGCGAATGTCGCGTTCGAAATCGGGCTCGCTGATGGTGACGGGGCCCTCGATGCTGACGTATTGATACGGGGCCGTCTCCGTCTGCACGCAGAGGCCGAGCCGGCCGGCCTTGCGGATGAGGGCCGCTTTCCTGGAGTCGCTCCCCGTCACGAAGCGCACGACGCCGCCGGGCTCGTAGCCGTACCAGATCGGCACGGTCAGCGGACCGCGTCCGTCCTCGCAAACGCTGATGACCGCGACGTGCAGGCCGGCGAGAAAAGCCTCACGCTGCTCTTTGCTCATGGCCAGGGACATGGCGATTCCTCCTGGCGACACCGTAGGCCGCAAGTGCTACCAGCACCGACACGACGCTGGTCCAGAATTCGGCATGGTGGGATGGCGTGATCGCCATCGCGATCAGTACGGCAACCATGCCGGCGATCGCAAGGTAACTGAGCCACGGGAACAGCCACATCGGCAGCGCCGATGGCGGTTTTCCGGCACGTTCGTCCTGCCTGCGCACACGGACCTGCGAGACGGCGATCGCGAGGTAGATAAAGACGATCAGCGCCCCGGAGGCGTTGACCAGGAACGCGAACACCATGCTCGGCGACAGGATTGCCGCAAGCACGCCCGCAAAGCCAGCCACGCTCGCCAGCAGCACAGACCGCGCAGGGACGTGCCGCCTGTTGGTCTTCACGAGCCAGTGCGGCGCGTCGCCGTGCGCCGCAAGCACAAACAGCACGCGCGACGCGACATAGAACGCCGAGTTCAGGCACGAGAGCACCGCGGTCAGGATGATCCACGCCATGATCGTGCTCGCGTATGGGATGTGGATGGTGTCGAGCACCAGCGTAAACGGGGACTGGCCGGGCTGGACGAGGTCCCAGGGCACGACGCTGACGATCATGAAGATCGAGCCGACGTAGAAGATCAGGATGCGGCCAATGACCGTTGAGGTCATCCGCGCCACGGCACGGGCCGGCTCGGTGGACTCGACGGCCGCGATGGTCACGATCTCCGCGCCCATCATCGAGAAAATTACGGTCGTCACCGCGGCAAGTGCTGCGAGCGCGCCGTGCGGCGCGAAGCCGCCGTGCGCGACCAGGTTTGCGAATGTCGGCCCGGTCGGCGAGCGGAAGCCGAAGGCGTGTGCTGCCGCGACCAGGATGAACGCGATGATCGCCGTCACCTTGATCGACGCAAACCAGAATTCGAACTCGCCGTAAGCGCGGGCTGACATCAGGTTGACGCCGGTCATCAGCGCCATCAGCACAGTACCGATCTGCCACGCCGGCACCCCGGGCAGCCAGCCCTGGATGATGGTGGCGCCGGCGATCGCCTCGACCGGGATCACGATGACCCAGAAATACCAGTAGAGCCAGCCAACCGAAAACCCAGCCCAGTTGCCGAGGCCTGCACGCGCGAATTCGGTGAACGAGCGGATGTGCGGCATGCCGACCGCCATCTCGCCCAGCATCCGCATGATCAGCAGCACCAGGAGGCCGGTGAGCACATAGCTGATGACGATGGCGGGACCCGCCGCGGCGATCGCAGCGCTGCTGCCGACGAACAGGCCCGCGCCGATGATGCCGCCGATCGTGATCATCGTGACGTGGCGCGGCCGCAGCGAGCGGCTCAGCGAGTGATCGTCGACGGGTAACGCGGCGGCGATTTCGTTCATGGGGGCGCGTGTCGGTGGTTCAATTCAACCTCGTTCAGGTGGCCTTGCGCAGCGGCCGCTTGCCCATCAAGAGGTTGGCCCCGCGAAGGGCCTTGGTCGTGAGATAGATCTCGAGCAGGAAGTTCAATAGGCCCAAGATCAGCGTCAACAGCGCGACCACGAACATCACGACGACCACCACCGATAGGTCAGTGTGCAACAGCGCGTCGGCGAACAGCAGGGCGATCAGCATGCAAATCATGACGGCCGCCGCGGTGCAAAGCGTGATCGCGCGGTTGATGAGCCGCGCGCGCTGCACGAGCGAATCGTGCAGACGCTCGGCAGGCAAGTTCTGCGTGGCCGGATGCGGTGTCGGGTCGCTGTCGAAATCATCGATCGCGAGTTCTCGGACCCGCTCAAGGATCTTCACCAAGCGTTGGGTCATTACGTTCATGAAGGTGCCAATACCGGCGAGCAGGAAGGCCGGCGCGATCACGGACTGCAGGACGTGGGAGACCTCGGGCGTGTGTAATTCGAACATGCGGCGGCGGACCAGAAGAGGTTAAGCACGATTCTAGCGCGCCGCGCTCGAAGGGATCGGGCTTTAACGTGATGCTGCCATCGTCTTGGAGCACGCAGCCAAAACGCAACCGCCCTGAGCCAATCGGAGCCGACTCCAGCCGACTCAGAAAAGTGCTGATTTCACGAAGAACATCTGCTTAGGTTGGCTCCGGGTCGCTCTTCAGGCTTTGGTTCAGCGCCTCATCCAGTGCGGCAATTTCCCCGGGTCCGATGCGGCAGCACCCACCCACCATGCGCGCACCAGCGCTGACCCACTGCGGGGCGAGGGCGGCCAGGCTGCCGTGATTCCACGAACCATGCCAGGAGCGTGTCTGCCCATCCCAATGCTCACCGGAATTCGGGTATACGACGATGGCCTTGCTCGTGCCCGCCCTGAGCGCGCGAATAGCTTCGCCTACGATTGCAGGCTTGACGCAGTTCACTCCGACCGCGATCACGTTGGGAACGCGATCCAGCAGCCGAGCACAGTCGGTCAGAGGTTCGCCGTGGGCAGTATTCATGCCGTCGGCCGACGTGAAACTCATCCAGGCGCGCACATCGGGATGTTGCGCAAGCAGCGTGACCAGCGCGCGTGCTTCATCCAGTACCGGTATGGTCTCGCAGGCCAGGAAATCCGCGCCCGAGGTAGCGAGGACTTCAAACCGCCGGGCGTGAAATGCGGTGAGCTGCTCTTTGGTGAGTCCGTAATCGCCTCGGTACTCCGCGCCATCGTGCGAGATGGCCCCATAAGGCCCGACTGAGGCGGCGACATACAACTGGTGGCGGTTGGCGGGATAATCGCGGTGATAGCGCGCGCGGGCGGATTGGGCCAGCGTGACGGAACGGCGTAGCAGCGCGGTGGTTTCCACGGCGTCCAGTCCGAGCGCCGCGAAACCTTCGTAGTTGGCCTGATAGCTCGCCGAGATCGCGCAGCGTGCTCCGGCGGCGAAGTAGTCGTAGTGCAGCTGTTCGATGGCTTCGGGAGCCGTCCGCAGCACTTCCGCGGACCACAGCGCGCCGGAGACATCATGACCCCGCCGCTCCAGCTCGGTCGCCAGCCCGCCGTCCAGAATCATGAGTCCGTCGTCGAATCCACTGATCAGGGGCATGATGTGCTCTCGGGTTCGCGCTGAAAATCCGCGTGTCGGTGGTTCAATTCCACCCCTGGGCACTACTTTTCAAGCGGCCTCGCCGCTAGGACGCTCGTGAGGAGCCTCCATCATTAGCCGCCGCGAGGCGCGCCTCCGCGGCTGCGACCATGGCCTTGAAGCGCGGATCCTCACGGATGAGATCGAGGTCCGGATCGACCTTTGCGTGGTTCAGGAAGCCAATAGCCAACTTTTCGAAAACCGGACCGAGCAGCTCGAGTGCCGCGTCCGTATCTTTCACATGGATCGCAAGACCGCAGGCAAAGTTGTAGCGCGCGTTCATGTTGTCCGGATCAATCAGCAGGGCACGGTTCATCCATTCCTTGGCGCGTTCGGCCTCCCCAAGGGCCAATAGCGCATTGGAGCCGTAGGCCATGGCGGCGGCATTATTCCTATCCTGCGCCAGTGTTTTTTCGGTTCGGGAGAGTGTGATCTGCGCGACGCGCAGAGCAGCATGGGCATTTCCGACGGATGTGTAACAGGTGACCAGCATGGAACTCGAATTCAGGTCCGTTTCCAAGAGACTCATCGCTTTTTCGTAATAGCGAATGGCATCTTCCAGCCGGTGCTGTCTGAATCGCAAATACGCCGCTGATCTGTTGACCTCATAGGACTCGGGATCCAGGCGCAGGGCGATTTCGATTTCGGTGGAAGCCTCGTCGTGGCGGCCGTACTGGGACAAGATCCTGGCCTTTACGGCATGGGCCTCGGCCAGATTGGAATCCAGCGTGAGCGCTCGTTCCGCTGCCGCCAATCCGTCGTCGCCACTTCTTCCATGGACGAAGCGCAAGGCCATTTGCCCGACGGCCATGAGAGCCCAGGCGCGCGCATAGTTGGGGTCGATTTCGGTAGCGCGGCTGCACAGGCGGACGATCGCTTCTGCCAGCCGGGCATCGGCTTCATGGCCGGTGACGTAGGACTGCCGCGCCATGAGGTAGAGGTTGTAGGCCGCCACGTTGTCGGTGCCGCGCTGCTCGATCGCTTTTTTTTCTTCTGGCAGGAGCTTCAGTTTCAGGGCCTTGACGATGGCCTCGGAAATTTCATCCTGCAGCGCGAAGATGTCGCTCAGGTCGCGGTCGTAACGTTCGGCCCAGATATGGTTGTCTTTTGAGGCTTCGATCAGCTGGGCGGTGATCCGGACACGACCACCCGCTTTGCGCACGCTGCCTTCCAGCACGTAGCTGACCTTGAGTTGCTTTGCGATCTGGGACACATCGACATTCTTGCCCTTGAAGGTGAAGGCCGTGTTGCGTGAGACGACGGCGAGCGCCGACACCTTGCTCAGGTCGGTGATGATGTCCTCGCTGATGCCGTCGCTGAAGTACTCCTGCTCGGCATCGCCGCTCATGTTGGCAAAGGGCAGCACGCAGATCGACACGCGAGCGGGTCCGGAAGCAGCAGCGGACGGCGCGGAGCCTGCCTTCGCAGATTGGTGCGCACCCTGGCGCGTGATCATGGAACCGAGCGCGCGCAGGATTTCCTGGAACGGCGGGCTTTCGGGGTCTTCTCCCCAGTTGTCGAGGTCGGTGGTATGCAGGGCGCGCACGTCCATCGGCAGGCGGGCCTCTTCGAATCGCACCGGGACCAGGATGCCCCGGTCGGCGGCCTCGCGAGCCTCGCCGCGTACCCAGCGGGAGGCGACGGAGGTCGGGGTCCAGACCACCAGCACGGCCCTGGCCGCATTGATCTCCGCCTCGATCTGGTCGTCAAACTGCTGGCCAGCGGCGATTTCCGGGTCCCACCAGACCGACCAGCCCTTCGCCTCGATCGCGGCCACCAAGGGCGCGACGCGTTCCTTGTCGGTGCGGGCGTAGGAAATGAAAACATCTGCCATGCTTGTTGGACCTGAAACTGGATGGATCGCCGCAACCTGCCTGCGGCCTTGATAGCTTAGCCGACCTGAGCCAACTCAAGCGAACCTGGGCGGATTCTGGCGTTCGCTAGGCCTCAGGGAATCAGCGACTTAGATCTTGCCAGGTCCACCTGAGTCACTGACCATGGAGCCTGAAAATCCGCGTGTCGCTGGTTTAATTCCATTTCTGGCCACCATCTGATTCCAGCACTTACGTGCGGGTTCGCAATACCTGGCTGGTCGCCGACCATGACGCTTATCATCTGTAACAGATGGCGGTGCCGAGCAGCCCAGGACTCGAACGCGAGGATAAACATGAAGAGGATGATCGGGGCAATCATTGCAGTCCTTTTGGCTGGGGACGCGTGGGCGGGGGCGCCGGTCGCGTTCCCTACCGGTCCTGTGGTGGACGAAGCCATGTTGAAGGCGTTGAAGGCGCGCAGCATCGGGCCCGCGGTGATGGGCGGGCGTGTCGCGGACATCGCCATCGACCCGAAGGATCCGGCGACGTTTTACGTCGCGTTGGGCACGGGCGGCTTGATGAAGACGTCGAACAACGGCGCGACCTGGGACGGGATCTTCGACAACGAGTCCGTGGCGGCGGTGGGCGCGGTGGCTGTGGCGCCCTCGGACCCGAAAGTGCTGTGGGCGGGCACCGGCGAAGCGAACGACCGCAACAGCTCGAGCTGGGGTAACGGCGTCTATCGTTCCACGGACGGCGGCGACACGTGGACACAGGTGGGCCTGCAAGACAGCAAATCGATTGCGCGGATTGTCGTGCCTCTCAGCGACCCGAAGACGGCCTACGTCGCGGCGGAGGGCGACTTGTGGAACTGGGGTGGAGAACGCGGTTGCTACAAGACGACGGATGGCGGCGCAACGTGGATGCTGATGCTCGGCGCCGCGGAGCAGAAGGACCGCGTTGGCTGCGGCGACATCGCCATGGACCCGAGCGATGCGAACGTGCTGTATGCAGCGCTCTACGCGCGGCAGCGTAAGCCGTGGGCATTTTCCTACGGGCCAGATGCGACGGACGGCAAGGACCTCGGCGGAATTTTCAAGAGCGTCGACGGCGGCGCGACGTGGAAGAAGCTCGAAAACGGTCTGCCGAAGATGACGGGCCGCATTGGGCTCTCGGTGCATGCGAAGAATCCGCAGATCGTCTACGCAATCGTGCAGAGCGATGAGGGCGGGATGAGCGGCATCGATGACATCAAGAGCAAGCGCGGCGGCGTTTTCCGTTCCGACAACGGCGGCGAATCGTGGAAGCGGATGAACGCACTCGATCCGCGGCCTTTCTACTTCAGCCAGATCCGCGTCGACCCGGAGAACGACAAGCGCGTATATGTACTGGGTTATGCCTTGCACGTTTCGGACGATGGCGGCGAGTCGTTTCGCGAAGACCTGTTCGAAAAGGTGCACTCGGATAACCACGCGCTGGCCATCGATCCACGGACGCCCGGCAGGCTGCTGCTGGGCACCGACGGCGGGCCATACCAGAGCTGGGACGGCGGCAAGATCTGGCACCACCTGAACAATTTCCCGGCCGGCGAGTTCTACCGCGTCAACGCGGACCTGAACACGCCGTACCGCATCTGCGGGGGGTTGCAGGACAACCTGAACTGGGTGGGCCCCAGCCAGACGCGCACGAAGGACGGCATCCTCAACAGTGACTGGATCAATATTGGCGGCGGCGACGGCTTCTACTGCGTCTTCGATGCGGCCGATCCGGAAATTGTTTACGCCGAATCGCAGGAGGGCTACGTTCTCCGCTTCAACCTGCGCAACGGCGAAGCCAAGGAGCTGCGTCCGGAACCGGCGGAAGGCCGGCCGGCATTCCGCTTCCACTGGAACGCGCCACTGATCGGCAGCCGCCACGACAACGGCACGTTGTACCTCGGTGGCAACCACGTCTTTCGCCTGACCAACCACGGCGAGCAATGGGACCGCATCAGCCCGGACCTCTCCACGCAGCAACTCACCAAGATGATTGCCGTAGGCAGCGGCGCCGAAAACTACGGCGTGGTGTATGCGCTCGCCGAATCACCGGTGCAGGCTGGCCTGCTGTGGGCGGGCACGGATGACGGCAAGTTGTGGGTCACGGCAAACGACGGCGCGAACTGGGCAGACCTGAGCGCGAATCTCCCCGCGGCCGCGAAAGGCCAGTGGATCTTCCGCATCGAGGCGAGCTGGCACGACGCAAAAGTGGCGTACCTGGCCGTGGACGCGCACCGCATGGGGGACTATGCGCCGCTGCTCTACCGCACCGCCGATGGTGGCAAGACCTGGCAGGGCATTGCGTCGAATCTCCCGGCAGACAGGCCGGTGAAAGTGGTGCGCGAAGACCCGAAGAATCCGAACCTGCTTTTCGCCGGGACGGAGTTCGGACTTTTCGTCAGCGTGAACCGCGGCGGCAGCTGGGTGAAGTTTGGCGAGCTGCCCACGGTAGCCGTGGATGACATCCTGATCCATCCGCGCGACGCGGATCTTGTAATCGGCACGCACGGACGCAGCCTTTTTATCGTCGATGACATCCGTCCGCTCGAGGAATTGACCACGGAGCTGGCCGAGAAGGACGCTGTCATTTTCGCGCCGCGGGATGCCTATGGCATCTACCTGCTTCCCGGCTCGGCCGACTGGACAGGCAAGGCCGACTTCCGCGGCGAGAACCCGCCCGAAGGCGTGATCATCAGCTTCTACCTGAAGTCGTTCCTTGGCGAGCCGGTGGAGATCAAGATTACAAACGCACTGGATCAGCCGGTCGCGAAGTTCAAGCTGACGGGAACGCCGGGCATCAATCGGTTTAACTGGGACCTGAGGCCGACCAAGGAAGTGTTAACCGAGTACGGTGGCGAAGGATCGAAATTCGTGCGCCCGGGCGAATACACCATCACGCTGGACTACGGCAAGGCCAAGGCGACACAGAAACTGACAGTGGAAATCGCGCCGGGAATCGAGACCAGGTAGAGCGGTTAGCGGCCTGCAATGGACGGCAAATCCAAACGGCCTTTTCTGTGTCGTCTGTCCCGGGCTCAGCGCGCAGGCCTGGGTCGCTCACGCGCTATGTCAGGTTGAGAACGTCGAGGGCCTCGAACCGGCGTTTCCAAATCGGTTTCCAACCGAGCGTCACCTGCTGGCATCCACCGTGACTCATGGCGGCAGCTTGGACGCCTAAGCCGCTGGGTCGCCGCCGCCGGTTTACCAGCGACCATTGCCGCGCTGCATGTCCTCCCGGCTGAGACGAATCGGGAAGCGCTCGCGAATGCGTGCATCCGTCGCTGAGTCGATGTAGTCCGGATAATAGTCGGCAAGGAGTTCATGTACCCCTGCGTGCGCCGCCTCATAGATATTCTTGTGGCCCGCCTCTTCCCATGCGCCCGGTGAGGAACGATTGGCGAGCTCCGGATACAGGAACTCGCTTTCCATCAACGCCAATGTCTGCGGATGACCGAGATAGTGGCCGATGCCGTACACGGTTTCCTCGATCACGCCATACGACAGGGTTTCATCGTTGACTTCGATGCCGCGCAGCATGCGCTGGATATTGCCGATCATGTCGTTGTCGATGACCATGCCTTCGAATGACTGCCCCATCAGGCTACCGACCATGCCGGGGTATGCCGCGATCAGGTTCGCTCCTGCGAGTGCGGCCGCCATGTTCGTCAGGGCCTTTTCGTAGCCAGCCTGGGCATCCATCGTCTTGGCGTCGGTCATGCCGGCGCCTACGCTGGTGATCAGCCCGAAATGATTGCAGAGCTGCACCGTGGCGGCTGTGATCACGGCTTCTTCGCCGCTGCCGCCGCTGAAAGCGCCGGTGCGCAAATCGGATATGAAGGGCCACATGCCAAAACTGAGCGGGCTTCCCGGACGCACCATATTGACCACTGCAAGACAAGCCAGAGTCTCGGCGAAGCACTGCACCAATGCCCCGGCCAGGGCCGCCGGCGCCGTCGCACCCGCTTGTGGCGCAACCGCGATGTCATATACCAGACCGAGTTCGGCCATCCTTACCATGACCTCTGCATTGTCTTCGCCAAAACGCAGTGGCGACACAACGGGACAGCCGCCAAGGGTACAGAACGGCCGCTTCATGAAGCCGCCTTCCTCGCCGAGATAGGTATCGAACAATGCGATCAGTGGTTCGACATGCGCCACCTCTGTTACGCCAAGACCGATGCTCTTTCTTGTCCCGGCCAGTGCGGCATAGGCGGTATTGATATCGTGAACCAGTACTTCGCTGCTCAACTCCG
Source organism: uncultured Steroidobacteraceae bacterium (assembly GCA_964473595.1). Lineage (GTDB taxonomy): Bacteria > Pseudomonadota > Gammaproteobacteria > Steroidobacterales > Steroidobacteraceae > SCUD01. The sequence goes on along the minus strand of CAYYQQ010000002.1, from coordinate 22,835 downwards.
CGGCAATGAATGGCTGTCCGAAATTGTGGATGTGTTCGAGTTGATCGGCGAGCCGTGCCGCATCGTAGAGATCCACCAGGCGTGACGGCCTGAATGATTGCGTGGCGTAATCGAGCACCGACACCGCCTCGCCAGAGGTACAGAACAGCACCTCGGTTCCCCTGACAATGTGATCCTTGCTGGTATCCGCCGCATGCAGCATGTACTCCTTGGCCGACACGGCGATCATGTCCTCGACCAGGGCGCGCGGAAAACGCAAGCGTCCATCATCGCCAAGCTTGCAGCCCTTGGGCAGCGTGTAGCGGAGAATTGCCGGGATCGGCGCTCCCATACCGATGTTCTCAAGCACATCCAGCGCCGTTGTGTAGATGCGGTTGATCGCCGCTTCGCTCAAGGGCTTGTAGGTTCCGCCTGGCTGTCCCGGATGGACGACCCCGTGTGAGCCATGCGCGAGACGAGCTGCACGGCGCATTTCCCTGCTACCCGAGCGGCGCGCCCGCGTCATGTCTGCCTGTGTGTTGATTGGCTGATACCTGTATTCATGCCGGATCAGTCCGGTGACTAAGACCAGCTTGGACTCTAATCGCTGGCAAGGTCGTCAGTATTGACTTGGGTCAAGCCGGAGTGCCGATTTCATGAAAAGCATGTGCTGGGCCTCGTGCATTCATTGCAAGTCTGGCTTCCATGCGGGGCAGGGACAGGGTGCGCGGGGTCTGGACCGTCTGACATGACATCCCGGCCACGAGAAAATGCTGGGGGGGCTGAGCGGGTCGGGTGTACATTCAGGCCGTCCCGGAGACAACTATTTCGTTGGAGAACTCCGCATGAAACGTTCGACACGTTCAATGATCGGCATGATGGTGTTTCTTGCTGTTGCCCCGGTGGCCACCCGGGCTGCCACCTCGACAGGATGTGGAAATACGGGTTTGACCAGCGGCACCTACACGATGGTAGACCCGGGAAGTGGCATTGCCCGCACGTTCAGAGTGCATGTGCCAACTGGTTACAACAAAATCAATCCGGCACCGCTTGTAGCCATCTTCCATGGCTGGGGTGGAAATGAAAATGAATTCTTGGGCAATAAGACAGTGACTTCGCTGGCGAACCAACGTGGGTATGTCCTGGTTGCGCCCAGAGGCCTGGGCTCGGGTTCTCCGGACTTCAGCAATAACTCCTGGTCCTTTCGTGGTTCCACGACTGGCCTGGATGGCGACGGCCTCAATCCTGCAGTTCTTCCCGACACAAATGCGATTTGTGATGCCAGCATAACGCCTGATTATTCCTATCCATCATGTAACACCATCAAAGCGAATACTTGCTCATGGACTCAGTGCCGAACGGATGACGTTAGCTTTGCTGTTGCATTGGTTCAGCATATCGAGGCTAACCTGTGTGTCGATACCGCCAAGGTCTTTGCAACCGGCGGTTCGAACGGTGGCATGTTTACCTGGGAGCTGGGGCAGGATCCTCGCAGCGCGCCAACGTTCAGGGCCATTGCACCACTGATTGGCTTGCCTCACAGAGGATACCTGGACGCACAGGGAAAATACCCTGAGGATCTGCCGGTGCTCGTAATCACCGGCACGATGGATAATGTTGTTCCGCCGGGCGCCTGGAATAACCCATCGTACACAACCACGTCCAATGGTAACGACAGGTACTACTACACCGGAGCCACTGCCATTACCCAGAGGTGGGCGGAAGCGCATGGTTGTAACGTCACCGGTAATACCGTCTCGTTCAATGATGGTAGCCAGAAAACCGATTGCCGAACGTACTGTTCTGGTGACACTGGCTGGCCCAGGGTTCTTGATTGCCGGGCGAGAATGGGGCATTCCTATGGTCTGTCCTGGTCATGGAAACTGATCCTGGACTTTTTTGATGCACATTCTCAGTAGAAGAAAGAGTTTCGAGATGCAGCCGATCATTCGCCCGCTATCCGCTGCAGGTTTCGCTTTGCTCGCCGCGAGCGCATTGGCCGCCACCGTGCCGCTCGCGCCAGCCACGCCCAGGGGCGATACGACTGATGTCGTGCAGGGCACCAAGATCGCCGATCCATACCGCTGGCTTGAGAACTGGGACGATCCCAGGGTGCAGGCGTGGAGCGACGCGCAGAACGTACGCACGCGGGCGTATCTCGATGCGCTGCCCGGCCGTGACGCGATCAAGGCCGAGCTCACGCGCCTCATCACTTCAACGTCGCCTGCGTATTACGCGCTTCAGGCGCGCGGCGAACTCGTGTTCGCGCTCTACTTCGACCCGAACTTCCAGCAGCCGATGCTGGTGAGGTTGAACGCGACCGGCGATCCCGAGAGCCGCAAGACGATGCTCGACCCGAACGTACTCGACGCCAGGGGGCTGACCGCAATCGACTGGTATGCGGCGTCGCCCGATGGTTCGCGCGTGGCGGTGTCGTTGTCCATGAACGGCAGCGAAGACGGCACTCTGCATGTCTATGACCTGGCGACGGCTAAGGAGATCGATCAACCCATCCCGCGCGTGCAATATCCGACGGCCGGCGGCAGCGTCGCCTGGACCGCCGACAGCAAAGGGTTCTGGTACACGCGCTTTCCCGGCGACGACGCGCCCGAAGCCGACCGGCACTTCCTCCAGCAGGTCTATTTCCACATCGTGGGTGCGGACGCAGCGAAGGATCGCCGGGTGCTCGGCACCGGGGACGGCATCCCGCGCACCGGCGAAATCTTTCTCGACAATACTAACGGTCTCAAGGAAGTGCTCGCCTCGGTACAGTTGGGCGATGGCGGTGAATGGCAGCATTTCGTACTGCACGCGGATGGCACATTTACGCAGGTTGCGAAATACGAAGACCGCATCGTCGCGGCGACCACGGGACCGGACGGCGCGCTGTATGGCATCAGCCGCAAGGACGCGCCGAACGGAAAGATCCTGAAGATCGCGGCGCCGTATGCCGGCGGTTTCGCGGCGGCCACGGTAATCGTGCCGGAGGCCGACACCGCCATCGTTTCGGAAGGTGAGCAACACGCGCTGTCGCTGACCGGAGACCGCCTGATCGTGCGCGATATCGTCGGCGGCCCCAGCCAGGTGCGCGTGTTCGACCATGACGGTGGCCACACAAGCCGCATCGATCTTCCGCCCGTCTCCGCCGTCGACGAGGTTAAGCCACTCGCGAAGAGCGACGTCTTTTATGCCGTGTCGAGCTACACGCGCCTGCGTTATTACGCGAAATGGAATGAGCAGACCGGCGTATCGACGGAAACCAGGCTCGCCGTCACCTCGCCGATCTCGTTCGCCGATTGCGAAGTAGTGCGCGAATTCACCGTCTCGAAGGACGGCACGCGTATTCCCATCAATATCATCCGGCGCAAGGGCACCAGGCTTGACGGGCGCAATCCGGTGCTCCTGTACGGCTATGGTGGCTACGGCGTGAACATGACGCCAAAATTCCTGGGCGCCATGTGGCGGCTATGGATCGATGCGGGCGGCGTCTACGCCGTCGCCAATATCCGCGGCGGCGCCGAATACGGCGAGCGCTGGCATGTGCAGGGCAATCTCACGCACAAGCAGAACGTGTTCGACGATTTCAATGCGGCGGCGGAATACATGATTTCGCACGGCTATACATCGCACGATAAGCTGGCGCTGCTGGGCGGCTCGAACGGCGGCCTGTTGATGGGCGCGACAGTCACCCAGCACCCGGACCTGGCGCGTGCCGTGGTGTCGGCGGTCGGCATCTACGACATGGTGCGCGTCGAGCTCGATCCCAACGGATCATTCAACACCACCGAGTTCGGCACGGTGAAGGATCCGGACCAGTTCCGCGCACTCTACGCGTATTCGCCCTATCATCACGTCACGACGGGCACGTCCTATCCGGCGATCCTGATGATGACGGGCGCTACCGACGGGCGCGTCAACCCGATGCATTCGCGCAAGATGGCGGCGGCTCTGCAAGCCGCGAGCGGTTCTGATCGCTTGGTCCTGCTGCGCACCGACCGCAATTCAGGGCACGGGCAAGGCAGCTCGTTGGCAACACGCATCGAGGAACAGGCGGACCAGTTGTCGTTCCTGTTCGATCAGCTCGGCATGCGCTAAAAGCGCTTGCGCAAGGTCACGCCGTAAGTCCGCGGCTGGCTCGGGTAGCCGGAATAGCTGCCGGACTGCGCCACCGACGGGAACGCGCTGATCAGGTAGTCGTCGTCCGTCAGGTTGTGTCCCCACAACTGGACATCCCACCCGTTCCTCGCCAAGCCCGCGGACGCGTTCACGGTGCTCACGTCACGAGTGGCAACGTTCTCGGGTACGTTCTCGATGACCCTGACACTGCTCTCGTAATTGTAGTTCGCACGCACGTAGGCCTCGAAGCTCCCCAGGGTCCAAAGGTAGGTTGCAGCAACGGCGCCGGTAAATTCTGAAATGCCCGCAGGCTTCGTACCGGAAAGGTCAGTCGTCAGGTCGTCGCCGGGCTGGTTCTGGACTGCCGGTCCGATTACGAAGGAGTCGTAGAGCGGATCCAGGTAGGTGCCCGCGAAGCTGAACTCCCAGTGCTCGGACGGGACGAACAGCAAGTCGAACTCGGCACCCTGGACCGACTGCTTGCCGGCATTGAGGAGTCCGAAGCCTGTGCCGAGGAAGGTGTTCGACTGGAAGTCCTTGATCTCCTCGTCGAAGATCGCGACGTTCAGCGCCGTCCGCTGCCACTTGCCCTTGAATCCAATTTCGTAAACGGTCGACTCTTCCGGTCCCGCGAGACGCGTGCCGTAGCGGCGGAAAAGCGGGTTTGGGGGCGGAGCGCCAAAGTTGGCGTCATACAGATTCTGGAAGCCGCCGAGCGGCGAGCGGGCGCCGCCCGCCGGTTCAAGCGGCTTGGTGTCGCGCGACAGGTTCCAGGAAGTGGCCTTGAACCCGGTCGAGACGCCACCGTACATCATGATGCTGTCATTCAGGTCGAACGACACCCGGGCGGTGAAGGTCGTCTGGCTGTCATCCGAGTGGTCGTTCGAAAACGGCAAGACCGGGGCAAGGAACTGGAAGGGGTATAGGTCGAGCAATGGGTTGCAGGGGGCGCCCGGCAGGCTGCCCGGCGGGCACGGCGTCACGCTGTTGAAGTCGGCTTGACCCGGGGTGTCTCCCCCGGCGAGGGCGCTGCCGAAGCCGAGGTAGACGAGGGGGAGCGACGAGAACACGTCCGAGTCGGTCTGGGCGATCGACACATCCTTCTTGACCTGTGCATAGGCCACGCCCGCCGTGAGTGTCATGCGGTCGGTAGCCTTCCAGTCGAGCTGGCCGAATAAGGTAGTGACCTTGCTGTCCTGGTTAGTGGTGATGACCTGGCCCTGGCCGCTGTCGAAAAATAATCCGGGCGGAAGACCGAGTAGTGCGTTCGAGAACGGAAGGCCGAGTTTCGCTTCAACACATGCGAGCAACGCAAGAGGGCCACACGCAGCAGGAGGTGGAGGGCTAGCGGTGAGAGCGTTTGCGTAGGCCCGCATATCGTCGCCCCAGGTCAGCGTGTCCTGATAGTCGACGCTCTCGTCGAAGTAATACGCGCCCAGCAGGCCCGTTACGCGGCCGCCATTGTCGAACGCGAGGCGCAGCTCCTCGGTGAAGGTGTCGATTTTTGACTCGTTCAGGTTGTTCGCCAGGAGGTCGGCGCTCGTGAAATCGGCGTCGTAGTCAAATTTCGCCTTCTGATTGCGATCGGCCGTGATCGAAGTCAGTGTCCAGTCGCCGTGGGACCAATCGACCTGCAATGACACGCCGTCATTGTCGACCTTGTTGAACGGGTCCTTGTTGAAGTAACCGCGCCGGTCGAACGGGCTGCCGGTGTAAATCTGGCCGCCGACCGATGGGTCGGTGATGAACGCTCCCGTGGGCCCATTCAGCAGGTTCGAAACGCCACAGCACAGCTCATCGATCGAGCTTGTATCCGCGATCAGGCGGAATGTCAGGTCATCGGTCGCATTGAAGAGCAGCTGGCCACGCGCGTCCCAACGATCGCGGTCATTGAGGTCGTGACCAGTGTTCAGGTTCTTGAAGTAGCCGTCGCGCTTGTTGTAGTTGCCGGAGAGGCTGAACGCAAATCGGTCGCTGATGGGGCCGGAGTATCCCGCGCGCGCCATCTGCGAGTTGTACTCGCCGAAACCGACCTCCACCATCCCGGTCGGCGTGAATGATGGCTTCTTGGTGATCACGCTGATGACGCCCACGGACGCGCTCTGTCCGAACAGCGTGCTCTGCGGGCCGCGCAACACCTCGATGCGCTCGACGTCGACGAGGTCGCCAATCTGGGACGCCGATCGCGAACGATACACGCCGTCGATGAAGACGCCCACCGAGGATTCGATGCCCGGGTTGTTCGCGCCGTTACCGAACCCGCGGATGATGAAGTTCGTTTGCGTCGATGTCTGCAGCTGCGACGTGCGCAGCGATGGCACAGCCGTGTGCAGGTCCAGGATGTCGGTGATGTGCGCTTTCTCTAGCGTCTCGGCCGAGGTGACGCTGACCGCCACTGGAATGTCGTTGAGCGTCTGCTCACGCTTGGAGGCGGTGACAACGATCTCCTCGAGAGTAGCCGTGTCTTGTGCCACCGCTGCGCCCACGCCCAGGGTCGCGGCAGTAACAAACGCCACCGAGAATAAAGTCTTCATGGTCTGGTCCCTTCCGGTTGTGAGCACGCTACACCCGGGCGGAACCCGGGGCATCCCCAGCATTCCGCAGTGTAGCCCCACCGCCGCCGCCGCCGCTAGTGCGGGCTCGCGTCACCGCCTGCGCCGCGTCAGAATTCGTATTCGAGCAGGAAGCGCGCGGTCTGCGCCGCGGCCTCATCGGTCAATCCGAACAGCCAGGCAAACTCATATTTGATTGCGCCGCTTCCGAGCGGAACGCGGCCAAACGCGGCCGGGCCCACTTCGTGCCCGTGATCGCCGATTGAGCCGAAGTCACCCAGCTCCCCGAACTCGCCATACATTTCGATGCCGGGTTCAAAGCGGGGATTGCGCCGCCAGCGATACTGCAGCGCGTATTCAAGCTCCGTCTCTGCAGCGGAGCGCAACTCGCGTTCCGCCACGAGATTGAAGCGCATCTGGTGCGGGCCGAAATCCTTCTGCAGCAAGGCACCCAGTTCCAGCTTGTCCTCGCCGTCCGGCACTGTGGAATGCGCGTATTCGATCAGCAGGCCTGCGTCGATCGCGTAGCGGCCCTGCTCGTACAACTGGAATATGTTTTCCCAGGCTACTTCCGTATTCTCGAAATCGGCGCCCGGTTCCTTCTCCCATTCGCCGACCAGTTCGGTGGTCCAGAACCAGGCCGGCGAGAACTCCAGGTCCAGTTTGTACTGCTGGGCACCGTCAACGCCCGGGTCGCCGTCGGACTCGCGATGGCCGCGTAGTTCGATCGCTCTCTCACCCTCTTCGACAATGGGCGAGTACACCTTGTCCGCGGCATTGGCACGCGGCGTGGCAACGACCGCCGCACCGATCAGGATGATGAGGGCGGCGATGATGGGTACTCGCTGGCTGGACGTCGGGCGGCGATTCACGATCCACGACAGCATCAGTACGGACGCGAATGTCGCGCAGAAGAACAGCAGCTGGATCCCGCTGGGCCGGGCGTCATAACCCGCCAGCGCATGCAGCATCTGGCCGGGCAGGCTCTGTTGCGACAGCAGCGATGACGTATCCCACACCTGTTCGACGATTGCGGGCAGCCAACCGGACTGAACCAGGAATGCGGCTGCCTGAGCCGCCATTCCAGCGGCGAGGAACAGGAGCATCCAGCCGGTCACCGCGAACAGATGCCGCGGAGGAATGCGCATCAGGCCGAAGTACAACAGCGTGCCCGCTGCGGCGCCACCGACCAGGCCGAGTGCACCACCGAGAATCATCGGCGCGGCCTTCGCACCACCCGCGGCGACGCCGTAGAGGAACAGCACGACTTCGGCTCCCTCGCGCAGCGCAGCGAGTGCCACCACGGTCGCGAGCGCACCCAACGGTCGGGCGCCGGCGCGAACCTCGCCGCCCACGGACTGGAGTTCATGCGCGATGGCGGCGCCGTGTCGCTGCATCCAGATGTGATGCCAGGACAGCATCAGAACCGCGGCCAGCAAGACGCCCGCATTGAAGACTTCCGGGCCCATGCCTTCCAACGTCTCGCTGAGCCAGCCGGTCGCACCGGCAAGCGCCAGTGCGCCGGCCAGTCCGGCCATGCAACCCATCAAGATTGCGCGCCGGCTTCCGGCAAGCCCCCGCGAGGCTGCAAGCGCGATGCTGATGATCAGCGCCACCTCGAAGACCTCGCGCAACACGATGATGAATGAGGGGATCATGCGTTACTCGGCAATGAGGAATCCGCGGGCGGTGTCAGCGTGGAAATCGCCAAAGAACTCGTGGCGGCCGGGCTTCAGCGGTCCGACGAAGAGGGCGATCCTGCCTTTCCCCGGCACGATCTTTTCGCGATTGAAGTCGTAGCTCTCGAATTCCTCAGCCGTCGGATCGCGGTTCTCGACCAGCAGCCGGATCTTCTGCCCGGCCGGCACCTTCAGCTCAGCCGGAATGAAACGATGGGACTCAATCACCAGCGTGAATTCGGGCGTGTCTGCGCGCGCGGCTGCACCGGTCAGGACGCCAAGGAAGGCGACCGCGAGTAGGGGGTAAAGACCGGCAAATTTCATGATTGGCCCGGCGCTGGGAGTCCTAAGTATAATTGTAATTGAGAATCATTCGCAATTAGCCTTCGTTTGGCACCGTGGACACAAAATTGGGTGCCCGCTAAGAGATTGAAAACATGGATATTAGTGAGCCGGGGTCCGGCCAGGCTTCAGCACGTGTAGCGGACCTGCAATTACCGTTGCCGCTCAGCGGCGTATGCCGGCTCGTCGAGTACCGCGCGGTGGTCGCAACGCAGGCCGTGCCGCCCGACGCGGTCACAAGGTAGCGCCAGCGCGTGCCCGCGCCTTGGTCCAGACGATCACCGATTTCTTGCTGAAAATGCGCGGCCGTGAGCAGGTGTATGGAAGATTGCGTGTCGTGCCGGCCCTCGCCAAAGGCAGGAAATCGGGGCCGATTTCTGGTAGAATGCCGCGGTCTGGTGATCCGTCGGATTGTCTCACTTGGCTCGATGCGCCGCTTCGGCGCGCTTCCCAACCAGGTTCTGCCACCACTGAAGCATCGCCTAACCAGTAGACGGACAACCGCCTGCTGAAATCCTATTGTTCAATGTGAGTAATCTAAAGTGACTAAGTTATTTGTTGGAAATTTGCCCTTCTCCGCGACCGAAGAGTCTGTGCGTGCGCTGTTTGCACCGCATGGCACGATCGAGTCGCTCGCCCTCATCAACGATCGCGAAACCGGTCGTCCCCGCGGCTTTGGCTTCATCGAGATGTCGAATGCCGATGCTGCCCAGGCCATGCAGGCGCTGAACGGCAAGAACTTCGAAGGCCGTGATCTGAAGGTGAACGAAGCCCAGGCGCGTGAGCGCAGTGGTGGTGGCGGTGGCGGTGGCAACCGCGGCGGACAGAATCGCTACTGATTCGAACGCCTGATCGGCGGCAGGCCGTGACGAAAGCCAGAAAACACGGCGATCGTCATCGGCCTGTCGGCGATGGTTGAGGAGTGCGCGCTAGCTTGCCTTAATACTGCAGGAGGAAGCGTCCATGCGCTTTGTATCACGTACTACCCGGTCGCTTCTCGAACAGAGCCGCGAGCAGTTGCTTCGCAGGCGCGCGGCAGCCGGCACTCTTGGCAAGGCATTTCCGGACGTCGAACAGATCCGCGTGGATCTGCACTTCGCAGCATCGGCAAATTCGGTGCCGGCCGCGCAGCGCCACGCCCTGTATCCGCCGGCACCGGCGTACTTCGAGTTTGCCTGTCCCTTTGGGGACTGCGACGGCAGCTTCGACCTCAATGGCATTGCATCGCCACTGCTGAAGAAAGCACATCCGCAGGCTGATGGAACGATTCAGTGTTCCGGCTCGCGCACTCGCAGCGGAATGCCTCGGCAGCCTTGCAGCCTCCGTGCTGACTACCGGATTACCGCGCAGTACCAGGCGAGATCCGCCCAGAAAGGCTGATGCGGGGCTCGACGGGGCCGACGCATCCCGGGTGTTCAATTCACCCGCTGGTCACCATTCCCAGGTTTCGGCACCTCGACCGTACCTCGTAAGCCTATGTTCTCGCAGCAATCCCGGATCCTATGAAGGGGATGTATCAGTTATTTATCAAAACCTATCAAATTGATAAATAATTAGCCGCGACCTGATCAATGTCGACATCAGCTACTGGCCCACCGACGGCGACTGGTCGATTGCGGCCTACGGTCACAACGTCACGGACGAGCGCTATGACAATGCCCGTCTCAACACCGGCGACTACGTGTTGGTCATGCTGAGCAATGATGCGAGCGAGTTTGGAGTCCGTTTCACCAAGGACTTCTGAATAGACCAAAGCGAAATGCCCGCACCCAGCCAGGGTGCGGGCGTCGATCGCAGTACGCGCTTGGGGATGTATCTGGTGCGCGCCCTAACGAGTCGACTGGTCGAACTTGAAGCGCACCATCAGGTAAGGGCCTTGCATGGTGTAGTGCGCCGGCTCGAAATCCAGGTCGCGGAATCCACGCAGGTTATAGCCGGCGCTGACCCAGGCATTGCCAAACGGCGAAAAACCAATCGTCGGCCCAGCCGAGTATTCGTAGTTCTCCGCGTTCCACGCGTGCAAGACACTGCTGCGCAAGCCGACATCGATTGTGCGCGTGACGTCGAGGCGCCAATCCAGGCCCAGGATGTCGGTGTAACCAAGGTAATCGGCGCCGTCGAACTGATCGAGCACGTACTTTGAACCGTAGTACAGCGACCACTGGTTGCGCTCGTTGAGCCCGAACAGGTTGCCTTGCGTGTCTTCCTTGCTCCATGCGTGCGATACGCGGTTTATCGCCAGGTTATTGACGAGCCGCTGCGACTTCGCATTGCCGCTCACGGTCAGGCTGTTGTTGCCGAACAGTCCACTGCCGGCGGCGCCCGTGCCGTTCGTCAGCTCGTCGTGCCGGAACTCCAGGCGCTCGAGCAGGGACCAGCGGCGGCCAAGCGGGCGGAACGCCCAGGACAGGCTGGCATTGGCAAGCAGGCCTTCCGATCCGGTAGCCTGCTCGACCTGGAATGCCTCCGCGGAGGCGGCAAAGGCGACACCTGCCTGCGCCTGCCGCAGAAAGCCCGTGGTGAAACCATCGCGGCCGGAAGTCGTGCTGTTACGTGTCTCCGCGCGGCCGGTCCACGACCAAAGTTCGGAACGGTAAGTCGCGCCTCCGGACATCGCGAAGAAATCCTCGGTCAGTGTACCGTCGCCGAGCATGCCCCCGGAAGCGATGGGATGATTCTGGTTGATGACCAGCGGCGGCTGGCTGGATTCGTTGAAAGTGCGGCTGGTATCCGTGGATACATCGAAGCCCAGGCGCTCGCCGACCAGGAAAGACTGGGTCAGCCCAAAAAGAGCGAAAGTGCGCGGGCCGTACTCGGAGATAGCGCTCTGGTTCAATGTGCTGGCCAGGCGCGCGCCTTTCCACGGGATCACTTCGAGACCGAGACGGGTGGTTGAACTGTCGAACGCCTCGCCGTCGGTGATTTCCTGGACCGCGAGCAGGCGCAGGTCGTCGCTGATGGCGTATGTGGCGCCGACCTGATAGCGGGTCGGGTAATCAACACTATTGTTGTAGCCGCCCAGGCTCATGTCAGCTTGCGCAGTCAGTTCGAGCTGCTTGTCGAAAAAGCTGCGGCTCGCGCCCACGGTTGCCTGGCGTGACTCGGCGTCAGCCCCGGTGATCGCCTCGTCGTGGGCGATTTGCGCACCGGCGTGCGCACCCCAAAGATCGGCACGATATTCGAGTTGTGCGTTGGCAAAATCGCGGACAGTGCCGCTGATGAGGTCCTCCTGCTGGTAGGTCTGCCCTTGCAAGGCGACCCGCTCGCCCAGGCGCAGCTGCGCGTCGACACCGGTCTTGAAAGTACCGCCCTCGGCGGCGTTTTGCTGGTTCAGACCAAAATCCGGCGCCTGGCGGCGCAAATAGGCGATTGCATCGAACCGGCCGACGCGCCGCTCGATCTCCGCGAGATAGGCACTGCCATCGCGATCAATGTTCGTGTCCTGGCGATCGCTCGCCGCGGCTTCGACGCGCAGTTCGGTGCCGGGCGCCAGCTGCAGCTTTGCATCGACGCCGCCCAGGTTCGACTCGCGCAGGCCCGCGTCGTCGCGAATGTACGTTGCGCCGGCGCTCAGTCTGCCGTCGAACATTTGCGCGCCGAGCCGCCCTCCTGCATTCAGGTTCTCGTCGGCGATACCCACGGTCTCGTATTCGGCGACGATGAAGATCGGATTGAAATCGAAGTCGCGACTGTTGATCGGCTCGCGGAAGAGCAGTGTCCCGGCGTCGTAGTCAATGTCGTAATCGAGGTGGCGCACGAGCTCCCGGCTTTCAACGATGAGCTCGGAACGGAAGCGGTCGCGGGTCTCGATGCGGATCTTCTCGCCGTTGATCACGATGCCGTTGTGCGTCAGGCGATACAAGCCCGACGTCCCGTTGCCCTGGATTTCGTCGCGCGCGAAGTTCTGGGCGGTCTCGGAGGCAAAACCGGTGAAGTTGACGGCCGCGCCGCGGTATTCGCTCTTGAGGCCCGTCAGGGTCCGGCTGTAACGGGACAACTGGGTTTGCGTGAGGCCTGTCTCGTAGTCGCCGAACAGCGCATAGAACTGGTCGCGCTCGAGTTTCAGGTACAACTTCTCCGCGCTTGCAGCGTCGTAACTCTGCTCCGTGCCATCGCCGTACACGGTGTAGAACGCGTTCGGGTCAATGGTGGAGAGCAGGCTTTCGCGACGGAGTCGCTCGGCGGGCTTGTCGGAGTCGTACGCCATGGTCAACAGCCATTTGCCGAGCACGCGGCCCTTCGCGTACAGGCTGAGCTGACCGTCGTCGTAGACGCCGTCGTCGCGGTCCGATTCAGCGAGCGATTGCAGGTTGCCTTTGACGGTCTCGTAACCGACAGTGCCCGTCGCGAGACCGACCACCACCCAGTCGCGCGCTTTCGCCGCAAGCCACGCGTGCAATTCCTCGTTGTGGCTGCTGCGGTCTGCTTGCTGGAACCTGAAGTTGAGCACCACGCTTCCGCTCTCGGTCGTGGGTGCCAACTCGATATAGGCGACACCATCGTCACCTTCGATCCTGTAGGTCGGCGAGAAGCGATCGCTGCCTGCGAGTTGCCGTTGCTGCTGCAGCTCGAGCTGTTGCGCTGGAATGTACGGCGGATTCAGCAGGAACGCATCAGTCACGCCGGCGCGCACCGGGCGGCCGGCGCGGTCGAGCAGCCGCACGGCGACCACGGGCTTGTGGATGCCGTCGGCGACCAGCAGCGATTCCTCTGGTACCAGCTCTGCATGCGCCGGCGCGTTGGCATAGTGAACGATGCGCGTGAGCGTGGTGACGACCGTGCCGTGCCCATCGGTCACATCCGCGTCGAAGCGGTTGTCGCCGTCGGCAAGCGGCAGGCCGCGCCACACGCTGACCGATACAGTCTTTTCGGCGTTGGTCGTGACGCCATCGAAATTCAGGGGATTTACCGGCTCACCCTTGAACTTCAGCACTACCTGCTGGTCTGGCGCATGCTTGATTGCGATCCGCTGTGACGGGGCGCGTGGATTGTGTTGCGGCGAGGGAAATAGCCACTCGATGCCGGGCACCTGACCGGCCAGCCAGTCAATGTCAGCGCCGGCAGCCGCGGCGTCTTTGACAATCGCACGGCGTTTCTTCTGCGTCTGCTCAAGTACGGGATCCGCATCGGGCACTTCACCGGCCTCGGCCAGATCGATGGTTTCGCGGCTGCTGTTGTCATCGGTGCCAATGGGCGCGGGTCCCGCCACGGCGAGCCCAGCCGGGGCTCCGAGAGCCGGGGCGGGGGCGTCGTCGCACAGCAGCCGGCTCTCGACGATCGGTGTGCGCAGGCCAGACTTGTCCCGGGTGGCGAAATTCGCGAGCGCCTTGCTGGTGAAGCCATCCGGCGGGCAGGTCCTGCCCGAATCTGATTCCGCGCCCAGCGGCGATTCCTTGATGTCACCGTTGAAATCGATCACGCGCCGCCAGTTGGCGCCAACATCGCCGAGGCGAAACGAGGCAAAGCCTTCCGCAACTTCCGGATCTGCGCTGTCGGCCCCGTCAACGCGCGTGCTGCCAGGAACGTAACCCACACCCGCCGGCAACTGCACTGTCACGAGCAGGTCCTTGATCGGTACCTGGCCGCCGTCCATCTCGACGCGAAAGGCGAGCGCATCGCCCGTGCTGGCCGCCGCCGGGTTCGTCGTGTCAGACGTGCCCTTTGCGATTTCAGCGATGAGCGAGCTTCCCAGCCGGATGCCAACCTGCGTGCTTCGGTGCCGCACGTAGAAGTCCGTGCGCCACAGGCTGCCGCCCTGTGCCTCGACGAATTGCGAGAACGAACGTCCGGCGAAGCGGCTGTTCTGGATGCAGGGAATTGCCTCGAGATACGGTGGCAGGCTATCGAGATCGAGCTGCACAACATGAGTGCCGGGCCGTACGCCTTCGAAATGGAACTGGCCGTCGCGATCGGTGGGCGCGTACGTGCCGTCGTCGAGCAAGATGCGCACGTTGGGCACGCCTTTCAGGTCCTGCCATGGAGTGCCGCATTCGCCTTCGAGCACGCGGCCGATGAGGGTGAACTGCGAGGTGAAAAATGGCTCGCGGATGCGTACCGCGACCTGTGCCAGGTTCGACGCAAGTCCGCCGTTCGCGCTCGCCGACGCACTGTTGACCGCATCCCCGGTACGCGCGCCGGCGCCGACCTGGACCACGTAGCTGATTTCAATCTGTCCGCCGGCGGCGAAGGTTCCGGCGGAAATAGTCAGCGTGCGGCCGTCAGCGCTGACCGCCGGATCGGATGCTGGTTGAGCGGCGATGTGCAGGGAGCCGGCTTTGTAGCGCATGCCGGCAGGCAGCGTATCGCTGATCTGAACATTGGTGGCCGAGCCCGCGGTATTGCGGTTTCCCAGGGTCAGTCGGTACTGCAGGAAATCGCCGGCGGAGACTTCGGTCGTCGATGCGCTCTTCTGCAGGAACAGGTTGCCCTGCAAGGGATCGACCGGGATGTCGACGCGAAATGCCGGCCCAACCGGAAGATTGAAGACGTCGCCGAAGGAGCCGTTGCCCACCGCATAAGGATTGCCCGCCGGATCGCGTACCGTCTGCAGCACCGGCAGCGGCACTGTCGAGGGTGTGGACAAACCGTTCGGCGGTGTCACCTGAAGGACATAATCGCCCGGCGCAACCGATGGAAACTGAAATCCACCTGGTGGCGGTGTGTACACGCGTCCGCCGGAATCGGTCACCGTGGCACCGCTCATCACGGTCGCCGGATAGCTGCTCGTGCCATCGGCCCCGGACACCGTCGCCGGTGCGCCCATTACGGCGTTGAGCAATGTCACTTTGGCGCCGTCAACGGGCAGGCCGCTGGAAGAGTCGAAGACGATGCCGAATGGATCCACCATCGCGCTGGCCTGCGCGGTGTCGGTTGGAAACAGCAGATCCGTGTAATTCGCCTGAAGCGTCGCACCCTGGCTTACCGAAAGCCGGCAATCGAAGCGCGTCGGCGCGGGTGGCATCATGGTGCCCTGAATGGCCGTCACGAACACGCCGGTGTCAATCCCTGTTTCCTGGACGCGCAATGCTTCCTCATCGCCAGTGCTGGTGGTGATGCGCAGGTCGATGAAATCGCGTACCGCTGGATCGAGGTTGCGGTTCGCGTCGGAGAGTTTGATGAACACCGCTTCGCCGGCCAGATAGGAGTCGGTATTCAGGATAGGCGCAGACGCCGTGTCGATGATGGTCCCGGTGGAATCCGTCACCGGCGGTATCGGCGTAAACCCTGCGGTGCTGTCCTGGCAATAGCCGCCGTCAGCCGGCGTGGGCACGCTGCCCGGCATGGCCCGGGTGTCGCGCAAGAAGCCGATGACCGCCGGTGCAGGTGCGGGAACGGTGCTGAAACCAACGGTGTTGCTGATGGCAAGACCAGGTGTCGTGCCGGATCGAAAGCTCACCGCTGCGGTGTTGCTGATCGTCACCGCCGATGCCTGGCCAACGGTAAGCGCAAGCAGCAATGCGGTTACAGCGCGCAACCAATGTCTTCCTGTCTTCACGCGTGACATCGCATCACCTGCCGGGAGCGGTCCGCCATGGTCTTGCAGCCATGGCCGACAACCCCGGATGAGCGCTGTCCGCGTCAGTTAATGGTGACGCGGAAGCGGGTTGCGGTGGTCGCGCCTGCGGCCAGGGTTGGCACTGTGGAACTCACTGTGCCGGCGGTTATATTGCCGCCGTTTGGGTCGCTCTCATCCGCGCCAGTACTATTGTCGTCTTCGGACGTGCCGTCGGCGTTGCAGACACCGCCCGTCACTGTGCCGCCGGCGAAGATGCTGACCGCGACGAACGTGGTGTTAGCCGGCACCGGATCGCTGACCACGACATTCGTGGCGGAGGTGCCGCCAGCCGCGTTGGCGACCTGCAGGCAGTACTCGATCACCGAACCGGGAATCGCTTTCGGGTTGGTCGTGCCGTTGAATGGATCGCTGACCACTTTCGCGGTCTTCGTGACCGTGATGGTGGCAGTCTGCACGCGGTAAGCGTCGTCGTCGCTGTGCCGGCCGTCTCGAGCCGCGTCGGTGTCACCGGCCACATCGCCGAACACTGTGTCCACCACGCCCGGCGTTTCGGCACCGGTCGTCTCTGTGGCGTCAGCGCCGAGTGTGCTGGCCAATCCCGCGTCGGCTGCGACCGCAGTCAGCGTGATGCCGCTGGTGTCATTGTTCGCACGGCCTGAGGGAATATTGGCGACGACGAATACCGTGCGTGTCGTATCCTGCGGCATCTCATCGAGGAAGGTCTCGGTGTCTACCCCTGCATCGTAGGTACCGTTAGCAGCGCTCGAGTCGACGAACACCTGGATCCCGGTCGGGTCGAAGTCATCCGTGTTGCCGAATGGATCAGTGGCACCGGTCGTGTCATTGGTGGTGATGAAGCGGAAGTCCTGCACGCCGTTCGTGCTGTTGGTAACCGTGAAGGTCAGCACCTGGGCAGTGGAGCCTGGCGTGACGTCGGTATAAGCGCCGCCGAGTTCGGCAACCGCCACGTTGATCCGGCGGTCGACAAGGAAGCTCACCGTGTTGCTGGTGACGTCCGGCTGATTGATGCCGCTCACCGTGTAGTCGACCGTTGCGCTGTTGGCAACGGACGTTCCCTGCGTGGTGTTGGCGGCCTGAGCAGTCTGTATGCCCGCCAGCAGCAGCACCGCAACCAGGTATTTCACGCAGCGATTCTTCGACCCCATCACAACACCTTCAGGTAAAAACATGACCTATAGTCAGAGCCGTTGGTTTTCCGCAGGATCCTGCGGGCTACTTCAACCGGGCCTTGAATGACACGGTGCCGCTACTTCCGGGTTTCAACGCACCGTTCAGCGCCCAGCGCACATGTGTCACATCAGCGGCCGTCGCCGGGCGCGGCTTGCCGTCGGCGCTGGTCACGGTGAGGCTCCCCAACGCGTCGTAATGCTTGCCGCCATCAACGGAAACCTGATTGGCGGGCGCCGGGCCGAGAACCGAGACGTATTCGAGTTCGGCCGGGACCGGATTGGTGACAACGACATTCTCGGCCGGTTTGTCGCCGGTATTCTCGTAGGTGATCACGTAGAACACCTCGTTGCCGGGCACGACCATGGCGGCCGGAACGGTCTTGTGCTCGGTTTCACCATCCGCCCGCTTGATCTCGATTTCCTGGAAAACCTGGTTGCTCAATTTCAAGCTGCCACCAGCGTTGGCAACGCCAACCCAGGCAAACGCACTCATTGCCAGGACGAGACCCAGCTGACTTGCCATCGTTTGAAACCACTTTTTCGCTGACATCGACGATAATCTCCACATTGAAGAGGAATCCGTGTTGGTCCGTTGGCGGTGCGCGACGCGAACTCCTGATGCTTTGATAACCGCTCGCTTTCGCCTTTGGGGCGACTGCCAGTCGGGGTGCAATAAGACTAATCAAAGCAGCATTATGGCAATGCGACATAAATCACAGATTGAGCCCTGTACACGGAATGCGGACCGCGGTTATCTCGGATCGCGGTGAAGATCAATGTCCGGCAGTTCTTATGGGGTGCAAAACGAGACGCAGTTCAAATTGTGTGCCGTGGCGCGGACGTTGATTGCCGGCTTGTTGGAGTGTCATTACATTTCCCGCTGCGCGACGAGTGCCTGAACGTCATTCCTGCATGGTTAATGCTGTTTTGAAAGAAGAATGGAACGACACCGAATGAGTTCGAAATTGAACGGCATTCTGACTTTTAAGAACCGTGGTCTGGCCGTGGTGGCGCTACCAGGTATGTCGCGCTGGCTGCGAGGTTGTCGGCTGCTATCAGTCATGACAATGCTGCTAGCGCTGTTCAGTGCTCCGGTCGAAGCGGCCATCGTGCAGGTGCAAAAAGCAATCGGCTCGACCACAGCCGGGAACTTGGTGTTTGCCACCTTTCTCGCGACGCCGGTCAATGGCAACCTGCTCATTGCCATCGCCAGCAACTATGCCGCCTCAACCGGTCCGACTACGCCGGGCGGCTGGACCCTGATCCGCAACGACAGCAATAACAACCCCGGCATGGCCATGTACTACAGGGTGGCGGGTGCCGCTGAACCGACCGTTGTGACGGTGAGTGGCTACGGCGCCAGCACCCGGCTGCAACTGCAGATCTTCGAATATTCCGGAATGCTGACCAGCGGTGTGCTGGACCAAAGTAATTTTAACAGCGGTACGGATAGCACACTTGAATCCGGCACTGTCACCACAACCCAGCAACTCGAGCTGGTCATGGTGGGGACTGCCCTGCAGGCATTTAGTAGCTTTAGCGCCTGGAGCAACTCCTTCACTGAACAGCAGGATTTCGTAATAGGCACCGGCGGGACGCGATTGACCTCTGGGTCGGGCGACCAGACAGTGTCATCT
This sequence comes from uncultured Steroidobacteraceae bacterium, assembly GCA_964473595.1. Taxonomy (GTDB): domain Bacteria; phylum Pseudomonadota; class Gammaproteobacteria; order Steroidobacterales; family Steroidobacteraceae; genus SCUD01. The sequence continues at coordinate 3,824 of CAYYQQ010000002.1, read as the reverse complement.
ACCGGAACCTATTCCACCGTTGCAACCGCGGCCGATACCGGTAACTGGCGCACCGTTATCGCCTCGTTCATCGGCAATGTCACCACGCTCGCCAACGGCACCGATCCGGCGAATGCCAGTATCGCGCCGGGTGGCGCGGCGACCATGGCGGATGCGTTCACGTTCCAGACCGGCGTCGGCACCGACGTCATCACCGCCGCCACGGTGACCCTCGCCGCCGGCACCTCGGGCGGCCTCAGTCTGGTGGAGATCACCAACGATGCCGGCACGGTGGTGTACGGCTCGGTAGCCAACCCGGCGAGTGACACGCCGGCGATTGCGCTGACGACGAACATCACGGCGACGACCACGGCGACCCAATACAAGATCCGGGTCACGCCCAAGAGCCACGCCGCGATGCCGGTGCCGGCCGGTTCGACCTACAGCGTCACTGCGCGCATCTCCGCCTGGACCGGCACCAACGCCCAGACTGGTTCCGACACGGCCAGTGCGACGGTGACCATCGACAACCTGTCGCCGGGCAACGTGACCGCAGCGACTGCGACGCCGGGCAACACCCAGGTGGTGCTCAGCTGGACCAATCCGGTGGATGCCGATCTCGGCAGCATCATCGTGCTGCGGCGGGCGACGTCTGCGGTGGCCGATGTGCCGGTGGAAGGGGCCACCTATGTGGTTGGCAACGTCATCGGTGCTTCGACGGTGGCGTGTGTGGTGACTGCGCCGACCGCGACCTGCACCGACACCGGGCTGAGCAACGGCACCGCGTATCACTACAAGATCTTTGCCAAGGACAGCAACGGCAACCATGCCACCGGCGTGGTGCCAACCGGATCGCCGGCAACGCCGAACGGGACCACGCTCGCCAACGGCACCGATCCGGCGAATGCCAGTATCGCGCCGGGTGGCG
>CAYYQQ010000002.1:0-2817 GCA_964473595.1 uncultured Steroidobacteraceae bacterium | reverse complement strand
GAGCAACGGCACCGCGTATCACTACAAGATCTTTGCCAAGGACAGCAACGGCAACTACGCCACCGGCGTGGTGCCAACCGGATCGCCGGCAACGCCGCAGGGCGTCCCCATCATCACGGTCATAAAAGGCTCCGCCGTCCTCTCCGACCCGGTCAACAACGTAACGAACCCGAAGCGGATCCCGGGCGCCGTCATCGAATACAGCATCACGTCGGCGAATACGGGAAATGGCTCACCGGACGTGGCCACCGTTTACACCACGGATCCGATCGACGGCGCCACTCTTGCCTTCAACGTCGGCACGGGGGTGGCGTTCACCGATGGTGCCACCAGTTCCGGCCTGAGCCTCGGATTGGTCACTTACTCGTCGACACCGGTCCCGGGGCCGTACGTGTACAACTACACGCCCGTTCCCGACGGCAACGGCTACGACGGCAACATCACCAGCATCAAGGTGACCACTACCGGCAGTTTTGCCTTTGGCGGGGCGCCAGCGCCGAGCTTTTCGCTGAAGTATCGGGTGAAGGTGAAATAGGCGGTTTTTCGTGTCTGAGTGGACAACGTGAGGATTGATGCCAGACGCGGCCAGCCGGGTGACCATGGCTGGCCGGTCCGGTTCAGACGCTCGGCACGACGTTCGCATTCAGCCGGAACAAGTTGCCCGGGTCGTACTTTCTCTTGATCGTGCGCAGGCGGCCGATATTGCCCTGGTAGTTCGAATCGACGATGCCCTGTGCCTCGTCGCCGACCTCGTTCGTGTAATAGCCATCCGTGAATGGTTCGAGCGTCGCCCAATAGTCCTTGATGAAACGCACATGCGGCGCCGCGTCGCCGTCAAGATCCCATGCGACGACGGAGAACATGTTGTGCTTCGAGTGCCGGTGCGGAAAGGCGGTGGCGTCGGGCGCGATACGGCCGATGGCGCCGCCGGAATGCTGGAAGAACACGATCGTGGCGCGCGCTGGATCCGGCCGGAAGCCGCTGATCAAGGCGTCGATCATGCTGCCCTGAAAGTCGCTGATGAAGCCCGACTTCAGGTACGTGCCCAAATTGCGCGGATCGCTCCGGTCCGAGCTGCGCTGGATCGCCACGTATTCCTGCGCCTTGATGGTGTCGGCGACCGGCGTTCCAAGCTTGCGTAGTGGCGCTAGAAGCTTTTCGGCCTGGTCCGCCGGACCGGAGTAGCAGACCTCAATGCCGCATTCGCCAGGCTTCCCGCCGGGCGGAAGCGACATGAAGAAATCGGCGTACATGTCGTCCGGCACATTGCTGCTGTAGTCGGCGTAGGCCCCGAGAATCTCGCGTGCCCTCTCGAACGGGAATACGAGATCGCCGCCGATGATCTGGCGCTGCATCGGATGCAGGCCGAATTCAAATCCGGTGACGATGCCGAAGTTGCCGCCGCCGCCGCGCAGGCCCCAGTAAAGGTCGGGGTTCTCGTCCGCACTTGCGCGCAGCAGGCGGCCGTCGGCAGTCACGATGTCCGCCGCCTGGACATTGTCGAGCGCGAGACCGAAGCGCCGCGCCAGGCGCCCGAAGCCGCCGCCGAGCGTCAGGCCGCCAATGCCCGTGTGCGACACGGTGCCGGCTGTCGTCACGAGATCGAATGCCATCGCTTCGTGGTCCAGTTCGCCGAGCAGGCTGCCGCCTGCCACATAGGCGTGGCGCGCGACCGGGTCCACGCGCGCGCTGCGGAAATGCGAAAGGTCAATCTGCATGCCGCCGTCGCAAGTCGACTTGCCCGAAGGGCTGTGGCCACCGCACTTGACGGCGAGCAACAGGTTCCGCTCACGCGCGAAGGTCACGGCATTGCGGATGTCTGCAACACCCGTGGGCTGCACGATCAGCGCCGGATGCTTGTTGATGGATTCATTGAGCACACGCCGTGCCTGGTCGTAGCCGTCATCACCCGCGAGCAGCAATGCGCCGCGCAGGCTGTCGCGGAGTTCCTGCAGCGCAGCGCGTTCCAGCATGGTTGCCGCGCCGCCCCCGGTCAGCGCGGCGACATCGCCTGCCACCGGCACGCCGCGGCCCGCAGCCAGCAACCGGCCGATGGGCAGCGATACCGCGAGGGCCGCCGCCACCGATGACGCCAGGAATTGCCTTCTGTCCATGGTCTCCACCGAATCAGATCACTATTGCGCCGACGGTTTCAACGCCGAGCGCAGCAGCAGCACAGCCGCGTAGAGTACGACTACCACGACTCCCCAGCGCAGGGTCACGAGCGACAGCGACTTCACGAGAAAAGCGGCGACCAGCACGAGTGGTATGCCACCGAGTGTGATCCCAATGACGACGCGCAGGTTGATGCGATCGGCGCGAACAAAGCGCATGCCGCAAACCGGCATCAGGAACGCGCAGGCACCCATCATGATCGGGAATACCGCGATCGGACTCAGGCCGAGCAGTGACAGCAGGATCAGCGAGGGCGCATAGAGGCCGATGCCGAATGTCATCAGTGCGCCCATCACGAAGTGCCCGACCACGGCAAAGGTCAATGGCCCGGCTGCCAGGGCAAGCGCGTCGCCGCCGACCGGCATCATGCCCAGGTTGGAGAGCGCATACAGGGTAGCCGCGATCAGGAGTGCGATGCCGACCACCCCCTGCACGACGCGCACCGGTAAACGCACGACCATCGGCGCACCGACGATCGCACCTGCGACCGCCGCTGAGATGCAGGCCGCAAGCAACTTCGGGTCAACGCTGACCAGCTGGATGAAGATGTAGGCCTGCGCGACAGTCGGCAAGGCATGCCCGACATTCAGCGTCCCCGGGATGAAGCTGTCCGGCACGAGCTTGCGAAGCTTGATCCACGCG
>CAYYQQ010000001.1:0-101391 GCA_964473595.1 uncultured Steroidobacteraceae bacterium | reverse complement strand
CGCCGCCATCGCGCCCGGTTTCTGCGCGACCGACATCCTCGCGGCCATGAAACCAGAGCTCGTTGCCCGGGTCACACAGGCCGTGCCATTGCATCGGCTCGGTGATCCCGCGGAGATCGCCTCCAGCGCCGTCTATATCGCCGAGAATGACTTTGTGAACGGCCGCGTCATCGAAGTCGACGGAGGGTTGCGCCTGTAGCAGGTTGCGCCTGTAGCAGGCCTCAGGCTCTAGCGACCTGTAAACTATCGCCGGGGGACACCGAATGAAACTGGATCAGGTCAAGGCAGTCATTAGCGGCGGGGCCTCGGGCCTCGGACTCGCAACCGCACAGCATCTGGTTGCCGCAGGCGGCAGGGTGACGCTCCTCGATGTGCAGGATGTGACCGGCAACGCGGCGGCGGGCGCGCTCGGCAAGGCCGCGCGTTATCGCGGCTGCGACGTGACCGGCGAATCCGCCGTGGAATCCGCGATCCGCGAAGCCGCGGAATGGATGGGCGGATTGAATCTCGCCGTGTCCTGCGCCGGTGTCGCGACCCCCGGCAAGCTTCTCGGCCGTGACGGGCCGCTCTCCTCCGCCGCGTTCCAGCGCGTGCTCGCAATCAACACAGTCGGCACATTCAATGTCGATCGCGCGGCTGCCGTACTGATGCAGAACAACGAGCCCGACGCCGATGGCGAGCGCGGTCTGCTGATCCATACAGCGTCAGTCGCGGCCTTTGAAGGCCAGATCGGCCAGGTCGCGTATGCCACGTCGAAGGCAGCAGTCGTGGGCATGGTATTGCCACTCGCGCGCGAGCTCGCGCGCTTCGGCATCCGTGTGGTCGGGATCGCGCCGGGGCTGTTCGGAACGCCGATGATGGCCGGGCTGCCACAGGAAGCACAGGATTCGCTCGGCAAGCAAGTGCCGTTTCCGCCACGTCTCGGGCGGCCGGAGGAGTACGCGGAACTCGTCGCCTCCATCTGCACCAATCACATGCTGAATGGCACCACGATACGGCTCGATGGGGCAATCAGGATGGCGCCGCGTTGAAATATCCGGGGCGCCGGTTGTGGAGCGAACTGATTTCGGCGGTGGTCCTGGCCGGATGTGTGAGTCAGCCGCTCACAACTGGCGCAGACAAGACCGGAGCAGCGCCAGTTCCGGCGAGCGGCATAAACATCCCGATCGAGTATTACCACCTCGGCAATGGCCTCAAGGTGGTGCTGACGCAGGATGCTTCCGCACCGACCGTCACGGTCGGCGTCTACTACCGCATCGGATTCCGCATCGAGCCGCGCGACCGCACCGGCTTCGCGCACCTGTTCGAGCACCTGATGTTCCAGGGCTCGAGCAATCTCGGCAAGATGGAATTCGTCCGCCTGGTCGAAAGCAATGGCGGCGCATTCAACGGTTCCACGCGCTTCGACTACACGAATTACTTCGAGATCGTGCCCGCCCACACGCTGGAAACGATCCTGTGGGCCGAAGCCGATCGCATGAGCGGGCTCGCGATCACCCAGGAAAACCTGGTGAACCAGCAGGGTGTCGTCAAGAACGAAGTCAATGACAACGTGCTGAACCAGCCCTATGGCGGTTTTCCGTGGATCTCCATGCCGCAGCTCGCGAATGAGAACTGGTACAACGCCCACAACTTCTACGGTGACCTCGCACACATCGACGCGGCGACGCTTGAGGACGCACGCGCGTTCTTCGACACCTACTACACGCCCGGCAACGCCGTGCTGGTTGTCGCGGGCGATTTCGAGTCGGCGCAGGCGCGCGCATGGATCGAGAAATACTTCGCGCCGCTGCTCGCTCGCGCGCAGGCGGCACAACCGGACATCTCCGAGCCGCCGCAGCTCCGTGAGAAGCGCAAGTCCTACGTGGATCCGCTCGCGCCGCGCCCGGGCCTCGCGGTCGCCTGGCATGTGCCGGAGCGTGGAACACCCGAGCATTACGCCTTCGGGCTGCTGGACGAGATCCTGCTGCAGGGCGAGGACAGCGCCTTGTGGCAAAAACTGGTGCAGGAACGCGGTTACAGCAGCGGCGTGGGCGGTGGCATCAACCTGCTCGGAAACATGTTCAATTACGACGGCCCGATGTTGTGGACCCTTTATCTGGTACACGACTCGAGCGTGGCACCCGAAGCAATCCTCGCGGATATCGATACGGAAATTGCAAGGCTTCAGAACGCGCCACCGGCCCAGGCGGAACTCGATCGGGCGCTGACCAAGATCCGCGCCGAGCTTTACGACCTGGCCGGTTCGAGCAACCGGTTCGGGCTGGTGGATTTCCTGGCCGCGTTTTCGCTCTTTGACGACGACCCGACGCGCATCAATCGCATCGAATCCGAATTCCGGGCGGTCAAGCCCGAGATGATTTCCGAGGTCGCAAGAAAATATCTGCAGGATAACCAGCGAAGCGTCTTGATCCTCGAGCCGGGCCGGACGCCGGCCGGAGCGCAGCCATGAAGCGATTCATCGGATTGGCGCTGACGCTGCTCACTTTCGTCGCCGCCGCGCAGGACCACGAAATACCGCCTGCGCCTGGGCAGCCCCGCGATTTCACGTTGCCGGCGCGGGAAACCGTACAACTCGCCAATGGCCTGTCGCTGACCTTCATCGATTACGGCACCGTCCCGCTGGTCACCGTATTCGCGGTCGTCAGGACCGGCAATATCGACGAAGGCGAGTCAACCTGGCTTGCGGATGTCGCGGTCGAGATGTTCAAGGAAGGCACGACCACGCGCTCGGCCGCCGACATTGCGCGCACCGCTGCCGGCATGGGCGGCTCCCTCAGCGTCGGCGCCGGCGCCGAGCAGACTTCTGTCGGCATCTCCGTGCTGTCCGAGCACGCGGCAACAGCAGCCGATCTGGTCGCCGATGTACTTCGCAACCCACGCTTCCCGGAATCCGAACTGCCGCGTGTGCTCGCGAATTTCGAGCGCAGCCTCAGTGTTGCCCGCTCGGAACCCGACTCGATGGCGGGCGAGGCGCTTGCCAGGCTGGTATACGGAAATCACCCGTTCGGGCACGTGCTGCCCGCGCCGGGACAACTCGAAGGCTATGACATCGCCGCCGTGCGCGGCTTCTATGAGCGCAACTTCGGCGCCCGGCGCACGCATGTCTATGTCGCCGGCCGCTACGATCGCGCGGTGCTCGAGGCAGCGCTTCGCCAGGCATTCGGGGACTGGCGTGAAGGTGCGGCGCCTTCAGACCTGCCGCCGAAGGTGAGAGATATGCTGCAACTGCAGCTGATCGACCGACCGGGCGCGCCGCAATCATCGCTGCGCATGGCGGTGGCCGTGCCCGACCCCGCGGCTGCGCTCTATTTTCCGACCACGCTGAGCAACAGCCTGCTGGGCGGGACCATGAGTTCACGCATCACGACCAACCTGCGGGAGGACAAGGGTTACAGCTATTCGCCGGATTCCTCGATCAGCGCGCATCGCGGCAATGCGCTGTGGGTCATGTCAGCAGAGATCACCGCCGAGCACACGGCTGAAGCACTGACCGAGATTTTCCGCGAGATCGAGCGCCTGCAGCACGAGCCGCCGACCGTGGAAGAACTCGATGCGATCAAGCGCTACCGCGCCGGAAAATTCGTCATCGGCAATTCCTCGCCAAATGGCGTGCTGGGCCAGCTCGCATTCATGGACCTGCACGGACTGCCGCCCGAGTTCCTGACGCATTGGGTCGCGAACATGTATGCCGTGACGCCGCAACAGGTCTCGGACATCGCGCGACGCTACATCCTGCCCACGCGCATGACCATCGTCGTCGTCGGCGACCTGAAGAAGATCAGCGAGAGTGTCCACGCATTGCCGCAGCTGCAGGGGGCGCGCATGCCATGACCGATCGCGACGTCATGGAATACGACGTCGTCATCGTCGGTGCCGGGCCGGCCGGGCTTGCCACTGCAGTCCGCCTCAAGCAACTGAAACCGGACCTGACGGTCTGCGTGCTGGAAAAGGCATCCGCAATCGGCGCGCACATGCTCTCGGGCTGCGTCATGGAACCCGCAGCACTCGATGCGCTGCTGCCTGAATGGCGGAAGTCGCCGCCCGGCATCTGTGTACCGGCGAAACGCGACGAATTCTGGTTCCTGATGCAGAAGTCGGCCATCCGCCTGCCAAATCCGCCGCAGATGCACAACCGCGGCAATTTCATCATTTCGCTTGGCCTGCTCGTGCCGTGGATGTCGCAGCAGGCCGAGGCGCTGGGCGTGGACGTGTTCCCCGGCTTCGCGGGCGCCGGGTGCCTGAATGAAGACGGTCGAGTTGTGGGAGTGCGCCTGGGCGACATGGGCCTTGGCAAGGATGGCAAGCCAGGCTCGAATTACGCAGCAGGCGCCGACATCCGCGCCGGCACGACGATCCTCGCCGAAGGCTGCCGCGGCAGCATCACAAAGAAAGTTATCGCGCAGCTCGAACTCGATGCCGGCTGCTCGTCGCAGACCTACGGCCTCGGTTTCAAGGAACTCTGGCAACTGCCGCCGGGGCGCGCCGAGGCCGGCCTCATCCAGCATTCGATCGGCTGGCCCGTCGACAGCCACACCTATGGCGGCAGCTTCCTTTATCACCTGGACCAGGATCGCGTGTACGTCGGTTACGTGGTCGGTCTCGACTACCAGGATCCGCGCTTCGCGCCCTTCGAGGCTTTCCAGCAGTTCAAGCATCACCCGCGTCTGCGTCGGTTGCTCGAAGGTGGCGAGCTTCTTTCCTACGGTGCGCGCACGATCGCGGCCGGCGGCTGGCAGTCACTGCCGCGCATGGATGCGCCGGGCCTGTTGCTCGTTGGCGACGCTGCGGGCACGCTCAACGTGCCAAAGATCAAGGGCGTGCACCAGGCGATCCGCTGCGGCGTGCTGGCTGCGGAACACCTGGCCGAACATGGCAAGACAGATGGCTTTGATGCGCGCTGGCGCGAATCCGAGGGCGGCCGCGAACTGAAGCGCGTGCGCAATATCAAGCCGGGATTCCATCGCGGCCTCTGGTTCGGCCTCGCGAACGCCGCATTCGAGACCGTCATGGGCGGTCGCAGCCCCTGGACGCTGTCACACACGGAAAATCACCTTGCGCTGCATCGGCTTGACGACAGCGCTTCGACTGATCGCCACTGGGGCGAGCGCGATCTCCCGCCGCGCGATCGCGTCAGCGCCGTGTTCCTTGCCGGCAATGTGCATGAGGAGAGTCAGCCGGTACACCTGAAAGTGGCGGACACGACGATCTGCGCGACGCGCTGCGTCACCGAGTTCGGCAATCCCTGCGAGCGGTTCTGTCCGGCCGGCGTCTACGAGATGGTGGACGACGGCAAGGGCGGCAGGCAGCTGCAGATCAATGCCGCGAACTGCGTGCATTGCAAGGCCTGCGACATCAAGGATCCTTACGGCATCATCACCTGGACCACACCGGAGGGTGGGTCGGGCCCAAATTATCTGAGTCTATAGGCAGTTGCATGATAATCAATCGCCGCGAGTTTCTTGGAATCGCAGGCCTGACGGCCGCTTGGCCCTACGTCGCCGCATCAGCCCACCAATCGGGCATCATCGTCAACGACATCCACTCCCAGCTCAATGCGACACGAGTCCATCGTGTCGTAGGTCCAGATACACTCGATGCGGTTCGCAATGTCCTCCGCTCGGCTCGACGCGAACGCCGGGCAGTGTGCATCGCCGGCGGCCGCCATGCGATGGGCGCGCAGGCATTCGCCACAGACGGCGTATTGATCGATATCCGAAAGCTCAATCGGGTACTCGCGTTTGACGCCAAACGTGGACTACTTGAAGTCGAGTCTGGCATGCAATGGCCACAACTCATCTCCGAACTCACCTCGACACAGCAGGGCCGCGCGATGCAATGGGGATTTTCCCAGAAGCAGACCGGTGCGGACCGACTGACCATGGGAGGCTGCGTTTCGGCCAACGTGCACGGGCGTGGCCTGACGCTTCCACCGTTCGTGGGAGACATCGAGTCGTTCAAGTTGCTCAATGCTAGCGGCGAACTCCTTGACTGCTCCAGGACCGAGAACCCGGATCTGTTCCGGCTCGCGATTGGCGGTTACGGCCTTTTCGGACTCATCTACTCCGTCACGCTGAGGCTCGTCCCGCGATGCAAAGTGGAGCGCGTGGTCGAAGTCCGCGATGTGGATGGGATTTCAGCGGCCTTCGCCGGCCGCATCCGCGACGGCTTCCGATATGGTGATTTCCAGTATTCCATTGACAGCCAATCCGACGGCTTCCTTCGCCGGGGAGTGTTCTCCTGCTACAAGCCGGTTGCGGACTCGACGCCTATTCCTGAAGCCCAGAAGGAGCTCGCCGATCGCGACTGGACTGATTTGCTATACCTGGCGCACACCGGAAAGGCTGAGGCATTCAAGCGATATGCCACCTACTACCTTTCAACCAATGGTCAAGTGTACTGGTCTGACGAGCACCAGATGAGCATCTATCCGGACAACTACCACCGCACCATTGACGGACTCATCAACGCAAAGGAAACTGCGACCGAGGCCATCACGGAGATTTATTGCGAGCGCGAGCTGCTCGAGAGCTTCATGTCAGACGTGCGCGACGACGTTCGCCGCAATAATGTCGAAATCATTTATGGCACTATTCGGCTGATAGAGCAGGACAAGGAGAGTTTTCTAGCGTGGGCAAAGAAACCCTACGCTTGTGTTATTTTCAATCTCCATGTGGTCCACACTCCGGATGGTATCCGTCATGCGGCCGATGCATTCCGCCGCCTCATCGATATCGGAATCAAGTACGGAGGCAGCTACTATCTGACCTATCACAAGTATGCGACGCGGGATCAGGTTGAAACCTGCTTTCCGCAGTTCAGCGAGTTCCTCAAACTCAAGCGCAAGTATGATCCCACGGAGCTATTTCAGAGCGATTGGTACCGTCACTACAGAAATACTTTCGCAAGTTGAAATGCCCGCCCTCGCCCAACCACGCTGGCTCGCGCTCCTGTTGTGGACCCTGCTCGTGCTGTTCTGCTTTCGCGTCGCTGGTCAGGCGCTCGTCGCCTTTTTCCACGTTGAGTTCCTGCCGCCGATGCAGGAGTGGTACTCCGGCCTACTTCCCTACGAGTATCTATTGCCGTCACAGGTCGTCATCGTGGCTCTCATGGTGAAGATCTGCGTCGATTTCACTCGAGGACGCGGAATCTTTGTCGAACCACGTCGCTTCTTTGCCGTGTACTGGTTGTACTTCGGATACGCCTACCTCACGGTGATGGTCGCGCGCTACCCGGTCCATATGTACTTCCATTCCGAAGCTCGCTGGTTCGGCGGTACCCTACCGATCTTCTTTCACTGGGTGCTGGCGGCCTTCGTCATCATCGTTGGCTTGCACCACCGCAGACGATTCAGCCCTTGATAATTGCGGAACCGATGACCTTGCTTACCGATTACGTCCTGTCTGGCGTGATCGTTTGGCTGGCGTGGTTGCTGTTTCGGGCGCAGGAAGGCCACGCCGCCCGCTCGTACTGGGCGGTTGCATTTACCGCGCTCGCTCTCAGCGCCGCGCTTGGTGGCACCTATCACGGATTCGCGCCAGCGCTTGCCGAAGGCGCGCAGAACCTGCTTTGGAAGGCAACAGTTCTAGCCGTCGGAGTCGGCACCTTCGGAATGGTAGTCGGCTCCTCAATCGGAACAACTACCGGGACGCTTCGCAAACTGCTCCTTTCCCTCGCAGCGGCGAAACTCGTTATCTACTTGACCTGGATGCTTAGCCACGACGATTTCATTTACGTGATTGTAGACACCGGTATTGCGATGGCGATGGTCGGATTGCTGCACGGGTGGACGGCGATACGCCATCGGGATCGCGCGTCTCTTTGGATGCTCGGTGGTGTTGGTGTATCCGCGTTCGCAGCCGGCGTACAGGCAATGGGCTACACGCTGCACCCGCATTTCAACCACAACGATTTGTATCACGTCATCCAGATCGCCTCGATGTCGCTGTACTACATTGGTGCTCGGCGGTTGCGCGACAACTCAAAGCTTGAGGGAAAGAAATGAGCGCCGAGCAGCCGATCTGGACGCCCTCACTGCTACGCACTGCGGATGCGAACCTGACACGCTTCATGGCATACGCGACTGCGCGCGGTGCGCCAGCCGGTGACTACGCGGAATTCCACCGCTGGTCCATCGAGCAACCCGCCGCATTCTGGGAAAGGCTTTACGAGTTCGCAGACGTCATCGGCAAGCGCAGTGGCCCCGTGCTCGAGCTCGGCGATCGCATGCCGGGCGCGCGCTGGTTTTCCGGCACACGACTCAATTTCGCCGAGAATCTGTTGCGCGGCCCGGATCGCGAACCGGCACTGGTGTTCCGCAGCGAACGTGGTACGCGCCGCGAGTTGAGCTGGCAGGAACTGCGCAGCGAAGTCGCGCGTGTTGCCGATGGCCTGCGAGCATCGGGGGTTGGGTCCGGCGATCGCGTCGCCGGTTACCTGCCGAATGTGCCCGAGGCCGTGATCGCGATGCTGGCGACTGCAAGCATTGGTGCGACCTGGACCTCCTGCTCACCCGACTTCGGCGTCAATGGGGTGCTGGATCGTTTCGGGCAGGTCGCGCCGAAAGTACTGTTCACGGCCGACGGTTATTTCTACGCCGGCAAGACGATCGACTCGCTCGTGCTCGTCGCGGGCGTGCTCAAGAAACTGCCGTCCGTGGCACGCGTCGTGGTCGTGCCCTATGTGAGCGAGCACCCGGTGATCGGCGGCATTGCCAACGCCGTGCCATTTGCCCAATTCGGTCGGGGCACTGCTCCACTTTCCTTCGAGCAGCTGCCCTTCGATCATCCCTTGTATGTGCTTTATTCGTCGGGCACGACCGGCGTGCCCAAGTGCATCGTGCACGGCGCCGGCGGCACCCTCCTGCAGCACCTCAAGGAGCACTTGCTGCACACCGACGTCAAGCCTGGCGACCGTCTGTTCTTCTTCACGACCTGCGGCTGGATGATGTGGAACTGGCTCATGAGCGGTCTTGCTGCGGGCGCCACACTTGTTCTCTATGACGGCTCGCCGCTGCACCCGGGGCCCGGTGTGCTCTGGGAGATGGCGGCTGACGAAGACGTCACGATTTTCGGCACGAGCCCGAAGTATCTCGCGGCGCTCGAGAAATCCGGCTACCGGCCGCGCGAGAAACACAGCCTTGCGGTGCTGCTCACGATGCTGTCGACGGGATCCCCGCTCGCACCTGAGCAATTCGATTTCGTTGCCGACGCCATCGGCCCGGATGTCCAGCTCGCCTCGATTTCCGGCGGCACCGATATCGTGTCCTGCTTCGCGCTCGGCAATCCGCTGCTGCCCGTGTACCGCGGCGAACTGCAGTGCCGCGGCCTCGGCATGCAGGTCGAGGTCCGTGACGATCGCGGCCGGCCGGTCACCGGTGAGCGCGGTGAACTGGTATGCGCCGCGCCATTTCCTTCGATGCCGCTCGGATTCTGGAATGACCCGGATGGCAGTCGTTACCACGCCGCCTACTTCGAGCGCTTCCCGGGTGTCTGGCACCACGGCGACTATGCGCTACTGACCGAACGCGGCGGCCTGGTGATTCTGGGCCGCTCGGATGCCGTGCTGAACCCTGGCGGCGTGCGTATTGGGACTGCCGAGATTTACCGCCAGGTCGAGCAGCTGGACGAGGTGCTGGAGAGCGTGGTGGTCGGCCAGGACTGGCAGAACGACGTCCGTATCGTGCTATTCGTGCGCCTGCGCGAGGGCCAGGTGCTCGACGAAGGGCTCGGCGAGCGCATCCGCCGCCAGATCCGGGCCAACACGACGCCGCGGCATGTACCGGCCGTGATCCTCCAGGTGGCGGAGATCCCGCGCACGATCAGCGGCAAGGTTGTCGAACTCGCCGTGCGCGAAACGATCCATGGCCGCCCGGTGAAGAACACCGACGCACTCGCCAACCCCGAGGCGCTCGAACACTTTCGCAATCGGCCTGAACTGCAAGCCTGAGCCGCATGCCAGGCCCGACACCGCTGACAGAGCGCTGCCAGACCTTGCTCGGGGCGCGGGGGCAGTCGCTTGATGCAATGCAGCGACAGGTGCTGACCCGTCTCGAAGACCTGCGGCGGCGACTCATCGCGAGGCAAAAGAGCCCCTCGCTGATCAAGAAGGGCCTTCGCCTGTTGCCAGGCACGCGCCGTGCTCCACTGCGCGGCCTCTGGCTCTGGGGCGGCGTCGGCCGCGGCAAGACATTCCTGGCAGATCAGTTCTACGGAGAATTGCCGCTTGCAGAGAAGCGCCGCGAACACTTCCATCGCTTCATGCAGGAAGTGCACGCGGGACTGCGGCGGCATCGCGACACGCCCTCGCCGCTCCAGCACGTGGCCGAGGGCATCGCCCGACAGACCTGCGTGCTGTGCTTCGACGAGTTCGCGGTAAGCGATGTCGCGGATGCGATGATCCTCGGATCGCTCCTGCAAGAACTCTTCAGGAATGGCGTGACCCTGGTCGCGACTTCGAACCTGGCGCCCGCGGAACTCTATCGCAACGGCCTCCAGCGCGCGCGCTTCCTGCCGGCAATCGGGTTGATCGAGCGTCATTGCAGGATCATGGAGCTAGATGCCGGCGTCGATTACCGGCTGCGCAGGCTGGAGCGCGCGCTCTTGTTCCTCGGCCCGGAAATCGCGGACGCGGAATCGCGCATGGCCGCGGAGTTCGAGCGCATGGCGGAAGGGCCCGGGGTCGCCGACGCCGATGTGCAGGTCGAAGGCCGCCCCGTCCGTGCACTGCGCGAAGCGGAGGACCTGGTCTGGTTCGGATTCCACGAGCTTTGCGAAGGACCGCGCTCCGCCGCGGATTACATCGAGATTGCGCGCTGCTATCACACCGTGCTCGTGAGCCGCGTGCCCATCATGGATGCCGGTGCCGACGACGCGGCGCGGCGCTTCATCACGCTGGTGGATGAGTTCTACGACCGCGGCGTCAAGCTGATCCTGTCGGCGAATGCGGCAGCGCCGGAACAGCTGTACCAGGGCGAGCGGATGGCATTCGAGTTCCGCCGCACTGCGAGCCGGCTCCATGAAATGCAGGGGCGGGAGTATCTGACGAGACCACATCGGCCCTGAGACCGTCTCAATTCGGTTCGCCCGGTACCTGCGGCTGCGGTTCTCCCATCCGGTACACCGCAATGATTCGATGGGTCACGGTGTCGCGCAGGACATTGAACCACTGGCCGCAGCCGAAGCTGTGGCACCAGCGTTCAGCATGCTGGCCCTTGGGATTCGAGCGGAAGAACAGGTAGCTGGACCAGGCCTCGTCGCTGCAATCCCCTGGCGGCCGGGAGATATGCGACTCGCCACCGTAGGTGAACTCCGGCTCGTCGCGGGTTCCGCACCAGGGACACTCGATCCTGAGCAGTCACCGACTCCATGCGCCGCCGCCAATGTCAGCAATGCGCCGCCGGCCGCTCGCGGCCGCCGAATACCGGGCTCGCTGCGTGTAGGCCGGGAAGTCCACCCGGCTTGCGCTGTTTAGGCTGACCACCGGGTTCGAGGTTTATCGGAATTCACGACGTTGCAGCAGTACGACTCAATCGTCGTCGGCGCGGGCCACAACGGTCTGGTCTGTGCCGCCTATCTGGCGCGAAGCGGTCGCAAGGTCCTGATCCTGGAGGCCGCCGACGCGCCGGGCGGACTGGCCGCGATTCATCCGTTCCACCCGGGCTACCGCGTCGCAGTTGCCCATTCAGTCGGTCACTTTTCGCGCAATGTCGCCGACGAACTCGGCCTCGCCCGGCACGGCTTCGCGCCAGATCAGGCGGCGCTGCCGACCATCGCGCTCGGCCCTGGCGCGAAGTCGGTGGTGCTCACGGAGGGCACGCTGATCGGGGCGAGTGACGAAGATCGGGAAGACTACGCGTCGTACCGCGGGTTGATGCAGAAGTTCGCCACCGCGCTCCGGCCGTTCTGGCACAAGACGATGCCGCGCCTTGAGCCGGGGAATTTCCGATCCGGCATTGCACTTGCCCAGATCGCCTTCAGGCTTCGTCGGCTAGGCACGGCCGACATGCGCGAATTTCTCCGCATCGCGTCGCTGCCGATGCGCGACCTGCTCGATGAGCGGTTCTCCGACGACCTGCTCAAGGCGGCCCTGTGCTGGGACGGGATCATCGGCTCGAAGATGGCGCCACGATCTCCCAATAACGCGGTGCTCGCATTGCTGTACCGGATGTCGGAAGGCGCGGAACGGATGCACACCCCGTTGTTCAGCGGCTCCGGAGGCCTCGTCGACGCGCTGTGCGGCGCCGCAAAGGTTGCGGGAGCCGAAATCCGCTGCAATTCCCCCGTCGCGAGAATCCTGGTGGAAAGCGGTCGCGGCGGGCTTTCCGCCAGAGGCGTGCAGCTCGCGAGCGGCGACATGCTCGCCGCGAACGTCGTCGTCTCCGCCGTGGACCCGAAGACGACGTTCCTCAGGCTGGTCGGCCCGAGGCATCTCGAGATCGGTTTCTCAAGCCGGATCCGTCGCGTCCGCGCGCAGGGGCTGGTCGCCAAGCTGCACCTGGCGCTCGACGGTCTGCCGGCAGTCGGCAATCTCGACCGTCCCGACGGGCGTCTGATCCTCGCCGCTTCCATGGATGCCATCGAGCGCGCTTATGACGACGCGAAGTACGGCAATTGCCCGGAAGAGCCCGTGCTGGAGGTAGTCATCCCCAGTCTGCGCGATCCTGCGCTGGCGCCGCCAGGACACCATGTGCTGTCCGCCCACGTCCTTTACGTTCCCTATCGCCTGCGGGGTGGCTGGACCGAAGAGGCTTACGGCCGGCTGCGTGAGAGGTCGATCGACGTGATCGCGAGACATGCGCCCGGCATCCGCGAAAGAATCGTCCATGCCGAGGTTCTGACGCCCGCCGACCTGGAACTCAGGTGCGGCACGGCCGGCGGTCACTGGCATCACGGCGAGTTCGCGCTCGACCAACTCCTCATGATGCGCCCGACCTATGGCGCAGCCCAATACGCGACACCAGTCACGAATCTCTACCTGTGCGGCGCAGGTTCGCACCCGGCGGGAGACCTGACCGGCATTCCGGGGCACAACGCGGCGCGCCACATCCTGCAATGAGCGAATACGACGCAATCGTCATCGGCGCCGGGCACAACGGCCTTACCAATGCGGCCTATCTGGCCAAGGCCGGCCTGAATGTCGTGGTACTTGAGAAGAACGACTACATCGGCGGCGCCGCGGTGTCGCGCCAGCTGCACCAGGGGTGGACCTACTCCAGCTGCTCCTACGTCTGCAGCATGATGCGCCAGGCCATTCACCGGGACCTGGATCTCGGGCGCCACGGCCTGCTGCTCGTGCCCTATCTGGGCACCGTGAACTTCGGTGACGGCGATGAACGCTTGTTCGCGTTCAATGACGGCCACGCCTCTCGACGCGAGCTCCACCGCCACTCGCCGCACGATGCGGACGCCATGCAGCGTTTCCAGACGGATCTGACACGCTACTCGCTCGTCATCCGCAAGACGCTGTTGCGCACCCCGCCTGATCCGGCCTCGCTGCGCCCGCGCGATCTGACGGAGTTCCTGTACCTCGCCCGGCAGTTCGGGTCGCTCGGTGAGCAGCAGATCTACGAGTACATCCGATTCTTCACGCTCAGCGCCGCCGAGTTCCTCGAAGACTACTTCGAGAACGATCTCGTGAAGGCCGCGATGGCCAGTCCCGGCATCATCGGTACGGCACTCGGAGTATGGTCACCCGGTTCGGCGTACATCCTCCTGCACCACGTCATGGGTGACGTCGACGGCAACATTGGCGCTTGGGGACTCGCGCGTGGCGGCATGGGCGCGATCTCCGACGCCATCGCTTCGGCGGTGCGACAGCATGGCGGCCAGATCCGCACGCAGTCCGGCGTGCGGAGGATCCTGGTGCGCGGCGGCAGGGCCACGGGGGTCCTGCTGGAGAGCGGCGAGGAGATTCGCGCGCGCATCGTCGTCTCGAACCTGGATGCCCGGCGAACCTTCACGGTCATCATGGACCGCGACGACCTGCCGGAAGGGATCTACGAGCGAGCGAGCAACTTCAAGATCCGCGGTTCCTCCGGCAAGGTCAACATTGCCCTGTCGGCACTGCCACAATTCGCGGGCGTGCCGGCCAATCCGTACCTGAACCGCGGCGGGCAGGGCTTCGTCGGCTCGCTCGATACGATGGAGCGGGCTTATGACTGCTGGAAGCGGGGGCGCTGGTCGGACGATCCTTTCATCGAATCGGTCATTCCCTCGGCCTGGGATCCCACCGTCGCGCCGCCGGGCCAGCACTGGATGTCCAACTTCGTCCAGTACTGCCCGTCGGAGCTGGACGACGGTCCCTGGACTCCCGAGAAGCGCGAGCGCTTCGGGCAGGCGGTCATCGACAAGCTGGAACGATACAGTCCCGGCTTCCGCAAGCTGATCGTGCATGCAGAAGTCCGCACGCCGCACGAAATCGAGCAGGAGATCGGGCTGACCGGAGGCAACATCTTCCAGGGCGAGCTGACGCTCGATCAGCTCTTTTTCAACCGGCCGTTCCCTGGGTACGGCCAGTACCGGATGCCGGTGAAGAATCTGTACATGTGCGGTTCCTCGACCCACCCGGGCGGCGGCGTGTCGGCCGCTTGCGGCGCGAACGCCGCGCGCGAGATCCTGCGGGATCTGCGCAGGAAAAACACCGTTCCGGTGGACGACTTCCAGGATGAGTAGCTCATGAGCGCAATCGACCCTTTTGCCGGTGAGCGCCTGCGGCTCTCGCCGTTCCATCCCCGCCAGCAGGAGCTCAATGTCCGCGAGGCGTGGGCGGCCTGGAACGGCTACAAGTTCGCCGAGTACTACTACGATGCCGAATTCGAGTACTTCTGCATCCGCAATCGCTGCGGCACCTACGACATCTGCCCGATGCAGAAGTACGAGATCAGCGGCACAGACGCCGAGGCCGTGCTCGATCGCATGATCACGCGGGACATCCGCAAGATTGGAAACGACCGCGTCGCCTACTGCGTCTGGTGCACGGACGAGGGCCGCCTGATCGACGACGGCACCGTGTTCAGGCTCGCTGCGGACCGCTTCATGTTGAGTTGCGGCAGTCCCTGCACCGAATGGCTCGCGCGAAGTGCTTTCGGGTTCGATGATGTCCGTGTCACCGATGTCACCGACGACCTCGCCGCCCTTTCGCTGCAGGGCCCGACTTCATTCTCCGTGCTGCGGAAAATGGGCCTAGAGGCCCTGAGCCGCGCGCGGCCCTTCGACGTGATGCATTTTCCCTATCACGACGAAATGCTGATGGTCTCGCGCACCGGGTTTACCGGCGACCTCGGCTACGAGCTGTGGGTCCCCGCCGCGCTCGGCCTGCAACTCTGGGACGACGTCTACGCGGCCGGCGCCGACTACGGCATCCATCCCTACGGCGAAGCCGCCACCAACATGGCGCGGCTCGAGGCCGGGTTCATCATGCCCGGCATGGAGTTCAACGAGTCGCTGCACACGGTCCACCTCGGCCACGACCAGACGCCATTCGAACTCGATCTCGGCTGGCTGGTCGATTTCAACAAGCCGCACTTCAACGGCCGGCAGGCGCTGCTCGCCGAACAGGCGCGGGGCCCGCGCTATCGGCTGACCCGGCTCGATGTCGAGGGCAATCGTCCGGCGGACGGCTCGTTCATCTACCGGAATCGCCGCTGCACGCAGGAGATCGGGTATGTCACATCGGCCATGTGGTCGCCGGCGGTCAAGGCGAACATCGCGCTCGCCATGATCCGGACCGAGCATTCAGACGGCGAACTTTGGGCGGAAATCTACTATCAGAGGGAATTGCGGCACAGCAGCAGAATCGCCCGCTGCCGGCCGCTGGACCGGCCATTCTGGGCTCCGGCCCGCGCGCGCGCGACGCCGCCGCCGAACTACTGAGCGCTACCCGGCGACTGCGGATCGTGATTGCCGCCTGCAGCCGGCATTTCCTCCCAGAAACTGAACACCGCGTCGGCAATCATCGCGTGCATCGCCTCGTGGGCCGTTGCGGGACGATCGCGACTGGACGACAGGTAGGCGATCGCACGTCGGCTCTGGTCGGCATCGCGAAACCGCGTGACGAAGCCATACTGCTGTCTACGCTCGTCGGTATCGAGCAGCGTATCGGGACAGCGTTGCGACAGCGGGCCAACCGAATGGATCAGTTCCATCTCCCGCATGTGACGATCGAACTCGTGCAGGCAGCGGGTGAACTCGTCGACCGACGCTTCGGGGCGGAGATTGAAGATGGCGAGCATGTACTGCATCGTTAGCGCGGCGCTCGGGATGGCTTCTCCGGTCATCCAGTCGACGGAGCCGTCGGCAGCGAGCGTGCCGGTCGCCGATTGATGAGGGCCGACATACCGATGTCCATGTCAGGGTCCGCCCGGGGGTGAGCCGCTGGCGCAGTGCAAAAGACGCGCCCGGGCGGCTGGATGAGTCTGCCGGGGAATCGCGGTATATTGGTCGGTGCCGGCAGGGTCGTCCGACGGGGGTCTGGATCATGCGTGCCACGCAGTTCGTGCGAAGCTATTTTGACGCCTGGAATCACCGCGATTCGACTGCCGTCGCTGATCACCTGTCCAGCGACGGCATCTATGTCGACGTGCCCCAGAATTCGCGCGGATCGCACGACGAGCTGGTCGCCAGCCTGGACGAATTCTTTGCGACGCACCGGCACCGCTACGAGCTCGTCGGCGAGATTCTCCGTGGACCGCAAACGCTTGCTTTCCAGTACCTGATGCTCCCCAGCGCCGAGGGACGGCAAGGGTCGGAGGTTACCATCCGTGGCGCGGAGTTCATGACGCTGCATCGCGGCGTCGCGCAGGCCATCTACGATTACTACGAGGTGCCAGGCAGTCAGCCGCCCGTCAAGGGGCCCCTGCACTGCGCCAAGTATGCAAAGTCCGGGCTCAGCGACGCGCGGGTCGCGGCGTACAAGGAACGACTCGATGCCGCGATGAGGCGGGAACAGGCGTACCTGCAGATCGACCTGACCCTGCCCCGGCTGGCTGCGATCATCGGTTGCACCGTCAATCATCTCTCGCAGGTCATCAACGCAGGATTCGGCATGAGCTTCTTCGACTACGTGAACCAGTTCCGGGTCGAACATGCCAAGCGCCTCTTCGAGGAGCATTCGGGACGCAACGGGGCCGCCTTGCACGTCGCCTATGCGGTCGGCTTCAGTTCCAATTCGACCTTCTACACAGCGTTCAAGAGATACGTCGGCCAGACCCCCGCGCAGTATCGGCGCCGGCAGAACCGTTCCGCCCACTGATCCTCCGCGCTTCGGCCTATACGGGCGGATGCATCGCGCCATCCGTTGCCTCGACATGTGTGCCCGATGGGGGCCGGCCGATTGACGACACCGCGCGAACACACAGACTCTTAACTATGCGGCGACGGTAAATCACGTCACCGCATTCCCGCCCCTGCGCGGCGACCGCAGCACGGACGTCTGCGTGGTCGGTGCGGGTTTCACCGGCATCTCCACCGCTCTGCACCTCGCCGAGCGCGGCTACGACGTGCATGTGGTCGAGGCACACCGCGTCGTGTCGGGCTTGACGGTGATGATTCGGAGCGTCCCGGACTGCGATCCAAGGCCGTATAGAGTTGGCTGCGGACCCGACAACGCCTCCAGCCTCTCGATGTCGTACAGGCGGACGTCCGGGTTTTGGCCGTCCCGGGTAATGGGAATTTCATCTAGGTACAGGACCGATGAGCTGAGCGTATCGAAGCTGGTCGGCTGCGACAACGCCCCGCGGAACGCGATCGTCGTGGCGCCCGGGGAGGAGGTGCCGAACGAGACGCTGGTCAGCTCCTTAACGTAGTCCTGGAATCCCCGAAACATCTTTTCGCGGATCGCTTCTGCGTCGAACGCCTGGATGACGACTGGGACGTCCTGGATGTTCTGCGCCCGCTTCTGCGCAGTCACGATGACTTCCTGGAGTTGCTGCTGCGCCAGAGCGGTTCTCGGTGCAGCCGCGAGCGCCGTCAGGACACCGACGGCGACAGCCGTGCGGTGGAATCGCTGCGCATGGCGTGACTTCATGCTGCCCCTCCCCCAGCGGGTTTCGCAGCATCCTAGTTCGTCACCCGGTCGGCGCTTCCCAGCCTATAGGGCTATCGCCTGAACGCCCGTATAGGCCAGAAGGCGTGACCCGCCGCAGGAAGTTAAGCTTCGTGATCATCGTCATCCGGCACGCGTTCATGACCCACGAGCTGATTGGCTTCCTGACTGACAAGAACCACCCCCTGCGTTCGGCGCTCGTCGACGAGATGCACGTGCGGCGCTTTCCGGATCTCCGGGCACCGATGCGCATGACACAACTGGTAATGCTGACGGGCGAGCAGAATCTCGACGCGGCCCGGTCCCCGGCGGTGGAGTTGTGCCTGCAGTTCAGCGCCGTGCCGCCGGCCGGCCGATACTTCTCCGTCCGCATCGGCCCGTTCCAGTTCGTCTGGGAGCACCACACCGAGTTCAGCACCTACAGCTTCATCAAGCCCGGCCACTTCCATGACCCGTTCGGCGAGCCGGTGCTGCTCGAACTGCCACACCGATGGGTTGCTGCCCTGCCGGGCCAGGTCCTGCGCGCGACTCAGGTCGCGCTGCTCGGCAAGGGTCATGCCGAGCCGGCCCTGGAGCAGCTCGGCAAGTACTTCAATCCCACGGAACTGATGATCTGCGACGTGCAGGGGCGCGAGGCACGCATTTGGTCCGACTTCCGGCTGAATGCCGACGGCATGGGCCGTCTGTTGATCCGCGATCAGTCCCTGAAGAGCCCGGGCGACACGGCGCGGCTCGTGCAGCGCCTGCAGGAGCTCGGCAACTACCGCAACATGGCGCTGCTCGGCCTGCCCGACGCGCAGGCACAGACGCCACTGCTGTCCGTGCTGGAGCAGCGCCTCTCGACCCTGACGCACGAGATCGCCGCCGGGGCGGACGGCGAATCGCGCCTGCTCGAGCAACTGTCCGATCTTTCGGCCGAACTCGCCCGCATCGCGGCAGCTACACGCTATCGCATGTCCGCTACGCGCGCCTATGCGCAACTGGTAAGCGATCGCCTGCGCGCGCTCGACGTGTACCGGGTCGAAGGCTATCAGTCGCTTACGGACTTCACTGAAAGACGCCTAACCCCGGCAGTTCGCACCTGTGAGTCATTTTCGCAGCGCCTGGACAGTCTGTCGCAGAGCGCGTCGTGGACCAGCTCCCTGATGCAGACCCGGATAGAAACCAAGCTGACGCGGCAAAACACGGAGGTCCTGCAGTCGATGAACCGCAGGGCGCACCTGCAACTGCGACTGCAGCAGATGATCGAGGGGCTGTCGGTTTTCGCGGTCAGTTACTACCTGATCGGCATCCTTGGCTATGTCGCCGAGGCACTGGCCACGCGCCTCCGTTGGCTGGACGTGGCCGTGGTCCAGGGCATTGCGGCGCCGATTGCCGTGGCGCTAAGCGGTTACGTTGTGTGGCGCATGCGCGCACGCATGCAGCACCGGCTGGATACGGAGAAAGACCATGAGGCATGAGAAGCTGTCGAACGCTGTATCTGCAGCGCCGCCGGCAATCGCCGCCCGGAGTACGCCAAGGTGAAAATGATTCGGTATCAGACGCGCACCGGCATTCGGGGCTACGGAAGGCTGGACTCGGATGGCCGGGTGACGGAACTTGCCGGGCAGCCGTACGGCGAGCTTGTGGATACGGGCCGGAATGCGGACGTCGCCGCACTGCTGGCGCCGATCGAGCCGCGGGATGTCTTCTGCATCGGTCTCAACTACCGCAGACACGCCGAAGAAGGCAAGCACGCGATTCCGGATTTCCCGATCGTATTCATGAAGGGCACCGGCGCCGTCCAGGATCCCGGCGCCCCGATCATCCTGCCTCGCCGGCTGCGCAGCGACGCCGTCGACTACGAGTGCGAGCTTGCGGTCGTGCTAAAGAGAGCCTGCTATAACGTCCCTCGGGCCCATGCGCTCGACTACGTGCTCGGCTACACCTGCGCGAACGATGTCAGCGCACGCGACTGGCAGCTGAAGCACGGCGGCGGCCAGTGGTGCAGGGGCAAGAGCTTTGCCACGTTCTGTCCTCTCGGACCCTGCCTGGTGACGACCGACGAGATCCGCGATCCCAATGCGCTCGGCATTCGGACGATCCTGAATGGCAAGATCATGCAGGACTGGGACACCCGCGACATGATTTTCGACGTTCCAGCGCTCATCGAATTCTTGAGCGGCAGCAGCCGATTGGAAGCCGGCACCGTGATCCTGACCGGCACGCCGCACGGAGTCGGAGCGGCTCGCAATCCACCGGTCTATCTGCAGCCCGGCGACACGGTTACGATCGAAATCGACGGTATTGGATCGCTGTCCAACCCGGTGATTGCCGAGTCCTAGCGCGCGAACGGGCGTCGCGGACGTGCGCGGATGCGCTTCGGGCGCATGACACAGAGCCCGGATGCCGCCGATTGCGCGTGATGAGCCATCGGCGCGACTACTTCATCGTCGGCATCGTGAACTCGGCGCCCTTCGAGCCCTCGGGCCATCGCGCGGTCACGGTCTTCAGCCGCGTATAGAAGCGCACGCCGTCCGGCCCGTGCATGTGCAGCGGCCCGAACAGGGAGCGCTTCCAGCCGCCGAAGGAGTGGAAGGCCATCGGCACCGGGATCGGCACGTTGATGCCGACCATGCCGGCCGCGACGCGGCGGCTGAACTCGCGCGCGGCGCCGCCGTCGCGCGTGAAGATCGAGGTGCCATTGCCGAACTCGTGGCGCTCGATCAAACCGAGCGCCTCGTCGAGGGTCTTCACGCGAATCACGACGAGCACCGGCCCGAAGATCTCCTCGCGGCAGATGCGCATCGACTCGGTCACGCCGTCGAACAGCACCGGGCCCATGAAGAAGCCCTGCTCGTGGCCGGCGACCGTGAGCTTGCGCCCGTCCACGACCAGCTTCGCGCCTTCCTTCACGCCCGTCTCGACGTAACCAAGTACGCGCTCACGGTGTTCGCGGGTGACGAGCGGGCCCATGTCCGCGCCCTCGGCCGTGCCGGGCAACACCTTGATCGCGGCGAGTTCGGGTTTCAGTGCCTCGATCAGCCGGTCGCCGGCATCGCCGACGGTCACGGCGACCGAGATCGACATGCAGCGCTCGCCCGCTGATCCGTAGGCCGCGCCGACCAGCGCGTGGGCCGCTTCCGCGGGATTCGCGTCCGGCATCACGACCATGTGGTTCTTGGCGCCGCCGAGCGCCTGGACGCGCTTGCCGGCCTCGGAGCCTGAGCGGTACGCGTGCTCGGCGATCGGCGTCGAGCCGACGAAGCTGACGGCGTCGACGCCCGGGTCGGTCAGCAGCGTGTTGACCGAATCCTTGTCGCCGTTCACGACGTTCAGCACGCCCGCGGGCGCGCCGGCCTCGGTCATGAGATCCGCGAGTCGCAGCGGGCAGCCGGGGTCCTTTTCGGAGGGCTTCAGGATAAAAGTATTCCCGCAGGCGATCGCGACCGGGAACATCCACATCGGCACCATGGCCGGGAAGTTGAAGGGCGTGATGCCGGCGCAGACGCCGACCGGCTGACGCAGCGACCAGCTGTCGATGCCGCGGCCGACCGCGTCATTGTACTCGCCCTTGAGCAGCTGCGGGATACCGCAGGCGAACTCGACGATCTCGAGGCCGCGCGTGACCTCGCTCGTCGCAACGCCGAGTGCGGGGTTTTAGACCGGCGCGGTGCGACCGGAGTTGCCGGCAACGGCCTTGCCGTCGACGTAGTGACCGAGTTGCTGGAGCTTGGAGGTCATCGTGCGCCACTCCGCCGGTCGAAGCGGTGCTCGAAGGCGAGCACCGGCTCGCCGCTGCCGTCGTCCGGTGTTGATATCAGGCGGATTGTCGCCTGATCGGCGGCCGCGCCGAGGTGACCTCCGGGAGGAGCCTCAGCTGATGATCAAGTAAACTTTGCGGACGGTTTGCACGACCCGGGCCGTGCCCTTCCATCCGCGCGGAAAGACCCAGCTGTCTCCCGCCTTGATCTCGGTCACCCGACCGGAGTCGGACGTCAGTACCCAATGGCCTTTCAGCAAGTGACAGAACTCGGTGACATCCAAGTCGAGCTGCAGCGTACCGGGTTCGCACTCCCAGGTACCCGCCGTCAAATTTCCTCCCTGAAAAAAACTGGAGTTGGTCTGTTTCGGCAGCGCACCGACCGGTACGCCAAATGACTCACACTCGACGAGATCCACGAGTGCCGCACACCGATGCTGACTGCTGATTTCCGGCATGATTCGTCGCTCCTTGATTCGCGCACCCGGGCGCGGTTGACTGAAATTCGACACCGAAGCCGCTCATCGCCGCTTGAAGGTCAAATAGGCCTTGCGCACGGTCTCCAGCACTTCCCAGGTGCCCTTGCTGTTTTCGTCGAAGTACACCGTGTCTCCAGCCCTGATATCCAGGGTCTCGCCCTCATCCGGATGAAACAGCGCGTGCCCTTTGAGGAATGTGCTGATCTCCGCATCCATCACCTGGCGCGTCCAGATCCCCGGGCTGCACTCCCAGATGCCGGCGGACGAGCCATCCGGGTGTTCGTTGATGACCAGTCCGCGCAGTCGCGAGACCGTTGCGGACTTGGGTAATGCCACGAGACCCCAATCTTCCAACTTCTCGGATGGAATGGCTGCGATCGCTTTGACGTGCTTGATGGCCATGATCTCATCCTTATGGCATCTGAAAATGTTAGCGCACCAGTCAGCGACAAGCGACATCGCCTATAGGCATGCTTACTCGGGTCGTTGCAGGGATACGTGCAAACCAGCATTCTAAAGTGCTACCCGCGCGTGATGCGCTGGATCGCGCTGCGTGCTGAACAACGCTCGGGGTGTCATATGAAATCACTCAAGGCTAAAGTCGTCTCAGTTCATGCGGGTACGCGAGGCGAGCTGGCGAAACCGGCTTGTCCGTGCATCCAGGTTGAGCTGGACGGCATCGTCGGCGACCGGCACCGCTCGTTTGTGCGCGAAACCTGGCTGGGAGACAAGCAGCCGAAGGGAACATACCGCCGAAACGAGCGCCAGTGGTCGGCCGTCTCGATCGAAGAACTGGCCGCAATAAGCAGCCAGATGGACTTGAGCGAACCGCTGCAGGCTTCTGACCTTGGCGCCAACCTCTGCTTGTCCGGCGTGGTTGCGCTGTCGCGGCTGCCGCGAGGCACGATTCTAAAATTTCCCTCGGGCGCTGCCCTGATCGTCGAAGAGTACAATCCTCCGTGCGCAGATATGGGTGAGAGCTTGGGCAACAAATACCTGACCCGATCCCGAAAGCCGGCTTCAGCCAAGGCATTCTGCAAAGCAGCACGGCTGACGCGCTGTTCATTCGGCAATTACCATGGAAATACTTTCGCTGCCAACGGCCAAGCGGAGAAAGTGACCGACCTCGCCCAGTCCGTTCGCGGCGCCGGCCGCACTCAGATGGAAGGCAACGCGTGACGACCGAAGCGATGCGTTCGCTTTCAACAAAGCCACTCAATACTAATGCAAATTTCTCTCCGCTGAACATCGAACCTGACTGACTAAAGGATTCTGTTCTGCAATGCACGCACCGTGACGGATGCCGTGACACCTAGTAACAGCCGCTCATCGTCCCGCAAGCATTGCAATTGCGATGTCAGCGGCAAAACGCCGGCCCAGACCGGGATGGCATAGTCATCGGGTTCATCGACCGGCATTCCCGTGGACACCTTGGCGGATGCAGCGTCAATTTTCACCGCGATCACGCCGGTCATTTCGACTTCGTTCTCATGAGGTACCCGCAGCTCGTCCCAGCGGCCCGGCATCAGGTGTTCGCTGATGACCTTCATGGCGCGCAGTTTCTCCGTACTGCCTTCGACCAGGCTTGGTGTGCCGAAGACGGTTACCGAGCGATAGTTCATCGAGGAATTGAACGCGGAACGAGCCAGCACGATGCCATCCAGCAGGGTCACGTTCAGGCAGATCTTATCGCTGCCTTCAACCATGCGAATTACCCGGGCTTTGCGCGCGCCGTGCAAATACACGGTTTCGCCATCGCGACCATAAATCATGGGTACGACGACCGGATTTCCGTCTTCGATGAAAGCAACCTGTGCTACGAGTCCGGCATCCAGGATCCGATGCACGCTTTCCCTGTCATAGCGGCCCTTCTCCCGAAGTTGCCTGACCTTGTTCAGTTTGCTTACCGGGTACTCGGCTGCCATAAGTCCTCATTCATGCGTGAAAATCGGAACCGGGGTGAGCGCAATGGCCGGTAGCAGAACCATGGATAGAACCGACTGTTCAGCTCGTGCGTTGTCCATGGTTTCGGACACACCTCCGACCCATACTGTATGGCAAATCGGAGATGCGGACGAACGGCGAGCCGACCTGATCCTTACGCCCAACCGCCGCGGGCCCTGCGCCGCGCTATCATTGCGCCTCCAATATCGCCAACTATACTCAGCCTTCGGCGGGACAATCTCATGCAACAGGCTTCCCCCAATTTGACTTGCAGGGTGTGCGCGTGCCGCGTACTGGTCACTGCGTCAGTGCTCGCGCTGCTCGCGCTCAGCGGCTCTGCCCGTGCCGCGACGGCCCTGGTTGCGGATCGCCTGATCGACGGACGCAGTGCCACGCCCATCACCAATGGTGTGGTGCTGGTCGACGGCGATCGCATCGTCGCGGTGGGCGATCGCTCGATCATTCCACCGGGCGCCGAGATCGTCGAGCTGGGCGATGCGACGCTGATGCCCGGGATGATCAACGCCCATGAACATCCGCTGATGTTTGCGAGCGACTACCAGAGCGCACATCTCGAGAACTCTTCGGCGTTCAAGGCGCTGATGGGGCTGGCCGGGCTGCAGCGCCTGTTGCTCGCAGGCTGGACCAGCGTGCGCGTGGTGGGCGATGCGGACGTGTTCTACGCCGACCAGGACATCCGCCGCGCCATTGATACCGGCGTTTTCATCGGCCCGCGCCTTACCGGCGCAGCGCATTACATCTCGATCACCGGCGGTGGCGGAGACGTCAACTACCTGTCTCCCGAGCAGCAGGTGCGCGCGGACGGGCTGATCGCCGATGGACCCGAGGAAATCCGCAAGGCGGTTCGTCAGGAAGTGAAGTATGGCTCGGACTGGATCAAGCTGCTGGTCACGGGCGCCTTCGAATCGGTGGGCGACGATCCGCGTAACGTCGCTTTTTCCCCCGAGGAACTGCGCGCAGCGGTTGACGAGGCCAATCGCCTCGGCGTGCCGGTTGCCGCCCACGCCCATGCCACCGAGGGCATCAAGCAGGCAGTGGCAGCGGGTGTGCGGTCCATCGAGCACGGCACCTACATGGACGACGAGGCCATCAGCATGATGGTGAAGCGCGGGACCTTTCTCGTGCCAACGGTGTATATCGGCGACTACTACGCGGAAGGCGACCGGCTGCGCGCGCAGGACAAGAACGACGACTACATCAAGAATTACCGCGGCAAGTTCCTGGCTGCTATCGCGCGCGCCCAGCATGCGGGTGTCAAGGTCGTCGTGGGACTCGACCTTGGCGCCGGCATCGCCGATCCGACATTCTATGCGCGGGAATTCGCGGTCTTCGTCGAGGCCGGAATACCGCCGATGGAAGCGATCCAGGCCGGTACCCGCGTAGCCGCCGAGCTGCTGCGCTGGGACGATCGCCTGGGCACCATCGAGCGCGGCAAGCTCGCCGACATCATTGCCGTGCCCGGCAATCCGCTGGTCGATATCAGCGCACTGGAGCGCGTATCCATGGTCATGATCGGCGGCAAGCTGGTGAAGCGGCCGGGTGAACAGCCGTCATTGGCCGGTTTGTTACCCAGCCCCAGCGGCAACTGAGTCCGGCCGTCGTGGAACATGACAAGCGCCTGATCGGCCAGGCCAACACACTGATGGAGCCGGTGGTCGACTTCATGCAGTTGCGCCACGACCGGCTAGCCAAGGTGCAGCGTGAGATGGCGGCACGCCAGATTGGCGCGCTGGTGCTCACGGACATCATGAACATCCGCTACTGCACGGGAGTCGGCGTCATGCCGCTATGGACGGCGGTGAACCTCGCGCACTACATCGTCGTGCCGGACCAGGGTGATCCGGTCATCTTCGAATATGGCGGGGCTGAGTTCCGGGCAAAGTGGTTCTGGCCGGACGTGCGCCCCTCGATTTTCTGGCAGGCCCGCTTCACCGACGGCGCCTCGACCAGGATCGCCGCGAACTGGGCGGCCGGGATCAGGGAGGTGTTGCGCGAACGGGGCCTCGCCGACGCGCAGATCGGCGTCGACCTCCTGGATTATTACGGCTTCACCGCCCTGCAGAACGAGGGTCTGCGTCTCACCGACGCGGACGACGCCATCATGTCCGCCCGCGTCATAAAGACTGCGGACGAAATCGAGTTGATGCGACAGTCGTGCGCCGTGGCGGAAGCGGCGCTCTTCGACATGGAGCAGGTCATCCATCCGGGCATCTCGGAGAATGAACTGCTGGCGACCTACTGGCATCGCATGCTGGCGCTCGGCGGAGAGCACTGCTCCACCCGGCTGATCGTCTCGGGCCACAAGACCAACCCGTGGCTTCAAGAAGCCGGCAGCAAGCTGGTCCGCCCCGGCGATCTGGTCGCGATCGATACCGACATGATCGGCCCCGAGGGTTACGCCTGCGACATCTCGCGCACCTTTTTGTGCGGCGACAAGGCGAGCCCCGCGCAAAAGGAGGCCTACAAGGTGGCCCATGACTTCGTGCAAGGCTGCATCGAGCTGATCAAGCCAGGCGTGAGTTATGCAGAATACGCGGCCCGATGTCCGGTCCTGCCCGAGCCTTATCAGGCCCAGAATTACGGTGTGATCCTCCATGGCATCGGCACCGACGATGAACCGCCCAATATTCCCTTCCCGGGCGACCCGGACACCGACATGCCAGAAGGCGAATTCCGGGAGAACATGGTGCTGGCGGTCGAATGCTACGCCGGCAAAGTCGGCCTGCAGGACGGCGTGAAACTCGAGGACGAAGTCTGGGTCAATGCCGACGGCTCGTCAGTGCTTTCGCTGTATCCCTATGAGGCGAAGCTGCTGGACTAGGCCCGCGCGGGGTTACGCTGGCAAGCCTTCCGGACAGGAGCCAAATGGGCATGACTAGAAAACTGCTGGTCGCGTTTGCAGCCTGCATTTCACTCACCATCGTCGGCCCGGGCACGCATGCGCAGGAATCCCGCTTTGGCCCCGGCGATCCGGTAGTCAAGGACGCGACCCAATTCGACGCCGTGCGCCCGCTAGGGCGAGAATTGCAGGCGAGCGTGCCGGATGGCTTCGTGGTCACGTCCGTCGGTGACTTGATCATTTCGCGTTCACTGTCGCAGTACGCGGCGCGACTGCCGGCTTTCAGCGCCGTGCTGGATCTTCTCAAGCAAGCCGACGTCACCTTTGGGAATCTGGAGACGACGATTTTCGACGAACGATCGTTCAAGGGTTCGCCGTATTCGTGGGAAGGCGACTGGACCAATTCGTCGGTGCCTGCAGTTGCGCGGGATCTCAGGGCCATGGGCTTCACGATGGTCTCCCGAGCCAACAATCACGCAATGGACTGGGGCCTCGAGGGCATGCGCGAGACCGGCCGGTGGCTGGATGAAGCCGGCATAGTCCACGCCGGTGCCGGCGAGACGCATGGACTGGCACGGGCGCCGCAGTATTTCGAAAGCACCGCGGGGCGCGTGGCGCTCGTCTCATTGGCGTCGACATTTCGACCGACGACCGAATCGCTGCCCGGGTCCGGAGCATCGCCCGGGCGGCCCGGCATCAGCGCGCTGCATCTGACGCCGGTCGTCGACGTTCCGCCAGCGGCCATCAAGCCGCTCGCGGAAGCCGAGTGCGCGCTGCACGGCCGGAACTGCGGTGAATCGCCCACCGAAGGCCGGCTCTTTGGCACGAAATACCGCCAGGCCGCTGCGTTCTCGTACGAATATTCCATGGATCCGGAGGACCTCGCGGACATCTACAGGAGCATTCGCTCAGCGCAGGAGAATGCCGATTTCGTCATCGTGTCCATTCATTCCCATGAATGTTCGACGGGCTGCGATCGTGACGATTCGCCGCTCGGCCCGGGCAATTTCCTGAAACAGCTGGCGCGGGATGCCATCGATTCCGGCGCGGATATCTTCGTCGTCACCGGAAATCACAATCTCGGCCCGATCGAGATCTACCAGTCCCCGGCGCGGGGCTACCGGCCGATCTTCTACGGACTCGGCAATTTTTTCTGGAGTGATGTCCAAGAACTGCTGCCGCACGATCTTTTTCAGGCCAACCGCGCGCTGCTCACGAAGTCCTGGGAATTCCCGGAGAAGGCGACCGAATACGATTTGACCGCGCCCTTGAACAAGGCCTATTTCGCAAACGCCTTCACCTTCCAGAGTGTCATCGCCAGTTGCCGGTTCGAGGGCAATCAGCTGTCGCAGATCGTGTTGCATCCGGTCGAGGGAGGCTACGGCGCAAAGCTCACGGAGAGCGGCATTCCCCGGTCGGTGACGGATGCGGGGACGGCGGCCGCGATCTTTGGGCAGGTCACCGATCAGACGAAGGCATTTGGATTGCCGAAGCTGAATGTCAGCTTCGTGAAGAATACGGCTGTCATCCGGCCGTGAAGGCGCGAACGGATGCCGGCATGAAGGTCGTGTGGGTAGCGGGCGCGGTTCTTTACGCCCTTGCGATGGGCTGCAGGGCGGCAGACACGCC
Source organism: uncultured Steroidobacteraceae bacterium (assembly GCA_964473595.1). GTDB lineage: Bacteria > Pseudomonadota > Gammaproteobacteria > Steroidobacterales > Steroidobacteraceae > SCUD01. The sequence continues at coordinate 72,695 of CAYYQQ010000001.1, read as the reverse complement.
GGTCCCCGCCGGCTTCGCCAGGGAGGTGGACGAGTTTGTCGCTGCGGAAATGCGCCGGCAGCAGATGCCCGGCGCTGCCATTGGCATCTTTCGCAAAGGCCAGGTCCTCATCGCGAAGGGCTACGGCGACTCAAACATCGAACATCAGGTGCCAGTGACCAGCGAGACCGTGTTCCAGTCAGGATCGGTCGGTAAGCAGTTCACCGCCGTTGCCGTGATGCTGCAGGTGGAAGACGGCAAGCTTTCGCTCGATGATTCCATCACGAAGTACTTCACCGATGCGCCGGAAAGCTGGCGCCCGATCACGGTTCGCCACCTGCTGACGCATACCTCCGGAATCCAGGATTATTTCGACGGCCTGTGGAATGGCGGAACGGACGTATTCGATGTGCGGCGGGACTACACGGAAGAGGAGATGACCAAGGCGATTTATGGCCTGCCTCTCGAATTCGAGCCAGGCTCGCGATGGCACTACAGCAACACCGGCTACGTCCTGCTCGGCTATCTCGTCCGCCGCGTGTCCGGCCGGTTCTACGGCGATGTCCTGAAGGAGCGTGTATTCGCGCCGCTCGGGATGAGGACGGCACGGGTCATCAGTGACGAAGACATCGTCCCCAACCGTGCGGCGGGCTACCGCCTCGTTAATGGCGAGATCAAGAACCAGGAATGGTACGCCCCATCGGTGAATACGACCGCAGATGGATCGCTCTATTTCAGCCTCGCAGACTTTGCTGCCTGGGACCGTGGTTTGCGGTCTGGAGCGATTCTCTCGGCTGAGAGCTGGGCGCAGATCCATGCGCCGGTCAGGCTCAGCAGCGGCAAGTCATATCCGTACGGTTTCGGCTGGTCCATCGACGAGTCAAACGGCGGGCCCTGGTTTCATCATTCAGGCAGTTCGCAGGGCTTCAGGGCCTATATCTCCCGATACCGCAAAGATGATCTCACGATCGTCGTGCTTGCCAATCTGATCGATGCGGAGCCCTCGCGCTTCGTTGATGGCATCGCCGCGATTTTCGATCCAGCAATTGCGAAGATACGGCCTGCCACGCCCATTCCGGACAGCGACCCTGCCACTGCCGCGCGCGTTCGCGGGTTGCTTGACGCCGTTGCCGGGGGCAAGCTGCCTGAACAGCAATTGCGCTACGCGAACCGCGGTTTCCTTGAGCTGATCGGCGGATATGCGCAACTGCTGCAGACGCTCGGTGCGTTGGAGCGCCTGGAGCTGCTGGACCGCCGGGAACTGGGCGACGATCGAGTATCCACCTACGCCGCGCACTTTGGATCGCGAACGCTTCGCGTTCAGGTCGCCCTGGCGCCGGACGATCGGATCGCGGATCTTTACATCGAACCTGAGTAGGGGCTGGCGGGCCCAGGCCCGCTACGACCGGCGATCACCGCGGTGAGTAACTGGCCTTCGAATTCCGCCGCACGTCGAGCCGGCTGCACGAAATGCAGGGGCTCTATACTTGCTGTCCGCCATCAGCAACGATCTGAGCAGCAAGACCCTCCCGCACCGACGGATTTCGTACATGGCCCTGGCAGGATTCAGTGAAGACCTTTGGAATGGCGGACTGCGCAGGATCCGCCTGCAAAACCAGTCAATGCGCATCTCGATTCTTCCAGAAGTCGCCGGAAAGATCATCGAGATAACGGATCGGCGATCCGGCAGAAACTGGCTGTGGAGGAATCCTGGATTGCCGCCCGGGCGACCGGCTTACGGCGACAACTTCGATGCCGTACTCGATTCCGGCGGATGGGATGACATCCTTCTGTCCGTGACGCCAGGGCAGGTTGAATTGCCGGATGGCACGCGTTGTGACGTTCCCGATCACGGCGACCTGGTCGGGCAGTCATGGGATGTTGATCAACTGGGCGTCGATGATCGCGGCAACCCTGCTTGCGCGCTGACGGCATCGGGCAAGGCCCTCGACTATGCCTGGCGTCGCACCGTGGTGCTCGAGTCGGATCAGCCGCTCTTCCGAGTGGATTATCGCCTTGAAAACACCGGATCAACGACCGTCCCATGGTTCTGGTGCGCGCATCCGTTGATTGCCATGGAGCCCGGCATGCTGATACACATTCCTGAAGGTCAGGAAATTCTTGTCTCTTCAGTGCATGGAATGTGCAGCGCAAACAGCCACGGCCCGATTCGGTGGCCCTGGTTGCCAACCGCTTCGGGCCGGCCAATCAACCTGTCCGCCTGCTTCAGTGAGCCGCAAGGCGGTGAGACATTTGCCGCCAAGGTATTCGTTCGCTCGACCTTGCCCGGTCAAGTGGGTGTCGGGTCGGTAGACGGCAGCGAGCAACTCACAATGCGCTATGACAGCACACTCGTACCCTGGCTGGGATTGTGGCTCAATAACCGTGGCTGGTCCGGCTCCACCGGAAGCCCATACCTGAATCTCGGCCTGGAGCCCTCGACAGCGCCATGCGACAGCCTCTCTCAAGCCCTGGCAACTGATGTGGTCGCATTCCTCCGGCCGGGCGAACGACGGGAGTGGTCACTGGAAGTGAGTCTCGACCCAACGCCAGCGGCTGCGAAAGCATGACGCCGGGCGCAGCAGTGGCCAGATCCACGGCGCATGGTCCGGAATCCGTGGCCGCGGAATTCGTTGCCAGATTCGGCGCGCAACCGCGCTTGTTCCGTGCACCGGCGCGGGTCAATATCATTGGCGAGTACACGGATTTCAATGACGGCCTGGTACTCCCCGTCGCAATCGGGCTGTACTCGTGGGTCGCCATCGCCCCGCGCCAGGATCGTAGCCTGCGTGTGTACTCGTCGCACTTTGACGAACAGACCCAGGTAGACGTCGATCGCCCGGTGACAACACGGGGTGGGCGGTGGTCTGACTACGTCGTGGCCGTGGTTGCTTCGCTTCGTTCGGCAGGATTGCAGCTACAGGGTGCGGACGTGCTGATCCAGGGCGACATCCCCCTTGGCGGGGGCCTGAGCTCCTCCGCGTCGCTGGAAGTATCCCTCGCCCTCGCTTTATTGGCAGTGGCTGGTATCGACGTGGAAGCCAGGCAACTGGCGCTGATGTGCCAGCGTGCGGAGGTGGATTTCGTTGGCGTGGGCTGCGGCATCATGGACCAGTACGCGATCGCCTGCGGCCATCAGGGCATGGCAACGCTGCTCGACTGCCGTTCAGTCACGCACCAGTCTGTTGCCCTGCCACCGGCCGCGCGGATTCTCGTGATCCACAGTGGTGTGCGCCGCCAGCTGCAGGACGGCGCTTTCAATCGCAGACGTGCAGAATGTGCGGAGGGCCTGCGGCTGCTGAAGGACCGCTGGCCCGCCATTCAGGCGCTGCGCGACGCCAGTTTGACGCAGATCGAGGAGGCCAGGTCATTGCTGAACGATGCGCTCTATCGCCGCTGCCGGCACGTAGTGAGCGAAATCCAGCGCGTCCGCCTGGCGTATGCAGCAATGCGCAGTGGCGCCGTCAACGAACTGGGAGCCCTGATCAATGCCTCCCACGCCAGTCTGCGTGATGATTTCGAGGTCAGTTGCCCGGAACTTGATGCCCTGGTTGAGAATGCCAATCGTTGCCCGGGAGTTCTGGGTGCGCGCATGGTGGGTGCCGGATTTGGCGGCTGCATGCTGTCGCTGCTCGCATCTGCGGAACACGATCGCACGATGCAGGCAATCATCGACGGATCAACGACCCTGCTGGGAAAACAACCCTGGCATTATCTGGTCGAGACTGCTGGCGCCGCATGCGAGGTGATGATGAACCCGCGCGCGGCGGACGGGGGCCGGCAATGAGCCTGGAGCAACACTCGCATCGCAGAATGAACCTGCTCACCGGCGAATGGGTACTCGTATCGCCACACCGCTCCCTGCGCCCCTGGCAGGGGCAGATCGAGGCGGACGAGTCGCAAGTCCTGCCGAGCTATGACACGGACTGCTATCTCTGCCCGGGCAATGCGCGCGCCGCCGGCACGCACAATCCGGCCTATTCCGGTCCATTTGCATTCGACAACGATTTCCCCGCCCTGTCCGCGTCGAGCTCCGGCGCTGCGGCCAGACACAATTTTTTTGTCAGCGAGCCGGAGACTGGCGTTTGCCGCGTGGTGTGCTTCTCGGAGCGTCACGACCTGTGCCTTGCCGACATGGCGCCGGAGCAGGCCTGCCGTGCGCTGCGGTTCCTGAGCGAGGAGTGGCGGCAGCTGGACCGTCGCGACGACATTGCTCATGCGCAGGTATTCGAAAATCGCGGCCGGATGATGGGTTGCAGCAATCATCATCCGCACGCGCAGATCTGGGCGACCAGCAGCCTGCCTGACGAGCCAGGCAAGGAACTGGAGTCACAGCGCCGCTATTTCCAGCAGCACGGGCGATCTCTGCTGCTGGACTACGTGAAAGCCGAACTGGAAGCCGGCATCCGGATTGTCTGCGCGAATGAATTTGCCGTGGCGATGGTGCCGTTCTGGGCGATCTGGCCCTATGAAACGATGATCTTGCCGCGACGCGCCATGGCTGGGCTCGACGAATTCAGCGACGCAGAACTGGCGGGATACACCGACGTGCTTCAACGCACCCTGCGCGCCTGCAATCGCCTGTTCCAGACGCAGGTTCCCTATTCGATGGGCTTTCATGCGCGCCCCAGCGACGGGCAGGCACACCCCGAGTGGCAGCTGCACGCGCACATCTATCCGCCGCTTTTGCGTTCGGCCACGATCCGCAAGTACCTTGTCGGCTTCGAAATGCTCGGTATGCCGCAACGCGACCTGACGCCCGAGTCGGCCGCGTCCAACCTGAGAGACAATGCGACATGAATACCGGAATCAGACTGGGCCTGATCGACTGGTCGATCCTGCTGGCCTACTTTCTTTTCGTGGTCGCCATCGGCGTCGTGGCCAAGCGCGGCATCCATAACAGCACGGATTTTTTCCTGTCCGGCCGGTCGATGCCGGCGTGGGTCGCGGGACTCGCGTTCATGTCGGCCAACCTCGGCGCCCAGGAAGTCATCGGCATGGCTGCGTCGGGCGCCAAGTACGGCATGGCGACCAGCCACTTCTACTGGGTCGGCGCAATTCCAGCGATGGTGTTCCTGGCGCTGTTCATGATGCCCTTCTACTACGGCTCACGAGCACGCTCCGTTCCCGAATACCTGCGGCTGCGCTTTGACGAAAAGACCCGGGGCTTCAACGCGGTCTCGTTCACGGTCATGACCGTGATGTCTTCGGGCATCTCGATGTACGCGATGGGCCTGCTGCTCAGCCTGCTGGTCGGCTGGGACTTCGACGTCAGCATGTGGATCTGCGCCGGCATCGTGCTGGTGTACGTCGCGCTCGGCGGGCTCACCTCCGCCATCTACAACGAAGTGCTGCAGTTCTTCCTCATCGTGTTCGGCTTCGCGCCGCTCGTCATCCTGGGCCTCATCGACATCGGCGGCTGGGACGGCCTGACATCGGGCCTTGCCACCGTGGCAACGTCGCAGGGTTACCCAGCCGGCGCGTGGAGCGAGTCCTGGCGTCACATGGGGAGCGCGGCTGCGAATCCCATGGGCATCGAATGGTTCGGAATGGTCATGGGCCTCGGTTTCGTGCTGTCATTCGGCTACTGGTGCACGGATTTCCTGCTGGTCCAGCGTGCGATGGCGGCCGAATCGATGTCGGCCGCGCGACGCGCGCCGATCATCGCGACCTTGCCGAAGATGCTGTTTCCGTTCCTGGTCATCCTGCCCGGCATGATCGCGATTTCGTTGAGCCAGGACGCGGCCAGTGGCCTGTCGATCCCAGCGAAGCCGGACGGCTCGCCGAACTTCGATCTCGTCATTCCGGTCATGCTCGGCCATTACTTTCCGAACGGCTTGCTCGGCCTGGGGCTGACCGCGCTGATCGCCAGCTTCATGTCGGGCATGGCCGGCAATGTCACGGCGTTCAACACCGTCTGGACCAACGACATCTACCAGCCTTACATCCGCCGCGATGCCAGCGACCAGCATTACCTGTGGATGGGCCGGGTGGCGACGGTGGTCGGCATACTGCTCTCGCTGGCCGCCGCCTACCTCGTTTCCGAGTTCAACAACATCATGGACGTGCTGCAGCTGGTGTTTGCCTTCATCAACGCGCCGCTGTTCGCTACATTCCTGCTCGGAATGTTCTGGAAGCGCGCCACCGGCCACGGCGCTTTCACGGGACTGATCGGCGGCACGCTCGCGGCGGCCATCCATCATGGACTCACGCTGCCCGGTCTCTCGCTGCCGGGAGTCAAAGGCGGCTGGATCGCGGTGCTCAATCATTATCCAAGCGAGATGGCACAGAATTTCTGGACCGCGATCATCGCCTGGTCGAGCTGCTTTGTGGTTACCATCCTCGTGAGCCTTGCGACCACGGCGCCCGACCAGGTTCGCCTGAAGGGCCTCGTGTATTCGATGACGCCGCGTGTCGACGATTCGGCGACGAGCTGGTTCGCGCGGCCCGAGGTCCTCGGCGCGCTGGCGCTCGCGGCCGTGGTGGTTCTCAACATCCTGTTCTGGTAGCGCCGGCACGTCAGTCACGGAGACCGACCATGAGATTCGACATTCGCCTCCCGATCGGCCTGATGTTCTTCCTGATCGGCGCGCTGCTGGTCAGCTACGGGCTGTTCACGACGCCCGTCAAGGTGGATGGCTCGGCGGGCTACAACGTCAACGCCTGGTGGGGCGGACTGATGATCCTGTTTGGTCTCGCGATGCTTGGACTGGCGCGTCGCGCCCGGCGCCCTTGAATCGCGGGCCACTCTGCCTGCTCGCGGCATGGGTCGCGGCCTGGTGCATGGACGCCTCGGCGGCAGAGGTGCAGCGCAGCGTCATGGTTCCCATGCGCGACGGCACTGTGCTTTCGACTGACCTCTACTTTCCGAACGACGGCCCGGGCCCCTGGCCGATCGTTCTGCTGCGCACGGCCTACAGCAAGAACGACGTGTTCGACAACGACCAGCTTCTGCCGCGACTGGTTGCTGCCGGCTTCGTCGTCGCGATCCAGGACGTGCGAGGGCGATATGAATCGACGGGTCGTTTCCGGCCCGGCCGCAACAACCGGGTAGACGGCTACGACACCGTCACCTGGCTGACGCAGCAGGAATGGTCGACCGGCAAGGTCGGCAGCGCCGGCTGTTCGTTCCTTGGCGAAATGCAGCTGACCCTCGCCGCTGCTCGTCATCCGAATCATGTTGCCGCCTTCCCGATGGCTTCCGCGAGTGGCTACTACGTGCCGGGAAGGGCCTGGATGTCCTTTGATGGTGGCGTCTTCGAACTTGCACAGACGGCCGGCTGGTTCTTCAACAGCGGCGGCGAGATCTACTACGGGCCGCCCGACTGGGTGGATCGAGGCGAGTGGTTCCGCTCCCCGGCAGCGAAGCTGTTCCGGCAGGCGCCGACCATTGACCAGTCGGGCTACGGCGAAATGCTCGCCGGGCTTCCGATCGCCGATGCGCTGGAAGGGCGCGGCCTGCCGCCGAATGAGTACCGCCTGTTCGCGACCAGCGAGCCCGACAGCGAGTACTTCCGCAGCATGGACTTTGCCACCCAGGCTGACCGCTTCGATGTGCCGGCAGTCTTCGTCGACGCCTGGTACGACTATGGCGTCGCCGAAACGCTGCAGTTATTCGAGCTGTTCCAGAAGAATGCCGTCAGCCGGCGCGCCGCCACCAATCAGTACCTGATCCTCGCACCATCGACTCACTGCGGCTATGGCAACGCGACGGCCAATACCGTGATCGGCGAGCGCCCGCTCGGCGATGCGCGAGTCGACCTCGACGGGCTGCAGTTGCGCTGGTTCGACTACTGGCTCAAGGGCAATGGCGACGCCTTCAGTGGCATTCCGCGCGTGCAGTACTACCTGATGGGCAGGAACGAATGGCGGCAGGCGGATGCCTGGCCGATACCGGGCACAAAGCACGTGAGCTGGTACCTCGGCAGCAGCAGCAACGCAAACACCCGGCTCGGCGACGGCAGGCTCGCGCTGCAGAGTTCTCGCAGCCAGGTGGTAGACCGCTTCGTCTACGATCCGGCGTCACCGGTACCCACACTCGGCGGTCAGACCTGCTGCACCGGGCTGGAAAAAGGCGAAGGCGCGTACGATCAATCCGGGAACGAACTGCGCCGCGACATCCTCGTCTATACCTCCGATGCCCTCGCGGAGGGCATCGAAGTAACGGGCACGCTCGAAGTCATCCTGTACGTCGAGTCATCCGCGCCTGACACGGATTTCACGGCGAAGCTGGTTGATGTCTATCCCGATGGCCGCGCGTTCAACGTGCAGGACGGCGCGCTGCGCATGCGCTATCGCGAAGGATTCTCGAAAAATCTGCTCATGAAGCCGGGCGAAGTTTACGAGATCCATCTCGACCTGCACGCCACCAGCAACTATTTCGACAAAGGCCATCGCGTGCGGCTCGAGGTTTCGAGCTCAAATTTTCCCCGCTGGGACCGCAACCTGAATACCGGCGGCCGGAACTTCGATGAGCGCACCTGGGCGGTCGCCAACAACGTGGTCCATCATGGGCCGCGCTATCCGTCGCGGATCGTGCTCCCGGTGGTGCCGCACGGCCAGCCTTAGTCGGGCGCAACTCCCTTTTCGAACGGGCGGATCTCGAACGAAAACTTGTACTTGGGCTCCGCGAGCCGGTATTCCGGGTGAACGCGCGGACTCCAGCTGTCGTCACCGCCGAGGCCCATCTGTGCGAGGTCGAGGCTCAAGGTGACGCGGCCGTCGCGCCCGATCACCTGGCTCTGTTTCGCGGCCTGGAGCGCGCCGTCGGTGTAGTCGTGCGCGGTGAAATCGAACCTGCTTTCGCCCGAGAAGCGCAACCCGTTCCCCTGCGAGTCGGCGATGACGACCCAGCGCGTGTCGGTGTGGTTGCCGTTCTCCTGCGCCATTACGTATGGGAAATGCAAATCGCCAACCCGCGCCGTATACACACCGATGCGTGCACCTTCCTTGCGGTCGGCGTAACTTTCGTGCGGGCCGCGGCCATACCATTCGACGCGGTCATCGGTTCCCGGCAACGACAGCTGAAATCCCACTCGCGGCAGTGGGGGCAGCGCGCCGTCGGCACTGAACTTCCCGGTCACGGAAACGGTGCCGTCGCTCGCGACTTCATAGGTCGCATGCAGATCGAGCGCCGCTCTTGCGCCCGTGATGCGACTCTCGCCGGTCACTCGTACCCGGTCAGCGGATAGCTGTTCCACTTGCGGCGGCTGCGCGACGACCTGCAGGTGGTCGAGCCCGGCTTCGCGCCAGCGATGGGCGAAGCTCGTGCGGCCGCCACCTTCGTCGTTGTCGGTCGGCACGCGCCAGAGGTGCGGGACGAGCGGCCCACCCAGCCGTTCCTGTCCCTTCCACCGGTAGGAGGCAAGGCTCGCGCCGTCGAAGGATGCCGAGAACTCGGCGCCCTCGATGACCACCCGCGCGCCCTCGTGCCGTACTTGCAGAGCGGACGGGCCAGTCCCTGCAGCCAGAGCAACAAAGGTCCGATTCGGTATCGCAAACTGCTCCCAGGCCACTTCATGCCCGCGTGGTGCCCACGGATGATGATCGTCTCGCAGCGTGAGGCTCACCTCGAGGATGCCCTCGTGCCGGGCAGGAATCCGGCTGAGGTCGTACGGCAGCACGATTTCCCGGTCCTCGCCCGGGCGTATGTCGAGTGACTCCGCATACGTTCCTGACTGCACCTCGATGCCATCCGAGAGCAGGCGCCACGAGAACTTGAGATACGCCAGGCTGACGAAATCGTAGGCATTGCGGAGTCGCAGCCGTCCGGCTGAAACGTCGACGTCCTCGATCCTGACCGGCTGCATGATCTTCCTGGCTTCCTGCAATTCCGGTTGCGGCGTGCGATCCGCATTCACGAGGCCATCGTTGGCATTGGCGCCGTCGATCGTGTTGACCCAGTTCCAGAGCATCCGGCCGTCCGGCCCGGGGTGTCGCAGGGCCTGGTCCACCCAATCCCAGGTGAATCCGCCCTGGAGTCGCGGATATTTGTCGTAGGCGTCCCAGTAGGTGCGGAAATCCCCCAAGCCGTTGCCCATCGAGTGCGCGTATTCGCAGATGATCACCGGACGCGTCGTGTCCTGGTTCATCAGGTCGAGGATATGGTCGACCGTCGGATACATCGTCGAGATGATGTCGTAGCTCGACAGGGTGGGCGCGTAAGCCGGGTTGCGACTCTCGTAGTGAATCGGCCGCGTCGGGTCGATCGCCTTCATGGCAGCGTACATCGCATCAAAGCTGCGCCCGAGCCCCGCCTCGTTGCCCATCGACCACAAGATGATGGACGGGTGATTCCTGTCGCGCTCGACCATCGCGACCCCGCGGGCCACCATTGAGTTCGTCCACGCCGGATCGTCTGCGATGTAGATGCCCTTCTCCCACAGTTCGTGGCTTTCGATGTTGGCCTCATCAATGATGTAGAGGCCGAATTCATCGCACAACTCCAGCCACAGCGGGTCATTCGGGTAATGCGACGTGCGCACTGCATTGAAGTTGTGCTGCTTCATCAGCAGGATGTCCTGGACCATCTGTTCGCGTGAAACGACCCGGCCATGGTCAGGGTCGAATTCGTGGCGATTCACTCCCTTGAAAGTAATCGCGACGCCATTCAACAGCAGCTGGCCAGCCCTGATCTCGACCTCGCGAAAGCCGATCTTCTGCGCGACGACTTCCTGCAGGTTCCCGGCGCCGTCTCGGTGCTCCAGCACGAGCGTGTAAAGATTCGGCGTCTCCGCGGTCCAAAGCCTTGGCGCGCGCACGGTACCCGATACCTGCAGCACAGCCTCGTCGCCCGCGGAAACCGCGGCTTCAGGTGCCAGCTTCGCCGAGAAGACCTCGGCACCGTCCGCCGCAAGCACCGTTGCGTCGACCTGGTGACCGGCCGCGGCCATCCCTGAGCGATTCTCGAGCGCTACGCGCAACTCCAGCCTCGCATCGTGGTAGGCCGTATCGAGATCCGTGCGCACCGAGAAATCGCGCAGCCGAACCTGCGGCTGCGCGACCAGGTAGACATCGCGGAAAATACCGGCCAGTCGCCAGTAGTCCTGGTCTTCGAGATAGCTCCCGTCCGAGTAGTCGATCACCTCGACGGCGAGCACGTTGGTCCCCGGTTGCAGCCGGGATGTCAGGTCAAACTCGCCCGGCGTGAACGCATCCTCGTGGTAGCCGATCTTCTGTCCGTTCAGCCACACGTAGTAAGCGGATTGCACTCCCGCGAAGTGAACGAGCACATTGCTGCCTTTCCAGCCGGCCGGTATCTCGAATCGCGTGCGATAGAGCCCTGTCGGGTTGTCGTCATGCGGCACGCGCGGCGGGTCGGTCTTGAACGGGTACTTGATATTCGAGAAGAGCGGTCGATCGTAGGGACGGTTCTCGTTTGCGCCGACCACCTGCCAGTTCGACGGTACTGGCAAGGCGTCCCAGCCGGCGTCGTCATAGGCTGGCTGTTCGAAGCCCGACGGAACTGCGAACGGATTCTTCACCCAACGGAATCGCCAGTCACCATTCAGCAGCCGGAAATACGGCGAGCTGGCGCGGTCGCCGCTGAGCGCTGCCTCGCGCGCCGCGTGCGGGACGAATGAAGCCCGAGGCCGCTCGGTGCCGACCGAGAATACTGTGGGGTCCTCCCACTCCGGCGAACTCAATGCGGTCTGAGGTATGACGAACACCAGAGCCGACAGCAGACAGCACATTCTCAGGACCATGATTGCCTCCGCCAGCCCAGAAAGTCTTTACCCACGCCGGGCGTCCTTGATCACGCGCATCGCGGCGTTGCGGCCGGGGGCGCCGGAGACGCCTCCGCCGGGATGAGCGCCAGAGCCGCAGAGATAGAGACCGGGGATTGGTGTCGCGAACTGCGCCGACTTCGGATGAGGGCGCAGGCCGAAGATCTGATCGAGATCGTGGCGGCCGTGGAAGATGTCGCCCTCGGTGAGGCCGAACACGCGCTCCAGATCCAACGGCGTCAGCAGCTGCCGGCCGACGATCAGCCGCCGCAGATTGGGCATACGCTTTTCCAGCTTTATCAGGATGCTCTCGGCGACGGACGGCCCGATCTGATCCCAGCTCTGCCCATCGGCCAGGCGATAGGGAAAGTACTTGCCGAGCACGCTCATCACATGATGACCCGGCGGCGCCAGCGTGTCATCGATGGCCGAAGGAATGCGGATGTCCAGATAGGGCTCGTCGATGATCTGACCCGCCAGCGCCGCGCGATAGTTGGCCTCGATCGTTGCGCGCTCCGGGAAAATGGTGATGGAAGCGCCGCGGGCGATATCAGCCTCAGTGCCCGACAGAGCCGCAAACTCCGGCGCACCCGATAGCGCCAGGTTCATCCGCAGGGTCGCATGGCCCATGCGCAGCCGCTCGATGCCGTCGGCGAATCCTTCCGGCAGATTCTCGCGGCCGACGAACTTCAGGAAAGTGCGCTTGGGATCGGTGTTGGCGAGCACGCGCCTGGCGCGGAATTCCTCGCCACCTTCCAGCCGCACGCCGACGGCGCGGCCGCCCTCCAGGATGATCCGCTCGACCGCCGCGCTCGTACGATACTCGACTCCACGCGCGCGGCCGGACGCGGCCATCGCCTGGGTGATCGCGCCCATGCCGCCGCGGGAATGGCCCCAGGCGCCGCGCTCTCCCTCGAATTCGCCGAGCGCATGATGGAAGTACGGAATCGCAGAGCCCGGCGCATCCAGGCTGGCGAAATTGCCGGAGACACAATGACCGGCGGTAATGTTGCGCATCGGCTCGCTTTCGAGCCAGCGCTCGGCGATCTCATTCGCGGGCGAAGTAAATAGCTGCATCAGCAGATGGCGGTCGTCGGGCGAGAGGCAGCGAAACTCGCGCCCCGCCGGCAGCAGCGTCAGCAGATCCATGATGCCGCCACCGAGAGCGGGCGGCGGCTTCAGCCATTGGGCGCGGATCACCTGCCCCACCCGGTCCACCGCTGCGTGGAAGCGGTGGAGATTGTCGTAATCCCGGTTGGAGAAGCGGCCGACGGCGGCGCGATCATGGGTATCGTCGCCGGTCATCAGGAGCGCGCGCCCGTCCTGGAGAATGCTGAGATGGGCCTTCATCCGCACCGGCTGGTAGCCGTGGCGTCTCAGCTCCAGCTCTTCGATCACCTCCGGCCGCAAGAGGCTTACCGTGTAGGAAGCGATGGAGTTGCGGTAGCCGGGATGGAATTCCTCGGTCACCGCCGCGCCACCCAGCACGGCGCGCCGCTCCAGCACCAGGACTTTGAGACCCGCCTTGCCCAGATAAGCCGCGGCGGTCAGCCCGTTGTGGCCGCCGCCGATGACGATCGCGTCGTAAATCGTGGTTATTGGAATTTCTCCAGAGTACTCATGAGCCCGGACCAGGAGCCAATGCAGGTGGCCGGTGCAGGTGGATATCCTCGCGCAGCATCTTCGTCAGCGACATGCACATCAGTACGCCAATGGCGATGAGCGGCAGCGAAAACACGATGGTGGCTGAGAGCACGACCTTGATGCCACCCTCGATGAACATCAGTGTGATCGGCAGTATGCCAAGACAGCAAGCCCAGAAGACGCAGTTCCAGCGCGCCGGATTCCTGCCGGCTTCGAGCCGCTGCGTCGAGACGGACGCCAGCGTGTACGACGCGGAGTCGTACGTGGTGGCCAGCAGCAGCACGGCAACCGCCGCGAATACAGCCAGCGCCAGGTGGCCGAGTGGCAGGCTAGTCAAGACTCTTGTGATGGCCTCGGGCTCGCCGCCATTCGCCATCAGGTGGCTGACATCGAGGATGCCATTCAGGTCCAGATACATTGCGTAATTTCCGAGGACCATGTAGAAGAGCGCCGCACCGATACTGCCGAATGTCAGCATCCCCCCGATCACTTCGCGTATCGTCCTGCCGCGCGAAATTCGCGTCACGAAGATACCGACAAATGGCCCGTAGGCCAGCCACCAGGCCCAGTAGAAGATCGTCCAGTTCTCGACGAATCCGCTGTTGGTCACGGGATCGGTCCAGGTGTTCATGTGGATGAAGTTCTGCAGGACCAGGCCAATGCTGTTGGTCCCCATCTTCAAGATGAACAGGGTCGGGCCGACCGCCAGCACGAAGAACAACAATGCGAAGGCACAGTACATGGTCGCGTCAGCGAGCCGCGCGAAACCCTTCTTCAGGCCAAAGAAGGCACTCGTCCCGAAGATCGCGATGCAGCCCAGCACCACGGCAACCTCCAGCACGAAGTTGTGTTCGAGACCGAAGAGCTCGGCAACATTCGCTGCGATCATCGGTGTCGACAAACCGAGCGAGGTACCGGTGCCGGCGATCAGGTTGATCATGTAGAAGAAGTCGAGGAACCGGCCGCGACGGCTCGTCACGCCTTCCGGAAGGTATGCGCTGCAGCCGGTGCTGAGCCGCAGATAGGGAACTTTGCGCACGTAGTACGGGTAGGCGATGGCGAGCGTCGGCAGGCAGAAAATCGCCCAACCGGTGGGGCCCCAGTGAAAAATGCCGTAGCTCGCGGCCCACTCGGTCGCAGCCACGCTGCGTGCCGCGAGTCCATAGGGCGGCTTATCGATGTAGTAACCCCACTCGATCACCGCCCAATAGAGCAGCCCAGCCCCGACACCGGCACAGAACAGCATGGCAACCCACTTGAGCGTGGAAAATTCCGGCCGGTCATCGGCATCGCCGAGCCTCACTTCGCCGTAGCGGCTGAAGGCCAGCCAGACAAGAAAGGCCACGAGACCCGTGCCATACCAGAGATAGAGGACGCCAATCCGGGTCGTGATCGTGTCGTAGGCGCTGGTGATCGCCTTAGCGGCCTGGTCGTGGAAGCCGATGATCGGCAGGCAAATCATCGCAATGACCGCCACCGTCGTGAGGAACATCGTCCAGTCTGTCTTCAAGGCGGCTTGGTCTGTGCTGTCATGCATCGGGCTGCTCCAATCTACGTTCGAGAGCGAGGCAAATTACTCAGCGTGACCAGCCCGGATACAGGTTACCCGCCGCCTGGTCACAAAGTGCTCGGTCGGGCGCCGCAATGGGCGCGATGCGAGAGCCTAATTCCTGGACGCGCGGTGGCAGCGTAGCGTATGCGGGCCATGGCACCAGCCCGGCTCCGTTTGGGTCGCCGGTGCGCGCAAAGTTGCTCCAGTACGCCACCATTGCCGTGGTCAGGCCGGCATCAGTCTCATCGCCGCTGAACCAGCTGTCGTGGGTATCGAAGACATAGGGAATCTCGGCGCCATGGTAGGCCAGCAGCCGCTCACCGCCCGGGCCCGGCCTGATGCGTGTGAATCGATAAACCCAGGCGCGATGGTTGTCGCCGGCAACACTCGCAGCCATCAGGTAGGCCGGACACGCCATTTTGACGATCGTCGTAGCCTTGTCGTGACCACGCTGCACATCCGGCTCTTGCGCAGCGCGGGCAGAGAACAGCATGCGCACTGCGGGAGGAATATTCCGCAGTGTATCGGCAAGCTTTGCAGGGTCATCGTCGAGGTACATGTACCACTCATTCTCGTTGGTGCCGACCAGCAAGTCATACGGCACACCCTGGCGGCGATAGAAGGCCGCAGGTGGCACCGTTATCACAAGATCATCCACCACGGGTCGGTACTGATGATCTGCGAGAACCTCACGGGCCGCCTGAAAGATTTCCGCGCTTGAGCGCTTCCTCAGGGCCGTCAGGTCCGGTTTATCCGGCAGTGCAGCTGACAGGGTCAAACCAACTTTTTCTGCGTCCTCCAGATCGAGGTCATCCAGCATCTGGTAGCCGCCGCTTTGGCTGATCGCCCGGTGGAACAGTCCCTGGGCGAGCGGTGAGGTCATCAGGTAGCCGATGTCTGCGGCACCCGCAGATTCACTGAAGACCGTCGTGTTGGCCGGGTCGCCGCCAAACTCGCCGATGTTGTCGTGCACCCAGCGTAAGGCCGCGAGTTGATCGAGCAGGCCGAAGTTGGTCGGCGCCGCCGAGCCTCGCAGTTCGGGATGGCCGAAGAAACCGAAGATGCCAACGCGATAGGCAATGCTGACCACCACGACATTGCCGCGTGCGGCCAGGCTCGCGCCCTGATAGTGGGGTTCGAATGCCCAACCGGCCTTGTTGCTTCCGCCGTGTATCCAGACCATGACTGGCAGGGCGGCACCCGGATCGCGGGTCGGCGTCCACACATTGAGGTACAGGCAGTCCTCACTGAAGGGCGGATCGACAAACACTGCCGCATCCGCGCCGAAGGCCGCACCCACACGGCGATACCAGTCCGTGTTGTAGCTGTCCTGATAGCAGGCAGCCGCGAACTCGAGTGCTGGCTGTGTGCCCGCGCGCGGCGCATGCGGCAGCGGTTCCCGCCAGCGCAACTCACCGACTGGTGCTGCGGCAAAGGGTATTCCCTTGAAGCTCGCGACCTCTGGATGACGGACGCTGTACGCGCCCAGCAGCGTCTCACCATTGGCTTTGACCGTCGGCACGGGCGGCGCGCGGTCGCTGTGGCAACTGGCCAGCAGCAATCCGGCTGCGAGCACCTCCAGCTTCAACCAGTTCGATGGAGTCATCAGGATCCGACCCTCACCACAACACAACCACCCACGCCACCCCGTTCGATCAGCTCATTGGCTCGCGCCAGTTCATCCAGCGGAACGCGATGGGCAACACGGTGTTGAAGTCGGCCGTCCGCGAGGAAGCGCGTAATGTCCTCGATGGCTTTTGCTTTCGCCGACTCCGGCATCGAATAAACGATGACCAGCCGCAGGGTCAGGTCCAGATACATCATCCGGAGGAATGGCAGCCTGGGTTCTGGCACCTGTGTGGAAGAGTAGGTCGCGATGGTGCCACCGACACGAACGCACTGCAGCACCTCGGGCAGGTTGGCGCCGAACTCCACGTCGATGACCCGGTCAACGGGCTTGCCGCCATTGAGAGACTTTACGCGTTCACCCCAACCGGGCTCGCGATGATTGAAGACCTGGTCCGCGCCGAGCCCCCGGCAGACCTGTTCATCAAGCGGACTGCTGGCGCTCGCAATCACTGTGGCCCCCGCGGCCTTCGCCCACTGGATGGCGTAGTAACCCACGCGACCGGCGCCGCCGGTTATCAGCACCGCCTGGCCGGCGACGGGACCATCGGCAAACACGCAGCGATGAGCCGTCATCGCCGGTATGCCCAGGCACGCACCAATCTCAAACGAGGTGTTATCGGGCAGGCGCACGGCGCGGGACGCGTCGAGCGCCACATATTCGGCGGCAGTGCCGAAGCGCCTGCCGAACTGCGCCTGGTAGACCCAGACGCGCTCGCCAATCCGGCCTCGATCGACGCCTGCGCCGACCGCCTCGATGATCCCGGCGCCGTCGCTGTTGGGGATGACCAGGCCGCCATCCAGCAGGCTCGGGATCGAGCCGGCGCGCTTCTTCACATCCGAAGGATTGACGCCACTGGCCTTGAGGCCAACCAGAACCTCGTTTTCAGCTGGCTCGGGTCGCGGTTGCTCACCGACTTTGATGACCTGGCGGGCCGGCCCAAAAGACTCGAACCACGCGGCCCTCATCAATATCCGCCTGTCGCCGGCAAGGGGGTCAGTCCATCCAGCTGGAAAGTGATTCAGTGTGACCGTCAACCCCGATCGCCTGCCCGGAGATCGTCGCGCCCTGCGCAGAGGCGAGGAAGAACGCCAGATTCGCGACGTCCTCGGCCGAGACGAACAGCCGCATGGAACTCTGCCGCAAGTACATCGCACGAATCTCGGCCGCCGTCCGGCCACGGCTCGCCGCATCCCGCTCGATGACGCCGTCAATCCGGGGACCTTGCACGCAGCCCGGGCAGATTGCATTGACCCGGATGCGATCCGGGCCCAGCTCCATCGCCAGGGTTTTGGTCAACCCGATCAGCGCCCACTTGCATGCCACGTAAGGAGCGCGTTGGGGAGTACCGAAGAAAGCGGCGCTCGACGAGATATTGATGATCGAACCACCGCCGGCGGACCTGAGCATCGGCACCGCACGACGCGTGCAGTAGAACCAGCCATTGAGGTCGACCGCGATCGTGCGATCCCAGTCGGCCGGACTGATCGATTCCACCGGTGCGATCGGCCCCGCAATGCCCACATTGTTGACGAGGACGTCGAGACGACCGTAGCGGCTCTGGACCTCGTCAAACAGCGCATCGACCTGCGCCACATTCGCAATGTCGGCCGTGCTACCGCTCGCGCCGCGATGCGCAGCGCAAAATTCCTCAACCGCGCGCGGGTCCGCATCGCCGACGTGAACACGGCAGCCTTCGTGCAGGAATCGGGCGGCCATTGTGCGACCGATACCGCTCGCGCCGCCCGTGATGACGACAACCGGTGACTCGGGCATCGGATTACGCGTTGACATCGACCACCACGCGGCCCCTTACCTGTCCTTTCAGGATATCTGCGCCAAGGCGCGGCAGGTCGCCCAGCGTTGCCGGCTCGATCATTGCCTCAAGCTTGTCCAACGGCAGATCGGACGCAACGCGCTGCCAGGCGCGCAAGCGGTTCGCGAAGGGTTGCATCACGGAGTCAATTCCCAGCAGGTTGATACCGCGGAGGATGAAGGGGAGCACGGTGGCCGGCAGTGCGGTTCCGCCGGCAAGGCCAACGGCTGCCACGGACGCGCCGTATTTCATCTGCCCCAGAACCCGGGCCAGCATTGCGCCGCCAACCGCATCGACACAGCCCGACCATGTCTCGCTTTCGAGCGGCTTCTTGATCGTCTCATTGAGTTCCACACGCGCGACGATGCGCTTCGCACCGAGCGACATCAGATAATCCGCTGTTTCCGGCCTGCCCGTGACGGCCGCCACCTCATAGCCGCGACCGGCGAGAATGGCGATCGCAACCGAACCAACACCGCCCGCAGCGCCAGTGACGAGCACCGGTCCCTGATCCGGTTTCAGCCCGTGATCCTCCAATGCCATCACCGCCAGCATTGCGGTCAGGCCCGCTGTTCCTACCGCCATGGCTTGCCGTGAGTTGAGGCCCTTGGGCAGCGGCACCAGCCAGTCGGACTTGACCCGTGCTTTCTGGGCATAGCCGCCCCAATGCGTCTCGCCGACGCGCCACCCGGTGACCACAACCTTGTCGCCCCCCCTATAACGCGGATCGTCGGAAGCCTCGATCGTTCCTGCGAAATCGATTCCCGGCACATGGGGATAGGTCCGCACGAGACCACCACCGGTGCCGATGCAAAGCCCGTCCTTGTAGTTCAGAGTCGAGTATTCGACCGCGACTTTCACATTGCCCTCGGGCAACCGGGCTTCGTCGATCTCCTGCACCGCTGCATGGGTCTTTCCATCGGCATCCTTCTCGACAAGCAGAGCCTTCATCGTCATCTCCCTTTGATCTCGATTACATGCCGAACGCGAAGAACGCTTCAGGTCTCGCCGAAGCCCTTCGGCACCGGCAGATCGGGCAATCCTGCGGCGCGCTTCTGCAAGGCCCGGCCGATCACGACGCGCGCGATTTCAGTGGTGCCATCGACGATGCGCAGCATCTGTGACAGACGGCTGAGCCGATCCAACCCATAAGGTTTCAGGAGCCCCATGCCGCCGAGCACCTGCGTACAGGTGTTGGCCGCCCTGACTGCTGCGTCCGGCACGAAGCGCTTGGCGTGTGCGGCGAGCAAGGTACCCTGCGGAGTGCCCAGCGCATTAGCGGCGGCACGATAAAGAAGGCGCGAAGCCTCAAGCTCTGTTGCGATATCGCCAAGCATCCACAGGATGCCATCGAGGTCGAGATTTACGCCACCAAACATCTTGCGGTTCTTGGAATAAGAGAGTGCCGTGTCGAGTGCGGCCTGCATCAGCCCGCAGCAACCCGAAGCGATGGAAACACGCGCGATGTCGATGGCCATGAGCGAGCCCTGCAGCCCCTTGCCCACTGGCAGGATGATGTTTTCCTGCGGCACGGTGACGTCAGCGAGATACATCTCGGACATCGGCAGGAAATTATAGGAAGGCGTCTCATAGCGCGGGCCGAAGCTGAGCCCCCTGGCCTCCTTCGGGATGGCGATCATCGCCATGTCCTTGTGTCCGGGCGCGTCTGAGGTCTTGACCACGGTGAGGTAGAAATCGGCTACGCCGGCGAGCGACACCCAGGCTTTCGCACCGCTGATGGTCCAGGTTCCATCGCCATTGATGCGGCCGCGCGAATGCATGACCGATGCATCCGATCCAGACTGCGGTTCGGTCAGCGCGAAATTCGCCAGCTTTCGCCCGGAGGTCAGATCGCGCGCCCATTTCTTCTTGAACGCATCGGTGCCAAATCCGCAGACCGCATAGCTGCAGATATTGTGCATCGACAGCGCGAAGGCATAGGCACCATCGCCTTTGCCCAGTTCCTCATAAACCCGGATGCCGTCGCCCAGGGAGAGGCCTTGCCCGCCCAGTTCCTCGGGACAATAGAGCCCGGTCAATCCGAGTGCGGCGGCTTTGTCGGATGCGTGACGCGGCCACTTGCCCATGGCATTCCACTGATCCACCTCGGGCCGGATCACCTCGTCGCAGTGACGGCGTGCGGCCGCAAGGATGGTGTCGACTCTCTCGGTCATGGCTTTCTCCTGAATAGCGCGGAATGCCCGTGGCCCGGACCAGCGCTTTCATTGCGTGGCGACCACAATCCGGAAACTACAGAAACGGCAATTCGGTCAGTGTGCCGGGGATGACTTTATCCTGCCTGACGACTTCGATGGCGTCACCTGCCTTGCAGCGAGTCGAGATCAGGGCAAAGCCGACGTTTTTCTTCAAGCGATAGGACCAGGCACAGGTCGTCATGTCGCCGACTTTCACGCCATCCTTGCGAATATCATTCCAGGCGAATCCAAATGTGATGGGATCCTTGCCCTCCAGGATGATGCCCAGCGAATGCCGCTGCGGTCCTGCGGCGTGGATGCGCCGCAGCGCCTTGATGCCGATCACGTCGTCGGCAACATCCAGATCGACATACTTACCCATGCGCACTTCGAACGGGTTGGTCTCCTTATCGGTGTCACCACCATATGAGATGAGCCCGCTTTCCACGCGCTCAGACCAGCTTGGGTTGCCCGGCCCGATGCCCCAGGGCTTGCCGGCTTCCTTGACGATGTTCCAAAGCTGCATTCCCCTGGCGCCATCCTTCAGGAAGATCTCGAATCCGCCTTGTTTCGACCAGCCGGATCGGGCTACCACCGCTGGTATGCCGTCGATTGCGGTTTCCCTGAACCAGAAGTATTTCAGCTCGCGGACCCAATCACCGAATACCGACGCCACGACATCCTCGGCCTTGGGCCCTTGCACGGCCATGGGTGAAACATCAGGCTCGCTCACCGCGACATTGAGGCCGCGTTCCTCGGCGATTGCCCGCGCCCAGAACCAGATGTTGCTGTCTGCGATGGAGAGCCAGTAGAGGTCATCGGCGAGTTTCAGAAGGATGGGGTCGTTGATGAGAACGCCCGCGTGATTGCACAGCGGCACGTATTTCCCCTGGCCGACCCGGCATTTCGACAGGTCGCGCGGCGCCAGGATCTGGGCGAGCCGCCCGGCATCCGGCCCCTTCAATTGCACCTGGCGTTCGCAGGCAACGTCCCACTGGGATACGCCATCGATGAGACGCCAGTACTCCTGTTCCGGATGTCCATAGCTCGTGGGCATGAGCATATGGTTGTAGGTCGTAAAGGCCGTCACGCCTTCGGCGAGGGTTGCCTCAAAGTACGGAGACGGGCGCAGGCGTGCCGATGGCGTAATGCCAAACAATCTATTCTCCTTTCATGACCGCATGCGTCTAAGCGCCATCGTCGCAATCGGGGCAGGGTCGCGCAAATGAGTTTTGTTTGTCGAAAAACGAGAAATACTAATTCGTATCAGGAGAAAGAATTGCAGGGCGCGGGATCGCAGCCGGCCGGGTCCCGAAGACAGGGCAAGAATCTCGATTGCCATCAATGCGGTCACCGGTGCGCGATGCTGGCAAATGGGCTATTTGCGCCGACAGTTGAGTTTTTCCACCCGATGACGTGCCTTATACCCGGGTTTCCATTGACGGGTGCTTATTTCTGGCCCAGTATTTTTCATGTATACCAGAAAAAAAGCCCGTTACTGAGAGGGTAAATGAGACCAGTGATCAGCAGGCGGCGATTGCCACCCTTGAATGCCATGCGCGCCTTCGAGTCGGCGGCACGTCATGAGAGCTTCAAGGAAGCTGCCGTGGAACTCAAGGTTTCGCAGTCGGCTATCAGCCACCAGGTCAAGGGGCTGGAGGCCGTCCTGGGCGTGGAATTGTTCGTGCGCAAGACGCGCGCCGTGGAATTGACCCGAGCCGGAAGAATTTATTATGCGATCCTGCGCGATGCGTTTGATCGCATCTCCGAGGGAACGGATCTGATACGTGCGCCCGGTTCCTCGGATGCGATGACGCTCCAGGTGTATTCGACATTCACCATTCGATGGCTGATTCCCCGACTGCCGCGTTTTCAACAGTTGCATCCCGGGATTCAGGTGCGCCTCCACGCCTCGCAGGATGACGTGAATTTTCATCGCGACGATGTCGATGCCTGCGTGATGATCGGAAAACCCACCAATCAGGAATTGAATTACGACCACCTGTTTGGCTGCGAGCTGTTTCCCGTTTGCAGTCCGGCCTTGCTCGAAAAACGCGGGCCGATAGGCTCGCCGGAACATCTGGCCGAGCACATCATGCTTCAGGTATATCCCTCGGACAGCGATTGGTGGGTGTGGCTGGAGGCCAACGGCGTCCACAATGTCAATCCCGATTCCGGCCTGCAATTCGACAGCTACGACCTTGCTCTGATTGCTGCCCTGCAGGGCATGGGCATCGCCCTTGGACAGCAACCGTACATGAGCAGGGATCTGGATTCGGGCATGCTGGTCGAGATCTTTCCCGGCCGGCGCATCAAGAATCCGAACGAGTGGTATTTCGTCTGCAGGAAGGAAAAAAAGGACTACCCGAAAATCGAAACCTTCAGGAAGTGGTTACTCGAGGAAGTTGCAGCCGATCCCGAACTATTCATCGGCTGAAGCTGGCCCGGGCCCACGACCTGTCGCGCTGAGACGTCGTCTTCATGCGCACAGCCATCTCTGGCACTGCAGTGCCCGGGACAAGCGATCAACCGCGCGTGGATTCACTCCACTGATCATGCAGCTGGGCACGGAAATCCGGATGGGCAATCTCGATCAATGCCTGTGCCCGCGCCATGACTGGCAAGTGTCGAATCCGCCGCGCGCCGTACTCGGTGACGACGTAATCGATGTCCGTGCGCAGGGCCGTGGTCGCGGTATGGGGCGCGAGCGCAGCAACGATGCGTGAAACCTTGCCACCGTCTGCGGTTGCACCGAGCGCAATGATGGATCGCCCGCCCGCGGAAAGCGCTGCGCCACGCATCATGTCGACCGCGCCGCCGGTGCCGCTGAACTGGCGCCCCGCCAGCATGTCCGCATTGACCTGCCCGAACAGGTCGACTTCCAGGGCGGAGTTGATGGATACGAAGTTGTCGATCCGGCGGATCACCCCGCTGTCATGGGTATAGGCGACCGGCCGAACGGATAGTTGTGGCGCTTCACCCGCCCATTCGATCAGGCGCTGGCTACCCAGCGTGACCCCGCTGACGATCCTGCCCTTATCCAGTGATTTCCTGCTACCTGTGATATTTCCGGCCTGAACCAGGGCCATCACGCGATCGCTGATCATGCCTGAATGGATGCCCAGGTCATTCTTGCCGGAGAGACAATCCATGACCGCGTCGGGAATGGCGCCGATGCCGATCTGGATGCAATCGCCGTCTTCAATCAGTTCACTCACGTGGCGGCCGATCAGGCGCGCAGCATCGCTAATCGCTGCACTGGCAAGCGCAGGGACCGGCCGGTCGCAGGCAATCGCATAATCCAGCCGGGCAAGCGGTATTCGCGGGCTGTCCGTTGGCGCAGGCTGGCGCTGGTTGATCTCGCCGATCACGAGCCCCGCCTTGTCGAGCACGGCGGGTGTGAAGTCCGCGCTGATCCCCAGGCAAACTGCTCCCTCGCTTCCTGCCGGCGGCAACTGCAACAGCACAGCGTCGATCTTCATTTCGCGCTCGAGATAGCTGTAAATCGCACTGTAGTGCAGCGGGATGAAATCAACCCGGCTGGCAGCGATCGACTTGCGGATTTCCGCTGTCGCCAGAAACGCCGTGGAGCTGGCTTGCGGATGGAACGCCGAGAAATCGACGCCGTTGATGCCCGGCACGGAAACGGACACGAAGCGCACACCGGCACAATACTGACCCCGGCTGGCAAGGGCCTGCAAGATCTCACGGGGTTCGGCGGTGGCGCCCGCGACGAACACCGTCATGCCGGCTTGCAGAATTTCCCCGACGTCCTCCGCCTTGATCAAACGGGTCATGGCGCTGCCTCGGCCGGCGGGCGACGGTGCGACCAGGGCCGGGCCTGTTCCAGTTGTGCCGCCAGACGGATCAGGGTCGCCTCGTCGCCAAAACGCCCCGTCAATTGCACGCCAATCGGCAATCCGCGCTCAGTCCAATGCAATGGCAGAGAAATCGCCGGCTGCCCGGTCGCGTTGGCAATCAGCGTGAAGCCGGTGAAATGGCCAAGATGATCGATGTATTGCTTGCGTGTTTCGTGCGTGTAGTCGAAATAACCCAGAGATACGGGTGGCTGGACCAGGGTCGGCGTGAGCCAGATGTCATGAGCAGTGAAGAATGCGACGAAATCGCGGCAGCTCTGCTGCAGGGCTTGCCAGGCCAGCAGGTAGTCGCCCCCGCTTTGCGCCAGGCTTTTTTGATACATCCGCCAGGTTGCGGGTTCGAAATCGGTTTCCTCAGGTGTGAAGCCGGTACGCCGCACCCAGGCCTTGATGGACCACCCCAGATAGCCGGTCATCACCCCGCCAAAGGACCGGAACAACTGGCTGCTTTCGACCACCGGTGATGCTTCCTCGACATCGTGACCCAATGCTTCACATAGAAGTGCCGTGGACTGCGCTGCAGCAGCGCAGTCCGGATGTGCCGGTACACCGGTCAGGGCCACCGTTCCGAGCCCGATGCGCAGGCGCGCCGGATCGCGACCCACTTCTGCAGCAAATGGGCGTTCCGGCAAGGGTAGCGTGTACGGATCGCCAGGCACTGATCCGGCGGTGGCGTCCAGGATCGCGGCGCTGTCACGCACTGAACGGGTCACGACGTGTTCGCAGATGATGCCACCGGCAATATCGCCCATGTCCGGCGCCAGGCTATTGCGTCCGCGCGTCGGCTTCAGGCCGACCAGGCCGCAACATGAGGCTGGAATCCGGATCGATCCGCCGCCGTCGTTGGCGTGTGCGGCGGCCACCATGCCCGTGGCGACAGCCGCCGATGAGCCACCGCTGGAACCACCGGTACCGCGGCTGGCATCCCACGGATTTCGAGTGGCGCCAAATCGCCGAGGTTCGGTGGTTGGCATCAGGCCAAACTCCGAGGTATTCGTCTTACCCACAACCATCAGGCCCGCTCTCTTGAAACGGCTCACAAGTTCATTGTCACGGGACGATATATAGCGGCCGGCCAGGAAGCCCGAACCATCGGATCGCGGTGCGCCCGCGCAATCCGCTACCAGGTCTTTCAGCAAGAACGGAACACCGGCAAAAGGGGCATCCAGATCGACCCTGGCTGCCGCCTCCAGGGCCTGCTCAAAAAGAAATGTGATGACCGCATTGAGCCTGGGATTAAGGCGTTCGATACGTGCAATCGCACCGCTGACCAGTTCGGTCGGCGAAACCTCCTTGCTGCGCACAAGGGCTGCCTGCGCCGTGGCGTCCAGGAAAGCAATGTCATCCATGACCATGTCCTGCCTCATCCGCCCGTGACGACTTCAACAATGACAATGCCATACATTTCAGGGGTGGATCTCGCGATCCCAGACCGCCTGCGGCACCGGCACTCCGTCGAGCATGCCCGCGGCCAGCCGTGGCGCATCCGGGACGCGCGCCACCTCGACGGCCAGATACTCGAGCTGCCGGCAATGCTGGGCCACGTGCCAAGCCGTGCGCTCGAGCAGCGCATCCGTCGTCTGGGGCCCGAAGTACGTCGTGAGCAGCGCCACGGGCTGTCCACGTGCCGCGCGCCACCATGCGTCGAGCCTGGCGGCAGTTGCACGCAGGAACGCGAGCGCGGGCGGTGCGTCGACCCAGGCTACGGGTGCGCGGCGTTCGTAGTGTTCGTAGGTCAGCGCGCCGCCTTGCGCCGCCTCGAGCAGTCCATGCACAATCATCGCCACGTGAAATCCCAGGTCGAGCCAGGTGCGCTCGCGCTGCGGTAGCCGGGTGGCGAGCTGGGCCTGCGGCAGTGCCGCCAACAGGTCGCCCGCGGCGGCCAGCAGGGCCTGCAGGCGGTGCGCGAGTTCATCGGGTGACAACCGCTGGCGCTGCTCCATCACGCCGACGAAACGTGCCAGCTCGTCAATGTCCTGGCCGAGCACGAAGTCCGCACCGCGCACGATGACGGGCACAGTGCGGACGCCGAGCGCCGCGAGTTCGCCCGCGGCCTCGGGCCGCTCGTGTACATTGATCGACTCGAAGCTGATGCCGTGCGCGGTCAGGAATTCCTTCGCGCGCAGGCAGCTCGTGCAGCCAGGCTGCCAGTACACGCGCAAGCCCGGGGGCATGGAGGTCGCGCTCATGAGTGGACGTGCATGTGATCGTGATCGTGCGCGGAAATCGTCGCGCGCGCCAGCCCTTAGCTGCTACGGTGCCCGCACCGCGTCACCACTTGCCCGCGAGGAACCGGAATGACCGACGATTCTACCAACACCAACTTCGCTGAATGCCTCGCGCCCACTCCGTTCATCGAGCGCGATGCGCCCGCCGTGCAGGCATTCGTGGCGCGCGTCGCAGGCGACGCTCAAACTGACGTCGACAAAGCCGTCCGGCTCTTCTACGCCGTGCGCGACGAGATCCGCTACGACCCCTATGGCATCGTTCTCACCGTCGACGGCTTGAAAGCGACGACCACGCTCGAGACGGGCAGGGGTTTCTGCATCTCCAAGGCCGTCCTACTCGCCGCCGCTGCCCGTGCCGCCGGCATACCCGCCCGGCTCGGCTTCGCCGACGTACGGAACCATCTCACGACCGAGCGCCTGAAAGCCGAAATGGGAACCGACGTCTTCGCCTACCACGGGTTCACCGAACTCTGGCTCGGGGGGCGATGGATAAAGGCAACCCCCACCTTCAACCGCACTCTTTGCGAACGCTTCGGCGTCAAGACGCTCGATTTCGACGGCAAGTCCGACGCCGTGTTCCATTCCTTCGACGCTGCGGGCAAGCGGCACATGGAGTATGTTCGCGACCGCGGTCACGCCATCGACGTGCCGCTCGAGGACATTGAAGGCGTGTGGCGCGAGTTCTACCCCGACCTCCCCTCCGGCGAGCCTGCTGCGGCCACAGGAGATTTCGAGCGCGAGGCCGAAGAGGACGCGGCGCGCAAAGCGTAAAGCCCTCCCGAGATTCTGGGATAAGGTCATCGATATGGATCGGCGCGAGACCGAACGGCTCCTGGAAGCGATCCGCCAAGCACGAGCGGTCGGCGAGCCTGCGGCCGTCGCCACGATTGTGCGGGTGAAAGGCAGTGCCTACCGGCGTGAAGGCACGCGAATGTTCGTGCGTCGGGACGGGACGTACGAATGTGCGCTCTCCGGCGGCTGTCTGGAACCGACTGTGGCCGAGGCGGCCGCGCGTGTCATCGCCACCGGCGAGCCGGTCATCGTCAGCTACGATCTCGCAGACGATTCGGTCTGGGGTTTGGGTATGGGCTGCAGCGGCGCCGTCGACATCCGGATCGAGCGGCTCGAGAACGACGCGATCACGAACGAGTGGCTGAAGATCCTCGAACAGGGAGAGGCCGCCGTGCTGGTCACGCCGCTTGCCGGCGCGTCGGGACGAATGATCGTTCGCGGCGCCCGTAATGTCGTCGGCGGGTTGACCGATCCGGGCCTCGAGCGGGAAGCGGCAGCAGGCGCCATCGCCCGGCTCGGCAGAGCATATCCACAGTCTGGCCCGGAGCAGGTCCGCGGCGCTGAGGTCTTCTACGAGCTGGCGTTGGTGCCGCCCGAGCTCGTGATTTTCGGTGCCGGACATGATGCCGCGCCCGTGGCGCAACTGGGTTGGGAGCTCGGGTTCGTGGTGACCGTCGTCGATGTTCGCGAGGCGTTCCTGACCGCCGACCGTTTTCCTTGCGCAACACGGGTGTGTGCACACTTCAGTCAGTTTGCCGGCAGGGTGAAGCTGTCCCCGGGAAGCTTCGTGCTGATCATGAACCACCAGGCCGAGCGCGACCAGGAGAGTCTCCGTTTCAGCCTCGAGTCGGAAGCGGCCTACATCGGCGTCCTGGGCCCGCGTCCGCGTTACGACAAGTTGCTGGCCGATCTGGCCGTGCAAGGCTTCGTGCCGGAATCCGCCAGGCTCGCGCGCGTACGAAGCCCGATCGGGCTGGCGCTTGGCGCCGAGACGCCGCAGGAAGTGGCGGTGTCCATTCTCGGCGAAATCCTTGCGATTCGACGCGGCTTCGACGGCGGGTTTCTCACCGGTTCGGTGCGCAGCCTTCACTGTCACGGAGACTGAGAGGACAACCGGCTCCTGGCGCGCTCGTAATCCTCCGGCGTATCAATGTCCAGGAGCAGCTCGGCCGGAAAGTCAATCACGAACATCTGGTCACGATGCCGCTCGAGCACCGGGCGGGCGCCGTCCTCAAGCTGGGCGAGCTCTGGAAAGAGGGCTCGGCTAAACAATTGAGGCGGTGCCGTGACATTGCCGTAGCGCACGCTGACGATCGCCGGCGCGTGCTGCCGATAGGCATCGAGAACGGACCGGTACTCCTTCGCCGTGACGAACGGTTGGTCAGCAAGCGCAAACATGGCGGCGTCACTTTCGTCCAGGTGCTCGACCGCCGTGCGGAACGAGCTGCCCATGCCGGTTGCGTAGTCGGCGTTGATGGCATGCCGGATCGGCAGCCCCGCGAGCGCGGCGAGCACCTTCTCGTGCTCGCTGCCCACGATCACGAGCACTTCGGCGAAGCCGGCATCCAGGAGCTGGCGCGCCGCGCGCCGGACCAGCGGCTCGTTGCCGAGCGGCAACAGGAGCTTCTGGGCTCCCATTCGTGTCGAGGCGCCAGCCGCGAGCGCCACCGCAGTCACCATGGCGTCAGCGTAGTCCGGCTGAATTGCGGACCGCTCCAAGGCTCATTACGGTGCATCCAATGCCGCCAACACCCGTTCTGCGGTCATCGGCAACTGGTGAAGCGGCTTGCCAATGGCGTCAAAAATTGCGTTTCGGATGGCCGGCGCGGTCGGAATGATCGGCGATTCCGCTATTCCTTTTGCTCCCAGCGGAGCACCGAGAGGTTCAGGCATTTCCAGTACGTCCATCTCCAATTCAGGAATGTCGAGCGCCATTGGAATCACGTAATTTTCCAACGAGGCATTCAGGGTATGCCCTTCCTTGACCCGGAGTTCCTCGGTGAGCGCATAACCAATGCCCTGCGCCACACCGCCCTCTATCTGGCCAAAAACCCCTCCCGGGTTGATCATCTTTCCCGCGTCATGAACGGCGATGAGCCTTTCCACTTTGACCTGTCCGGTCCCGCAATCCACCAGAACCTGCGCAATCTGGGTGCAAAACTGAAAAATCTCCTGGCTGTAGCGATAGGTCGGCTCTGCAGCGTCAGTTGGATATTCAAGTTCGTATCGGCCCTCCGCGTGCAAAGGGTAGCCGCGGAACAAGGCACGTTTGGCGAGGTCTGCTACCGAGAAATCATGTGGCTCGCCATCGACATGGAGTCGTCCGCCACGCAGGCTCAAGTGGTCCTTGCCGATACCTGTTTTTTCAGCGGCCACTTGCAGCAGAGAGTTGCGGATCGGAACGGCCGCACGCAATACGGCATTGCCGGAAACCATGACCTGGCGGCTGGCACATGATGCACCCGCATCGGGCGCCCTTGCGGTATCCGCCCTGGCGACATGGACCGAGGACATTGCAACGCCCAGACTCTCAGCCGCCAGTTGAGCCAGTACGGTGACGATGCCCTGGCCCATATCCGCGGCGCCGCTCTGTAACACTACGGAGCCATCGCAATGCATTTCCAGCAGCACGCCGGCGTGGTCCGGCAATCCGCGTCCCATGCCCGAGCCCTTCAAAATAGTCGCCATTCCCCAGCCCCGGCGCAAGTGAGGTGCAGGCTGGCGTTCTAATTCACCGCGCCGCTCCCACCCGATCATTTCCGCCGCTTTCCGCAGGGAAGCTTTCATCGCTTTCCCTTCCCGCACCACAACGCCGGTATACATCCGAGTTCCGGTGTCCACGCCATTGAGCAGGCGAATCTCCAGCGGGTCCATGCCGAGTTTCCGCGCCAGCTCATCCATTTGCGATTCGTAAACAAACGCCGCCTGCGGTGCCCCAAAACCCCGGAACGCACCGGTTATCGGATTGTTGGTGCGCACCGCTATTTTCTCTACCTCCAGGTTCTGTACCGTGTACGGCCCACCAATGAATTCGCCGAACTTGTTCAAAACCTCGTGCGTAGCATTCGAATAGGGACCCGCATCGGCGATTGCCCGTGCTTTCACCGCCAGCAGTCGTCCTTCGCTGGTAGCGGCGGTGATGCAGTGAACGATGAACGGATGACGCTTCACGTGCGTCAAAATGGATTCCTTGCGCCCGCGGATGAGGCGAACCGGACGATGGGTCGCGTGTGCCAGCAACGCGGCGTGGATCTGGACATGCGCTTCGTCCTTACCGCCAAACGCACCGCCGATATAGGGCGTGATGACGCGGACCCTGCTTTCGGGCAAGCCCAGGGCGCGGGCGACTTGCATCCGGTCCCGATGAGGCGCCTGGCAGGATGAATAAACCGTAACGACGCCATCTTCATCGACCAGGCCGACTCCCCCTTCCGTTTCGAGAAAAGCGTGCTCGGCCCATTGAGTGCAGTAGGTGTTCTCGACAATGACATCAGCAAACGCCAGGGCGGCTTCCACGTCGCCGGTCCTGTAAGTCTTGTGCATCAGGATGTTGTCTTTGCCGGCCACAACCTGGTCGGAACCCGCCTGCATCGCCACCAGCGGATCGAAGATCCCGTCCAAAGCCTGGTATTCGACCTGGATTGCCCCGAGTGCGGCGTCAGCCGTCTGCTCGTCGATTGCGGCGACCGCAGCTACCGCGTCCCCCTGGAAGCGGATCTCATCGACTACCAGTAGTGGCTGGTCCGGTTCCGCATACAGGTAACTGTTCTCGCCGGGGATATCGGCATGCGTCAACACCGCAAACACACCAGGAATCTTTCGTGCTGCACTGACATCCAGATGCCTGATGCGCGCCCGTGCATGGGGACTGTAGAGCAGCTTGCCGCTCAGCATCCCGGGAAAATCAAGATCCGGACAATAGCGGGCCTTCCCGGTCACGATGTCGTACGCCCCGGGTGCGCTGACCCACCTGCCGACGATGCCTGATTCAGCCATGCTGAACTTCTTCCCCGGCGCTTCCAGCCCGTAGTTCCGCTGCCGCCTGCTGTACCGCGTTGACGACACCCTGGTAGCCGGTACAGCGGCAGAAGTTTCCCGCGATCGCGATCAGGATTTCGTCACGGGAAGGATTGTCATTGGACAACAGCAGGGCATAACAGGAAATGAGCATACCCGGCGTGCAAAAGCCACACTGAAAAGCCCAGGTCTCGCCAAACGCGCGTTGCAGCGGATGCAATTCACCGTTGCAGGCAAGTCCTTCCACCGTAATGACCTGGGAGCCATCCGCCTGGGGAGCCAACACCATGCATGAGTTCACCACCTGCCCGTCCATCATTACCACGCAGGCGCCACAATCGCCGGAACTGCAGCCGTCCTTGGTCCCGGTCAGCCCAATATCTTCGCGCAGAATGCTTAACAGGGTCCGGATGGGCTCGGCTTTCACATGCTGCAGCCTGCCATTCACCGTCAGCCGGATGTCCATTTCAGTCATTGGAACCAGTTCCTGCCAACTCATCCCGGGCAGCCATCAGTGCTCTGCGAACCAGCACCTCTGTCATACGCCTGCGGTAGTCCTTGCTTGAACGCACATCACTGATCGGCGAGATTTCGCTGCTTGCCACTTTCGCAGCCTGCTCAAGCTGATCGGTGGAAAGTTCCTTACCTTTCAATATCGCTTCAGCCGCACGCGCGCGTATCGCTGCAGGCGCCACGGATCCCAATACGATTCGCACATCGCTTACCCGGCGGGCCGCATTCAGCGTCAATCGGGTGCTCAAATTGACTATGGAAATGGCCATGGACTGGCGCTGCCCCAGCTTGATGAAAGTGGCGGCTGTATCGGGCGGCATCAGCGGCACCCGGATTTCCGTCAGGATCTCATCCGGCTTCATCACCGTCTTGCCCGGCCCGGTAAAGAATTCCATCAGTGGAAGCACACGATTGCCGGAACAGGAGACCAACACGATTTTGGCATCGTAGGCGATCAAGGGCGGCACCAGGTCGGCGGCCGGCGAGGCATTGACGATGTTGCCACCCAAAGTTGCCCGATTGCGAATCGGTGGTCCGGCAAACCACCGGCAAGCCTCGACCAGGGCCGGAAAAACTTCGAAAACTTCGGCGCTTGCCAGTATCTGTGAGAGAGTCAGGTAAGCGCCAAGGCGCATCTCGCCGGCATGGCGCGAAATCGCGGCGAGTGAAACCCGGCGCAGGTCGATCAACACCCTGGGTGAAAAGACCTGGTCCCTCATTCTCAGAATCAGGTCCGTTCCGCCTGCTATCACCCTCGCATCGGCACCATATTTCCTCTTGACGCTCAAGGCATCGTCAAGGGATTCGGGCGCTCTATACTCGGGGGCGCTCATTCAAACTAGATTAACGCATCCGCTGCCACTGCGCTCTGGCCATCCGGTGCCCGGTCCCGAATATACTTATCCGCTCAATGTGAATAAAGGATGGCGCCATGTCCGAACATGTCCATGTTTCCCGCAGCGGCGGTGTTCTAGAGATTGTCCTCGACAAGCCCAAGGCCAATGCCATCGATATGAAGGTCAGCCGGGCGCTGGGCGAGGCCTTCGTAACCCTGCGTGATGACCCCGGCCTGATGGTTGGCATCATTACGGGTGCGGGCGAGCGTATCTTCTGTGCCGGCTGGGACCTCAAAGCAGTTCAAGCCGGCGAGATGTCGCTGGATAAGTGGTGGGAGGATGACTATGGCCCTGGCGGGTTTGCCGGCATCACCGAACTATGGAATCTGAACAAGCCGGTCATTGCGGCTTTGAACGGGATCACCCTTGGCGGCGGAGTCGAGATCGCGCTGGCCTGTGACTTGATCGTCGCGGCCGAGCATGTCGAATTTGCGCTGCCGGAAATGCCCCTCGGAATCGTACCGGACGCGGGCGCCATTCAGCGCCTGCCGCGGCGTCTGCCCTATAACAAGGCCATGGAAATGCTTCTGCTGGGTGAGCGCATGGGGGCGGCGGAAGCCGCACGCTATGGCCTCGTGAATGCCGTGGTGCCAAAAGATCAGCTCATGCCCACTGCAAGGGCATGGGCGAACAAGCTGGCCGGCGTAGCACCACTGGCCCTGCAGTCGGTCAAGGAAATACTGCGCGCCATCGAGGCACACACCATCCAGAACGCGTTTCACACCATGCGTACCGCCGACCTGCCGATCTACCGGAAATTGCTCCGATCCGATGATGCAAAGGAAGGCATCAGCGCATTCGTTGAGAAGCGCAAGGCGGATTTCAAGGGCCAGTGATCCAATGGCTACAAATAGCCCGTCATTCTCTATCGCCCGCGGCGCTTTTTTTCGCTGGCAACCGCCGCCAGCCGTTCCGGCGAGGACAACAGCTCATGACGCAGCGCCTCCCACTCAGCGGGGTCATAGCCGGGCGCGTCGATCGTATTGAGCAGCCGCTTGGTTGCGGTCATTGCCGGTACGATGTTTTTTTCGGTGCCCCGGGCAATCGCCAGGGCCGCTTCATAGCTGGCACCCTCGACTACACTGGAGATAATTCCGGCAAGCAGAGCCGCGTCCGCGTCCAGCCGCTCGCCGAGTACCAGCAGGCGGAAAACCGTATCTCGGCCAAGCCGTCGCTGCATTCTCACGACCGAGCGCGGGTTGTAAAGCAAGCCAAGGCGAGCGGCAGGCACCTGAAAGATCGCATCCACCGAAGCGATGCGGTGGTCACAGCTCAGGGCAAGATCAAATGCGCCGCCCATGCAAGGGCCATCGATGGCGGCAATCACCGGGACCGGCAGCTCGAGGATCTTCCCCGTTACTTCTTCGATGGCATCATCCATCGCAAGATCGGTCAGTGTCCCCGATAGGTCAGCCAGGTCAGCGCCTGCACTGAAGCTCCCGTCGACACCGCTGATGATTACCGCTACGGTATCTTCACCAACCTTGGTCGACAGGGCTCTACTGAGTTTTTCCAGCAGCTCCAGGGACAAGGCGTTTCTGCGTTCGGGCCGGTTCAGGAGAAGTGAAACGACGCCTGCCTGCTGCGACACATGAATGGGTTTGGTTATAATGGACATTCTCGCGCCAGAAACAACGATAAATTGATGAGCTCTCGGACGACTTATATCATCATTTTATGCGCACGCAGGCGCACCGAGGATTTCTCAATCCACCAGGAGCACTGATCTTGTAGCTGGCTTTAGAGCCAGCCGGTGGTCAACTTCCAAGGAGGGCGCGAAATGAAGGTCGGAATATCCCTGGGAATCAGCCCGCGGGAGCCCATCTTGCACACCGTCGAAGTCGTCCAGAATGCTGAAAAGCTCGGTTTCGACAGCGCCTGGATCGCCGATGTCCAGCTATCGATGAAGGACTGTTACATCGCGCTCGCTCTGTGTGCCGTTAAAACCTCCTCCATCATGTTATCCACCGGGGTCACCAACCCGGTGACACGGCATCCCACCACGCTGGCCAACGGCTTCACGGCATTGAATGAAGTCAGCAATGGTCGCGCCATCATCGGGCTGGGCAGCGGCTGGACCGGCGTCTTTTCCATCGGGCTGAAGCCCGCCTCCATCAGTTATCTGGAAGAGTCCATCAACACCATCAATACGCTGTGCAGCGGCGGGGAAGTCAAGGGTGCAGACGGAAAGCCTTATCACCTGGTGACGGCCAGCGGAAAAATACCGATCTATGTTGCCGCCAATCAACCCCGGATTCTTGCCATGTGCGGCCGCGTGGCGGACGGTGTCATCCTGATGGGAGGCGCAAACGCAGAATTCATCAAATGGCAGATGGATCACGTGCGCAGTGGCGCGGCAGAGGTCGGCCGCGATTTCAGCGAAATCAAGTTTGACCTGTGGACCAGCATCGGCATATCGGATGATCGTGACCAGGCTCGTGACGATGTCAGCCACTGGGCCGCATCCCAAGCTGAAACGTTTCACCAGTGGAAGCACCTGCCCGATTTCCTTGAGCCCTTCAAACAGGATTTCCAGCGCGCCTCTGACAGCTACAACCGGTTGGAGCACATGTCTTCACATGCCGGCCATAAGCGCTCGGTCTCACCCGAATTCATTGATTTCGTCGCCCTTGTCGGTACCGCCGGAGAATGCCTGCAGCGGATTCGCGAACTGGCAACACTGGGCCTGGACGGCGTTACCCTGGCATTCCGGGCGGGCGCAGGCGGACGGCAGGCGCGCATGGAGGAGATTCATGACGGTATCATCAGGCACTTGAAGTAATCAGGACCGTGGGGTTGGGCACCAGCAGACGACGCCGATGAACGCAGTGATCGCATCGAGCGAAAGAAAAGCTGTGGTACTGATCCACGGGCTGTCTGAGTCACGTAACGCGTGGTCTCGGCAGCAGTCTTTTTTGCAGCGCTCGATGAATGTCCTCTGCTATGACGTCCGGGGTTTTGGCGCCAGCCCGGTGGGCACCGGCAATGGCACCGTTCAGCAGATGGCGGATGACCTGGCGCAGATACTGAGCTCCCATGACATGGCTCCAGCCTGGCTCATCGGCTTTTCGATGGGTGGCGTCATTGCACAACGGTTTGCGCTGGACTTCCCTGCAATGGTGCAGGGACTCATTCTCGTCGCCAGTTCATGTACCGTAGGCCGTTCCGGCCAGGCATTTTTCCGCCAACGTATCGAGCAGGTGACGCAGAGTGGCCTGGAAGCCATTGCTTCAATTACCCAGGCTGACGCACGCGGATGCTTTTCCATGGGAGACGAGCAGCTCATCGCCGAATACCAGCAACTGCGAACAGCCGGGGTCCGGGATCCGGGTGGTTACCTGAACGCCTGCCGGGCGATGTTGCGACTCGCTGATGAGCCCATGATCCAGGAACTCGGCGCCATCAAGTGTCCCACCCTGGTACTTGCCGGAGAGCTCGATCCCTACTGCCCACCCCGCGCGTCAGAGATGATCTCTAAAGCCATACCGGGCGCGGAACTCTCCGTGGTTCCAGGAGCGGGACACTGCGTGCACTGGGAGGCACGCGATATCACCAACGACCGGATCCTTGAATTCATCGAACGCCAGCATTGATAGACCCAGGATCAATCAGTCCTGCCATATTGAAAATACAAGTCTCAAAACATGCGTGAAGACAAATCGGTGGAAACAGCCAGGCCCCTGATCTGGGAGACACAGGGTCATGTCGCCGTGCTGACGCTCAATCGTCCTCAGGCGATGAACTCTTTCGACATGGAATTGATGACTGAGCACCGGCGGCGGCTGGAAGAATTCGCGGCCGATGACGAGCTCCGCGTACTGATCTACACCGGTAGCGGTCGCGCGTTCTGCACCGGCATCGATATCAAGAAAGCACCTGATTTCCTGCACCTGCCGCCAACAACGAGGACCCAGTATTGGGTCACCCCGAATTCACTCAAGATCAACAAACCCACCATCGCCGCCATCAATGGCTATGCGTTTGGCGGCGGATTTGAGCTCGCACTGGGTTGCGATATCCGTATCGCCGCTGAAGGTGCGCTGATCGGTCTGCCGGAAGTCAAGCTGGGCGCTTTGCCCGGCGGCGGCGGAACGCAGTGGTTGCCGCGCCTGGCAGGACTCGGTGATGCGATGCTGATGATGCTGACCGGAGACCCGATAACAGCGCAAGAGGCGCTACGCCTGCGGCTGGTACAAAGAGTCGTACCGGGGGAAGCGCTGCTGGACGAAGCCATGAAAATCGCCCGGGCAATCTGTGATAACGGCAAGACCGCGGTGCGCTTCGTCAAGGAAGTCGCCATGCTGGGAATCGATATGCCGTTGGCGGATGCGCTGTGGCTGGAAGAAATCTATTTCGAACGCAATCGCACACAGGCTGCGGACGAAATCAAGGAGCGCATCAGGAAATTCCAGGAAGCTTCAAAAAAGAAAAACTCCTGAGGAAAGCCTGAACCCTTGACGCTGCATTCATTCAGCAGGATGGCCGGAACAAGAGGTTAATTGCCGTGGATTTGGGACTGCAAAAAAAGACTGCCATTGTGACGGGTGGCGCTTCGAACATCGGCAAGGCCATCACGGAAGGGCTGTTCGAAGAAGGGGCGAATGTCGTCATCGCGGATATCGATGAACAGCAGGCGGAACTCGTGGTCGCCCAGTTGCGCTCATCCGGCCGCGACGATGTACTGTTTGTGAAGACCGACGTGGGCGACCGGCATCAGGTCGAACACATGGCCGAATGCGCGCTGCAGCGGTTCGGGCAGATTGACATCCTGGTGAACAATGCCGGCTGGACCAACAACGCACTGTTTGTTGACAAGTCCTACGAGGACTTTGAACGCGAAGTTGCAATCAACCTGTGGGGGCCAATTCATTGCATCCGGGCGGTGGCGCCCACGATGATCGCCAGGTCTTACGGCAAGATCATCACCATCGGCTCGGATGCGGGCCGGGTGGGCGAGTACAAGGAAGCCGTCTATGGCGCCTGTAAGGGCGGGATCATTACGCTCAGCAAGGCTCTGGCACGCGAATTCGGCAAGCATCAACTGAATGTCAATGTGGTGTGCCCTGGTCTGACGCTGCCTGAAAATCCCGGTGACGCAGGCAGTGACAGCCTGTGGCACCCGGGAAGTCACCAGAGCCTGATTTTCCAGAACCAGGAGACTTTGAAGAAAGTGCTCCGCAATTACCCGCTGCGACGGGTTGGCGTCCCGGACGATATTGTTCCGATAGTGCTGTTGCTGGCTTCGGACAAGACTTCCTATGTCACGGGTCAGTGCATCAGCGTGAGCGGTGGCTATGCCATGTAAGAGTACCTGGAAAAATGTTTTCGACGCCCGCGTAGAAAAGCGCACGCGGGCTGACGGGAGAATTGGCTGATGGATTTTTCGCTGACTCCGGACCAACAGGCGATTTGCAATGAAGTGCCAAAAGCCTGCGCCGTGTTCGATGATGATTACTGGCTGGAACACGACCGGACCGGAGAATTCCCTGTTGACTTCCATCGTGCCATGGCGGATGGGGGCTGGCTCGGCATTACCATGCCGGAAGAGTTTGGTGGTGCGGGACTGGGCGCGACCGAGGCGGCCCTGATGATGCACGCGGTGGCCAATTCTTCCGGCGCGATGAGCGCCGCCTCGGCCATCCACATCAATATCTTCGGTCCCCACCCCATCGTGGTCTTCGGCAGCGAGGAACAAAAACATCGCTGGCTGCCGGGCCTGATTCAGGGCACGAGCCAGGCTTGTTTCAGCGTCACCGAACCCGACGCCGGGCTCAACACGACGTCAATCAAAACCCGCGCGGTGCGCACGGACACGGGTTACAAGGTCGATGGGAAGAAGATCTGGACTTCAACCGCACAGGAAGCTGACCAGATCATGCTACTGACACGAACCACACCGAAGGAAGATTGTGTGCGTCCCACCGATGGAATGACGCTGTTCTATACCAGGCTGGATCGCAATTATTGTGATGTGCAAACCATACCCAAGATGGGCCGCGCTGCGGTGGATTCATGTGAAGTGTTCATCGACGGCCTGCCGGTGCCGGAAAAAGACCGGATCGGGGAGGAAGGCAAGGGCTTCCATTATCTGCTGCATAGCCTCAATCCCGAGCGCATCCTGATCGCGGCGGAAGCCATCGGCATCGGCCGCAACGCTCTAGCCCGCGCCACCCAGTATGCCAAGGACCGTGTGGTTTTCGACCGGCCGATCGGCCAGAACCAGTCGATCCAGCATCCGCTGGCGCAAAGTTGGATGGAGCTGGAGGCGGCGTGGCTGATGACCATGCGTGCGGCCAGTCTTTACGATGCCGGTCAGCCGTGCGGTGTCGAGGCCAATGCCGCCAAGTACCTCGCGGCTGAGGCGGGTTTCAAAGCCTGCACTCAGGCCGTGATGACCCACGGCGGCATGGGTTATGCCAAAGAATTCCATGTGGAAAGGCTGCTGCGCGAAGTCCTGATCACGCGCCTTGCGCCCATCAGCCCGCAATTGATCCTGTGCAATATCGCTGAGAAAGCGCTCGGACTGCCCAAGTCTTACTGAGCTGCTTCTCGTATGTGGTGAAATCCCGCGACAACTCCCTGCCTGTTCAGCGCAGCGTCAAGTCCGGCACACCGGTCACTCCAGTCCAGCCGCAGCCGATCAGTTTCCGACCCGCGAACCTGGCGGCACGGCGAAGCGCAGCAGTGCCATGGCTGCAACCAATCCGGCGGCCAGCCCCGCAAACACCCGCAAGTATGATCCGGTCGCATCGTAGATCACGCCTGCGATTATTGGGGCCACCGTAAGTGATATGAGCACCGTCAGGTACCACCAGCCATAGATCGCCGGAAAGTCCTGCGGCGCACTCAGCCGACGCAATTGCTCGATCCACACCGCGTCGGCACCGCCCAGGACGAGGCCGAACAACAGCACCGTTGCAACGAGCGTCGGCACCCCAGGTGCCGCGTCGCCGAGCGAGATTGCCCCGAGTACGAGGGCCGCCACGGTGAATCCCATCAGCGACACCAGCCCGAGGGTCCGCGTGCTCCATCGCTGCGTCGCCGCACCCGACAGGATGACGCCCACCATGGCGGCGAATGCGATCGAGCCGACCAGGTTCGCGATTGTTGGTGCCGCAACGCCGGTATCGGCAAGAAACGGGCTGACATGCGTCAGCATCGAAAACGCGGCCGCATACGCAACCATCGTGACGACCGTCAGGTACCGCAGCGCAGGACGGCCGAAGAGCAACGCGCCGGCGCGACGAACGCCCGCGGCCTTGGCGGCGCCTCCTGTATCCGCATCCGTCTTGCTGCGCGTCTCAAACCACGGCGACAGGCTCAGAATCAAAACGATGACCGTCCCCCCCAACGCCACCGCAGCCTCCCGCCATCCGTAGGCCGCAATCAGCCACTGTGCGGTCGGCGCGAGCACCACGCCACCGAGATGCCAGCCGGCGTACGCAATGGCGATTGCGAATCCTGCCCGCATTCCGAACTTCCGCGCCAGTTCAATCGGTATCGGTACGACCATCAGCAGCTTTCCGAGGCCCATCAACACGCGCAACGCATAGAGCTGCCAGGCGTCTTCGACGAAGGCCAGTAGGACGAGACTCGCGCCCTCTAGTAGCGCGCCGGTAATGATCGGCCGTCGCGGGCCCCCACGTCCCGCCCACACTGCGATCCATGGGACCAGGGGCGACGCAACCCAGAACGCGGACATCGCGCCGCCTGTAACCGCCCTTCCCCACCCGAACTCGTTCGCCAACGGCGTCAGGAACTGGGTGAACGCATAGACCCCTGTGCCGTAGCACGCGAACCCGACCACGACGAGGGCGGCGAGCACCGCCCAAGGGCTTCGGATCACCGGGGCAGCGTCACCCGGCATTGGACCAGCAAGCGTTGTTCATACCGAGTTGACGCACGTGGACTCTCCGATGATGCGGCCAAGAATACTCGTGAATTGCTGGTGACTCAATTGGCTGGAGATACAGGTGAATAGTCCGGCTGGTTCCATTGCGCGCAGGGTGAATACGAGTGATGATTGTGATGCATGGATCCAGGCTTGCAACGTACCGTGTACTCGTTGTTGCTGCTTCCCGTGAGGACGATATGGACTTTTCACCTAGCGAAGAGCAGCAACTCATAATTGACAGCGCCAGGGCCTTTGTGCGGAAAGAGCTCTTGCCGCACGAGGACCTGGTTGAAGCGCAGGACGCCGTACCAGATGATTTGTTCGAGCAGATCAAGCGCAAGGCCATCGAATCGGGTTTTTTTGCTGCCAATATTTCGGAGAAATACGGCGGCGGCGGTCTCAACGCCCTGAGTTTCGCGCTGGTCGAACGCGAATTTGGCTGGGTCTCCTATGCGTTGCACTACATCGTGCATCGACCGTGCAACATACTCGAGGCAGGTTCACCGGAGCAGATGGAGACCTATCTGAAGCCCACCGTGCGCGGCGAGCGCCTGGACTGCATCGCGATGAGCGAACCCGGCGCCGGTTCGGACCTCGCGTCGATGACCACGCGGGCAGTACGCGACGGCGATGACTATGTCATCAATGGCGCCAAGCATTTCATCAGCTTCGGGGTGCGCGCCGATTACGTCATCCTGTTCGCGGTTACCGGACAGAAGGAAACGCCGCGCGGGCGGCGCAGCGAGATCAGCGCATTCCTGATCGACAAGGGCACGCCGGGCTTTACATGGCGCAGGGGTCCGGTCTGCACGTCGCATCGCGGCTACGATCACGCCGAGCTGTTTTTCGATGATTGCCGGGTTCATTCGCGACAGATGCTGGGCAAGCCTGGGGAGGGTTTCGAACTCTCGAGCAAATGGCTGTCGCCAGCACGCCTGTCGGTTGGCGCACTGGCGGTCGGTCGCGCCATGCGCGTATTCGAGATGGCCGCCGAATGGGCCGCAACGCGCAAGCAGTTTGGTCAGCCAATCGGCAAGTTCCAGGGAACCGGTTTCAAGATCGCCGACATGGCAACCGAGATTGCGGCCGCGGAGATGCTGACGCTCAAAGCGGCCTGGAAGCACGACCAGGGCACGATGACCGACCAGGATGCCGCGATGGCCAAGGTATTCGCGACGGAGATGCTGGCCCGGGTCACCGACAACGCAGTGCAGATATTTGGTGGCATGGGCCTGATGAATTCCCTGCCGATCGAGCGCTTCTGGCGCGACGCGCGATTGGACCGGATATGGGATGGGACGAGCGAGATCCAGCGTCACATCATTTCGCGGGCAATCCTGCGTCCACTGGAAAAGTGATCAAGGGCCATGCAGACACCAGAGTCATGAGTCGGAAAGAGCCTGCCAGGGTAACGCGGGTCGGCATCGTCGGCACCGGCGTCATCGGCGGTGGCTGGGCGCTGCATTTTCTGGCGCAAGGCGTGGACGTCGTGGCCTACGATCCGGACCCTGATTGCGAGCGCCGTTTTGCCGGCATGCGGGACAATGCCTGGCCTGCGCTCGAGCGTCTGGGTCTGAAGCCGGGGGCCGCGCCGGACCGGATCCGCTTCGTGAGCAGCCTGGAACAGGCGGTGGCCGATGCCGACGTGGTTCAGGAGAGCAGCCCCGAAGTGCTCGAGTCGAAGATCGATATCCTGGCCCGCATCGACGCGGCCGCGGCCGCGGACACCGTGCTGCTGTCGAGCACGTCGGGCCTGAGAATGACCGACATGCAGGTCAAGTGCCGGCATCCTGAACGCACGGTGGTCGGACACCCCTTCAACCCGCCATACCTGATACCGCTGGTTGAGGTCGTCGGCGGCGAGCGGACCGCACCGGATGCGGTGGACTGGGCTGCCGAGTTTTACACGGCGTTCGGGAAACGCGTGGTGAAGATGCATCACGAGGTTCCGGGATTCATCGCCGGGCGGCTGCAAGAGGCGATGTGGCGCGAGATGCTGCACATGGTTAATGCCGGAGAGGCGACGGTGCGGCAGATAGATGATGCGATCAGCAACGGGCCGGGCTTGCGCTGGGCCATCATCGGGCCTGGCATGATCTATCACCTGGCAGGCGGAGAAGGCGGAATGGCGCACGTTCTCGACCAGTTTGGTCCAACCCTGAAATGGCCGTGGACCCGCCTTGAGGCGCCGGAATTGACCGATGAACTGCGTGAAAAATTGATATCCGGCTGCGAGGATATCGCCGCTGGACGCAGTATTGCGGACATGATCAAGGAGCGCGACGCTTACCTGATCGGCATGTTGAAACTGCTCAGGGGGCCACCGCCGGGCCTGTAGCCCGTGCAGAACAGGATGGCTGATTTCAGCTCCTCGAACCCGTCGCGGCTGGGCCGCCTGCTGGCACCACGCAGCATTGCATTCATCGGTGGCGGCATCGCGGAGATGGCCATGGGACGCTGCCTGGAGGCAGGTTTCGATGGCGAAATCTACGCGGTGCATCCCTCGCGTGAAATGATGTCCGGCCATCACTGCTACCCGAGCGTCGATGCCTTGCCGGTGGTGCCGGATGCGGCCTATGTCGGGGTAAACCGTACGGCGACGATCGAGGTCGTGCGCGCCCTTTCAGAACGGGGCGCGGGTGGCTGTGTGTGCTACGCGGCAGGTTTCTCCGAAGTCGGCGGGGATGGCCGTGCTTTGCAGGAGCAGCTGGTCGAAGCAGCCGGGGCCATGCCATTGGTCGGGCCGAACTGCTACGGCTTTGTCAACTACGTTGACCGCTGCGCGCTGTGGCCCTACATGTTTGGCGGTGCACACATTCAACAAGGCGTGGCGCTGATTTCCCAGAGCGGCAATATCGCCATGAACCTGACGATGAACGAGCGCTCGGTGCGCTTCACCCACGTCATCTGTGCCGGTAACCAGGCAGTACTGGGACCGGCCGATTACCTTGAAGCGCTGCTCGAGGATCGAAGGGTTCGCGCGGTCGGCATGTACCTGGAAGGGCTCGATGACCTGGACGCTTTCGCACGCATGGCTGTTCGCGCCCTGGAAAAAAGTGTGCCCATCGTGGTGATGAAAGTCGGCCGCACACAGGCGGCTTCCCAGCGCGCCAGCAGTCATACCAGTTCGCTGACCGGGTCAGACATCCTCTACCAGGCGCTGTTCGACCGGCTGGGGGTCATTCGCGTAAATTCATTGAATGGGTTGCTGGAAACCCTGAAAGTTTTCGACGTGGCGGGGCCGATGCCCGGGCACGACATCGTGACCTTGTCCTGTTCCGGCGGCGAAGCTGCGATACTCGCCGACCTGAGCGCAGTGTATGGCCTGAAAACGCCGCCACTCTCGGAGTCGCAGACCCGTGCACTGTATGAGCTGTTCCCCGGCTACGTGACCGTTTCCAATCCCTTCGACTACAACACCTCGATATGGGGCGACAAGGAGGCCATGCGACGCTGCTTCACGCTGGCGATGAGCGGCACGCACCATGCCGCCATCCTGGTATACGACCATCCGACGGTGGTGGCCGACGAAGTGGCGGAATGGATCGACGCACTGGATGCATTCATCGCAGCGCACGAAACGACCGGCATGCGCGCTTTCGTTGCCTGTACGGTGTCGGAGC
Source organism: uncultured Steroidobacteraceae bacterium (assembly GCA_964473595.1). Taxonomy (GTDB): domain Bacteria; phylum Pseudomonadota; class Gammaproteobacteria; order Steroidobacterales; family Steroidobacteraceae; genus SCUD01. Next base: position 28,315 of record CAYYQQ010000001.1, on the reverse strand, counting down.
TGCTGCCGCGGGATCTGCGCGAACGCTTGATAAAGGCAGGCGTCACGCCCCTGCAGGGACTGGACGACGGGCTGTTTGCACTGGCCGCGGCAGCCGACTACCAGCAGTGGCGACAGGCACGCAGCGCCACGCCACTGCCCAGGTTTACTGCGCCCGTTCCGTCGGGTGCCACTGCGGCAAAGAACCTGGATGAATGGCAATGCAAGAGACGGCTCGCCGAGTTTGGCCTCAGTGTGCCGAAAGGGCGCCTCGTGGCCTACGCGGAAATCGGCGCTGCCGCCGCGGAGATCGGGTTTCCTGTCGTCCTGAAGGCCTGCGGCGCGGCCTTCGCGCACAAGTCGGAACTGGGAGCCGTGCGGCTTGGCTTGCGGAGCCCCGAGGACGTACTGGCCGCTGGCGAGTCGATCCGCGCTGCCGTCAGCGCTCACGGACTGTCGGTCGAGTCGTTTCTCATCGAGCACATGGTCGAGGGGGGCGTGGCCGAATTGATTGTCGGCATCCAGCGCGACGAGCAATTTGGCCTGGCCCTGGTGATCGGCTCCGGTGGTGTACTCGTTGAGCTGATCGGAGACAGCGCCAGCCTGCTGTTGCCAACCGATAGAAAGAGCGTCGAGCGGGCACTGATGTCACTGAAAGTCGCGACATTGCTGCGCGGCTTTCGCGGCAAGCCGGCCGGCGACATCGGGGCCGCCGTCGATGCAATTCTGAGCGTCGCCGCGTTCGCCGAGGCGCACTGGGAGACATTGCAGGACCTCGACGTCAATCCGCTGATCGTTTTGCCGCAAGGGCAAGGGGTAGTGGCCGTCGATGCGCTGGTATGTCTACATGGATCAGACTGACAAGTCGGGAGGCTCAACATGAATCGCGACGTCATCATCACCTGCGCCATCACAGGCGCGGCGGACACAGTGGGCAAGCATCCCGGGGTGCCCGTGACTCCCAGGCAGATCGCCGACGCCTGCATCGACGCGGCAAACGCTGGCGCCGCAATGACGCACATCCATGTGCGCAACCCGAAAACCGGCAAGGGCAGTCGCGATCCGGCATTGTTCCGCGAAGTCGTCGAAATGGTCCGTGCCAGCGGCGTGGACGTGATCATCAACCTCACCTCCGGCATGGGCGGTGACTTCGTGCCGGGCAAGGAGAACGCCGCGATCGCGGGCCCCGGCACCGACCTGGTGGGACCGCTGGAGCGGCTTGCCCACGTCGAAGAGCTGCTGCCGGAAGTCTGCAGCCTGGACTGCGGCAGCATGAATTTCGGAATGGGAAATGAGGTCTACATCAATACCACCGCATGCCTGCAAACCATGGCGGCGCGCTGCAAGGAACTCGGCGTCAAACCGGAACTTGAAGTCTTCGACCTGGGCCAGATTCGCTGTGCACGCCACCTGATCGACCAGGGCCTGATCGATTCGCCGCCGTTGTTCCAGGTCTGCCTGGGCTTTGCCTGGAGCGCGGGTGCCGATACCGCGTCCATGTTGGCGCTGACCAACGCACTGCCTGCGGACGCCAACTGGTTTTCCTTCGGACCCGGCAGCCTGCAGATGCCGATGGCCGCGCAAGCGATGGTCATGGGCGGCAATGTACGCGTAGGGCTGGAAGACAACCTGTATCTCAAGCGCGGAGTACTGGCCAGCAATGGCCAGCTCGTGGAGAAGGCCGCGCACATCATCGATCAGCTCGGCGGCCGGGTGATGTCTCCCAAGGAAGCGCGCGTCAAGCTCGGATTAAGGCCCAAGGGCTAGTTGATCGGGTAACAAGGCTTCGATCAGTTACTGCGCCGTGAAATCAATCGGCTGTGGCTGCCTGCATTACGCCGACGCAGTCAGGGCCATGCGTTGCCGTGGTCCCGAACCAGCGCTTTGCGTTTTGACTCGACGCAGGAGCCGGATACGTGTGCAGCGCGCGTCTTGTTTCTCCTTTCCTCGCACATGAGCCAGAATAAGGCGCATCGGCGCCGGATCCAAAGTTCTGCTCGGATACAGGAGCCAGAAAATGTTGTTACGCGTCATGTTTTCCCTGTTTGCATTGACTTTCGCGACGCTTAGCGCAGCGGCCAACCCTGGGGACATCGTGTTCGTCAACGGCGCCGTCTATACCGTTGATGCCGCGCGCAGCTGGGCGTCCGCGCTGGTCGTAAGCGGCGAGCACATCGCTTATGTCGGCGATGATGCAACAGCGCGAACGTTCGTCGGTCCCGCGACACGCGTCGTCGACCTGCGCCAACGCATGCTGCTGCCCGGCTTCCAGGACTCCCACGTACACCCGGTGTGGGCTCCGAATCCGGCTACCTCCCTGGATCTTCACGGACTCATCCGGCGTGAGCAAATTTTCGAACGCATACGCGAGTATGCAAAGAAGCACCCCGAGGAGCCGTGGATTGTGGGGGACGGGTGGGACGAGGTCGCGTTTCTTCCGAGCGGCCAGCCTACCCGCGAGATGCTCGATGCCGTGGTCTCGGACCGACCTGCCTATTTGACAAATAACTCCGGCCATGAAGCCTGGGTCAATTCGCGGGCGCTGGCCGAAGCTCACATCACCGCCACGACTCCCGATCCCGCCAACGGACGCATCGAGCGCGATGCCCAGGGCCAGTCAACCGGTGCGCTGCAAGAAGAATCTGCAATGGCGCTGGTCAACTCGGTGATTCCGCCGCCGTCACCGGAAGAGCACGTGGAGAACCTGCAGGCGGCACTGCAGGAGATGCATCGACTGGGCATTACGGCCCTCGAGGACGCAATGGCGACACCTGAGGTTGCCGGTGCGTACCAGGCTCTTGATCAGCGCGGCACGCTGGAAATGCGCAGCAACCTCTGTTTGTCGTACGCACCTGAACAAGACGACGAGGTGCAAATCCAGTCATTCATCGCGCAGCGCAGCGCATTGGCCGGACGCCGGTTACGCGCCGGCTGTGTCAAAATTTTCCTTGATGGGGCCTACGCGTCTCATACCCTGGTTTTGCTGGAACCGTACAGCGACGACAAGAAGTTCGGCAAGGGCAAGCTGTTCGTCGAACAGGAACGGCTAAACCGGCTTGTCTCTCGCCTCGACGCGGCGGATTTCCAGGTCCACGTCCATGCCCAGGGCGACGGCGCCGTGCGCGCGGCGCTGGATGCGTTCGCCGTGGCGCGACGCGACAACGGATTGCGCGACAACCGCCATACCATCGCGCACCTTTGTCTTATTGGCGCGTCCGATATCGCGCGCTTCCGGTCGCTCGGCGTAATCGCGAATATGTCGCCGTTGTGGATTCTTGGCGATGCGTGGGAGACCGTATTTGCGCCGCGCCTGTTCGGACCCGAACGCAGCAGACGCCTGTATCAACCGCGTACGCTGCTGGCGTCGGGCGCAATGCTGGTTTGGGGTACGGACTGGCCGGTCACCGGCGTTTCACCGCTTGCCGGTCTCGAAACAGCGACCACCCATCGCTATCCCGGCGGCATGGATCTGCAGGGGAAAGAAGATCGCAGCTTCAATCCGCACGAACGTATCAATCTCGAGCAGGCCATCGTTGCCTACACCAGCGCGGGGGCGTATCTGATGCACGACGATGCTAGCAGGGGATCGCTGGCCGCCGGAAAAGCGGCAGACCTCGTGGTTCTCGACAAGAACCTGTTCGAGGCCGCTCCCCTCGAGATTCATTCCGTGCAAGTCGACATGACGCTGGTGGCCGGCAAGGTCGTATTCGAACGGATGCCAAACTGAGCAGGCAGCGCGCGTCAAGCTCGGATTAAGGCCCAAAGGCTGGTCGATCGGGTCACAAGGGACTGCCTTCGCGTTCGATCAGTCCGCGTCCTGGAACCCGATCGCCCCATCGCTCGACCCCGGTCTCAGCTTCGACTGGCCCAAGGTCAATTCAAGAATTCCAGTGCGGCATCGGCAAGCCAGTGTTCAAGGCTCCCGGTGAAGCTGCGACGGCAAAACAGGTCAAGCGAGTCACCGCGGTTATAGACGGTGACGACGATGTTCTCGATTGCGGATGTTGCAACGCTGCCGGCAGGAAACACAGCGGGATGCAGATCAATGGGCAAGCCTTTGCGCAACACAAGTCGCGTGGACGGTCCGCTCAGCCGAATGCATGACAGGGCATTCGACAGGTCGACCAGTGCCAGGCCATTCGCGGCCTGCTCCAAGTCCGGCGTGTCAGCACCGATGATCCAGAACCGCCCCGGTCCTACGGACAGCCAATGCCTGGTCGCGCCAGAAGCGTGAGTTTCGACGAAGCGGTTGAGTGCAGCCTCGGCTCCTGGCCACGCTGCGATCTCGTGGACCATCGTTGGCGCATGGCGTATCACGACCAGGGCAAAATCGGCAATTACCTGTTGGCTATTGTCACCCACGGAGTCGCTGCCCCTCACGGTCAAAAAAGTGCGGTGACACGATCCGGGCCGCCACGTGCGTGCCGCCGAGAGGGTTCGCTGCGTAAACAGTCAAACCGTGCAGATTCTCGCCGTTGCGCGCAAATCCCAGCCCGATATGGCGACCCAGGGCGGGACTGAAACAGGCAGAGCTGACGTGACCGAGACTCACAGATGGTTCGCGTGGACTGGCCTCGGCCACGAGGTGCGAGCCTGCGCTGATAGCTTGTGCCGGGTCCAGCGGCTCAAGGCCTACCATCCGGGTCCGCTTGCTGTCGATCAAACCCGGGCGTTTAATCATGGCCGCGCCAATGAATTGCTTGTCACTGCGCGCCATGCGTTCAAGCCCGAGGTCAGCAAGCGTTCGATTGCCATCGATTTCGGCGCCAGTCACGTGGCCTTTTTCAATACGCAGAATATCCATGGCATCCAGTCCGTAGGGTGCGATGCCGAGTGCTGCGCCCAAGCTGTACAAATCCCGGAGCATTTCCGCGCCAAGCGCGGAAGGCGCATAAAGCTCGTAGCCCAGCTCGCCCGAGAAGCTGATACGAACGATGCGTACCGTCTTGTCGCGATAGGGGATATCGACCACACCCATGAACGGCAAGGTGCCGACTGAGTCAGCAAACAACAGCTGCAATAGTTCGCGGCTACGCGGCCCGGCCAGCGCAACACCAGCCCATTGATCGGTCACATCGCAACAGTGAACACGCAGCGTCGGCCAGACGACCTGCAGCAGGTACTCGAGATTTCGCAGCACAGGCTCCGCGTGATCCGTGGTCGTCGTCATGAAGTAATGGGTCTCGTCGAGGCAACTGGTCGTACCATCGTCGAATACAAAGCCATCATCCTGCAGCATCACACCGTAGCGGGCCTTACCGGGCCTCAGGGTCGACCAGCGATTAACATAAACGCGTTCCAGGAGGATTTTCGCATCCGGGCCCTGGATATCGATCTTGCCAAGTGTGGAAACATCACAGGTGCCAACCGCGCTGCGCACATGGGCTGCTTCGCGAATGGCAGCAGCCTGGCGGTTTTCACCATCGCGAGGATAGGCGAGTGCTCGTTTCCACAAACCGGCATCACTCATCATGGCGCCGTTTTGCTCGTTCCAGTGGTGCAACGGCGTGCGGCGGATCGGCAAGATATATCGCCCTTGTTTTCGACCGGCGATGGCGCCCATCGTGACTGGCGTATACGGAGGTCGAAATGTTGTAACCCCGATTTCGGTGACAGACTCACCGCGATCTGCGGCGAGCAGCGACAACGCATTGATATTGGATGTCTTGCCCTGGTCGGTACCCATACCGAGCGTTGTATAGCGCTTGAGCAGTTCGGCAGCGCGGTAACCCTCGCGAGTCGCTTGATCGAGGTCATCGGTCGTGACGTCATTTTGCAAATCGACGAAACACTTGCCGGTCGGCAAGGGCTGTGGTCCGGGAATCATGTTGCCGAGCGTCGCGCAGTCAGGGAGCGTGATCGCAGCGGGCGACATGCCGATTGTTTCGAGCGCGGCTGCCGCGGCATTTCGGCCTTGCTCGAGGCAGGCCTGCGTATCGAATACGCCGTTGCAGGCGCCGGCGGCAGTCCAGGACTCGCGAGCGGCTCCGGGCAGCATGCATTGCGGCTCGGCAGCAAAGATCGGCGGGCCACCGGCCTGGCTGTGCAGCGCGATGGTCGGCGTCCAGCCACCCGAACTCAGCAGCAAGTCGCAAGCAAGGACGCCGTGGCCCTCGATATCGACGCCGGTGACGCGACGCGAGCCAATGGCACGGCGGACCACCGATTGGGTCCGCACCTCAACGCCCGCACGCCGACAGGCATCGAGCAGGTCCGGCGGCGGATCTCTGCGCGTTTCAACCAGCGACACGCGTGCATGCGGCGCAAATGCCAGGGCAGTCGAGTATGCGCTGTCATTATTCGTGTAGATGACGACCTGCTGGCCCGGGCAGACGGCGAATTCGCGCAGATAGCATTGCGCCGCGCTCGCCAACATGATGCCCGGCAAATCATTGTTGGCGAACAACAGGGGCCGCTCTATGGCGCCGGTCGCCAGGACAACCTGTCTGGCGCGCACGATCCAATGCCGCTGGCGTGGTGTGCCCGCCGCGACCGTTGCAAGGTGATCAGAAACCCGTTCGACAAGACCAAGCACGTTGCCATCGTAGTAGCCGAAAGCTGTGCACCTGGCCATTACGGTTACATCTGGCAGGCTTGCAAGCTCGCTCAGCGCCTCACTGACCCAGCAGCGCAGTGCCGCCCCGTCATCGGCGGTACCCCGGGTGATCGAGCCGCCGTGAGTTGCGTTCTCATCAACAACAATGACGCGTGCCCCGGCACGTGCTGCTACCAGAGCCGCGGCAATGCCGGCAGGACCGCTGCCCACAACCAACAGATCACAAAACGCCTCAATGCGCTCGTAACGATCGGGATCGGCGCTGCTGGCGGCTTTGCCCATACCGGCCGCGCGGCGAATGAAGTGCTCATAAATACGCCAACCATGCGCGCCGGGCCACATGAAGGTCTTGTAGTAAAACCCCGCGGAGAAAAAGCGCGAGAAAAGATTATTGATCGCACCGATATCACAATTGACGCTGGGCCATGCGTTCTGACTGCTTGCGACGAGCCCGTCATAAATTTCAATTGATGTCGCTCGTGTATTGGGCTCGCGGCGCGCACCAGTGCCGACGGTGACCAATGCATTCGGCTCTTCGACGCCGGCGGAATAGATGCCGCGCGGTCGGTGGTACTTGAAGCTGCGCGCGACCAGCAAGATGCCATTGGCCAGCAAGGCAGATGCCAGCGTGTCACCCGCGAAACCGCCGTACTCCTTGCCGTTGAAGCAGAAACTTACAGGTTGCGTTCGGTCGATACGGCCGCCTTCCGCCAGCCGCTTGCTCACGTTTGTTCTCCGCGATCGTGGGCCAGCTTCGCAGCGATTACCTCATGAGTTGCGGTATTACGTGTGACAACGAGCCAGGAGCGACAGCCCTTTCCGTGATGCCAGAGCTCCTCGTGAACACCGCGCGGATTATCTCTCTGGTAAAGATAGCGTGACCACTTACCTCCTCGACTGCAGTCTTCTGCATCTTTTTCGTCCGGGCGCGCAACCGTCGCGTCACCCAGGTAGGTGAATTCGCTGTGATCGCGCAGGCCGCAGTGCGGGCAGGGAATTCGAATCAACGTCAGCTGCTCAGTGCAGGTTGAAAACCGGCCCGGCGCCGTTTTCGTTGATGGTGTAGCCGCGCTCGAAGCGATCGAGCGTAAAAGGCGCATTTATCTCGTGCGGTTCGCCGTTGGCTAGCGTGTGAGCAAACATCCAGCCGGATCCGGGAGTTGCCTTGAAACCGCCATAGCACCAGCCGCAATTGAGGAAGAGCCCGTCGATAGGCGACTTGCAGATTATCGGTGAACCATCCGGCGTCATGTCGACAACGCCGCCCCAGTGACGCAGCAAGCGCACCCGCCCGAGCATCGGAAACATGGTGACGGCCGCCTCAAGGACATCGTGCACGGCCGGCAAGTTGCCGCGCTGCGCATAGGAGTTGTAACGGTCCAGTTCGCCGCCGAAAACCAGGCTGCCGCGGTCGGACTGGCTGATATAAAAATCGCCGACTTCAAAGGTTGCCACCGTGTTGATCACCGGCTTCACCGGTTCGGTTACAAACGCTTGCAGGACGTGGCTTTCGATCGGCAGGCGCAGTCCGGCCAAACCGGCAACGTGTCCCGTACTCCCAGCTACCGCGAGTCCTACGCGATCGGCATGAATTGCGCCGCGAGTTGTTTGCACGCCAACGATGTGCTCGCCGTTGCGCATGAAACCGGTGACCTCGCATCCCTGAATGATATCGACACCGAGTTGGTCTGCAGCGCGAGCAAAACCCCAGGCCACCGCGTCGTGCCGGGCGTTTCCGGCGCGCGACTGCATCAGACCGCCATAGACTGGAAAGCGGCTTTCATTGTCGTCGTACAGGCCAGGTAACACTTCACGCACTTGCTGGGCATTCAGGAACTCGGCATCGATGCCGTTCAGGCGCATCGCATTGCCGCGCCGGATGTATCGCTCGACCACGCCCTCGCTTTGGGCCACGTCAACGACACCGCGCTGGCTGAACATTGTGTTGTAGTTCAGATCGAGACTAAGGCCCTCCCACAGCTTCAATGAGAACTCATAGAAATGCGCATTGGCGTCCTGCTCATAATTGGAGCGAACGATCGTCGTGTTGCGGCCCGTATTGCCGCTGCCGATGTAGGATCTTTCCAGCACTGCGATGTCGCGAATGCCATGCACTCTGGCGAGATAATAGGCTGTCGCAAGGCCATGACCGCCACCGCCGACGACAATGATGCTGTAGCCTGACTTGGGTTCCGGGTCTCGCCACGCGCGAGGCCAGTTTCGGTTGCCACTCAAGGCATGCCGAAACACGGACCACGCGGAGTACGACTTCATAATGTGCAGTTTCCTGGCCTGTAATTCTTCACGGGCTATTGCCTTCTCAGCATAATTGAATCGTTGCAAAGCTGTCAGGGCGTCATTAACGCGCTCGGTCCGGGAGCTGATGGCCGTCAATCGCGACATCGCGAGCGCGGAGTCGCTGCGCGAGACCGTGCACGGCGTGCTGTTGCAGCTGACCCCGGCGCGAGGCCAGGGCGGTACGGAAACTCCGGTGCCCTAGCCGCGGCGAGCAGCCCAGAAGTTTCCTGATGGAGGACTGAGCCGGCTTTCGCGGAAACTCTCCGCCCGACTAGAAAGGCACCGCGACGGGTCCTTCCTTTTTTTTGGTGATCAGGCTGGATTTCTGAGGCGTTGAGCACGTGTATCCACAGGTACCGGTGCGCCAGTGGGTGGTCGGATGAACCAAGAACTCATGCAATATTGGGACTATCTCGTGGGGAGCGAGAAAGTGGTTAGCGGCGCTGCGGTCCCATTCAATATCGAGGGCATTCAGAGTTTCGGGCGGCAGTGTGTCAGCGGGCAACGGCGGTCAGAAAGAGTTTCAGATCGTGCTCTGTTGATGTATTGCGGATGCCGTGGGCCACGCCATTGGGGGTATAGACGTGGTCACCTGGTGAAACAGTCAGTTTTTCATCGGCGATTTCCATTTCACCTTCGCCAGCCAGGATGTAATAGAACTCGTCATAAGACCCCATCTTCTCATCACCCACATTATGGGTATGCACGCCCTCACTACCGCCGGGTGGGATGTTATAGATCAGGAGCAGCGAGGGTTTGGCGGCATCGTCAAAATGGAAAATCTTGACGCGAATTGTGCCATCTCCATCGTGAACGTTGTCCCAAAGCACCAGATCTTTGTGATCACGGTCCAGCAGGAACTTGGTATTTTGATGAATGGATGAATCAGTGATCTTCATCCCATGGGCCTTGGCGAACAGGGACAGCGCGCCAATGCCGGCAGCACTGATCGCCGCACGGCGGGAGATTCTTGGGCGATTCGACATGCACGACCTCCAATGCGTTTGGAGCCTATGAAGGATAAAGGCAATATTCCCAAATATCCATCGGCGGCGCGGCCGCAGCTGCGACCGCGGGCGCGCCGAGCAGCAGTACGCTGCAAAGTCGACCCTTCATTAGTCAGGAAGGAGTCAAATTGCCTGAGCCTCTAGGGGCTCGGCGGATCCTCCTGCCAGCCTCGTAGCCAGTCACGCACCCGGGGCTCGGGCAGCAGCTCCGAGAGCGTGTCGCCCGAGTAGACCACGCCGTTCTTGACCACATAGCGGATCGCGGCGCTGTTGTGGATATCCTCGAGGGGGTCGGCGTCGAGGACCACTAGGTCGGCCATCTTGCCTGGCTCGATCGTGCCAAGATCCTGCTCCAGGCCAATAATGCGGGCGCCGAGCACGGTCGCTGCGCGCAGCACATCGTGATTGCTCATACCGGTCGCGAGGCTCCACATCTCCCAGTGGTAGCCAAGACCCTGCCGCTGCCCGTGCGCACCCACACCCACTTTGCCGCCAGCGCGGATCACGGCGCCCGCCGATTTCGCGAAGCGGGGGAACGGCCATTCCTCGTCGTGCAGCCACTGCAGCCAGATGCCCTCGCGCCGACGTGTCTGGCGGTCCAGGAAAGGATGCGGTGTAAAGTGGGCGAGCTTCGGGTCGTCGTGAACCGGCATCCGCGGGTAGTAATATTCCTCGGCACCCTGCGCGCCGTGCGTGATCAACAGCGTCGGCACATAGCCCGCGCCCGAGCGCGCGATCAGTTCCACCACGTCGCGGTAGAGCGGCGCAATCGTGAAGTAGTGCTGGTGCGCGGTGTAACCGTCAATGATTTCGGTGATGCCGGGCTTGTTCTCGCCGTTGCCCTCGGTGTGCGTCGGTACGCGGGCTTCCGCAGCTGCCATCATCAGCAACTGGCGCTTGCGGCGGCCGCCGAAGGCGTACTCCTTGGCGCCATCCAGTTCGTAGGCCGTCACGTAGCGCCGCAGCAGAATGCGTGCGTCGTCGAGGCTCTGCAGTTCGTCGACCATGCCTGGTAGCAGGATGCCGCCCGTGCCGAAGAAGCGCGGCCCGACAAGTTCGCCGGTCTCGATGAGGTCCGCGTAGTCCACCAGCGAGGCTCCCGCCGCCCCGGTGTCGTAGGCGGTGGTAACTCCGTACGCGAGGCTCGAGATGAACTCCCAGGGCTGGATCAGGCGCGTCTCCTGCGGGGTACCCTGGTGGTTGTGCAGGTCGAGAAACCCCGGCACTACAGTATTGCCCGCGAGATCGAGACGCCTCGCTCCGGCTGGAACATGCAGCGTGCCGTGCGCCCCGACTGCCGCGATGCGGTTGCGCGTAATCAGGATGTCGGCCTCCGGCAGGATCTCATCGCCGCGCATCGTGATCACCCGTGCGCCACTCATCAGGATGTCGCCCTCGGGTACCTGGCGTGGCAGTTCGATCCGGATCCTCGTCTCCTGCAGTGCCGTCGAGTCAAGGTTGTAACGAAACAGGCTCGAGCCCAGCGTAAAGACTGCCTCACGCCCGTCGTGGCTCCAGCCCGCGAACTCGCCGCCGGCGTCGCTGATGCGCCGCACCGACTGCCCGGGGCGCGGAGTGTCCAGGGAGACCTGGACCGGTCCCTCGCGCATGTCGGGCAAGCCGACCAGATATATCTGCCGCTCGGCCTGCACCAGCAGGTGGCGGCCATCCGGAGAGACAATCGGCGAGCTGATCGGCGCACCGCGCTCAGCGTCAGGCCAGTCGTTGCTGTGGAGTTGACCGGTCGCGTGTACGCGAAGCTCGCTGCCGTCGAAGCGCACGGATACCAGACCGCCGTGGCCCGATGGATCAGGTTCCGGATTCTGGAACACGAAAATGCGTTCGGGATCGGCCGTGAAGTGTGGCCGCCCCAGCCCGTGCAGCGGCATTACCCGCCGCAGTTCTCCACCCTCGGCCGGTATCCATGCCAGCTCGGTGCGTTGTCCGGCGCGCGGGCTCAGATCCTCGCCGTAGGTGAGCAGATCATCGATCCAGGCCTGCCGCGACATCACGGTCACCGCGATCCGCTGCCCGTCCGGCGAAAACGTCGGCCAGCCGTAGAACGCGCCGTCGGGCGTGAGTCGCTCACGCCGACCCTGCGCATCGACTCGATAGATGTGCCCGCCCTCAGCCATGCCTTCCCAGCTCGCGTACACGATCTGGCTGCCATCGGGTGACCACGCGGGCTGGAACTCGCCATGCCCGGTGTCGGTGAGGCGCTGCGGTTTTCCGTCCGGCAGATCCATCACCCAGATCCGCCCAAGCGCCGAGAAGGCCACGCGCTGCCCGTCCGGGGAGAGTGCGGGCGAGGAGATGCGCCGCGCGTGCACCGGTCCATCCGCGAGGCGACGATCGGTCTTGATCGCCGGCCCCAACGGCTGATCGACGTCGACACTGAATGGGATGGGACTCTTGACGCCGGAGGGAATAGCCAGCTTCCACAGCTTGCCCGCTGAGGTCGTCACCAGCGCCTTCGAGTCGGGGGTAAAGCTCGCGCCCGGCATAAGGTCCCAGCTCGCGTGCTGCGCGGTCTGGTCATCGGACTCAACGGGACTGATCAGCCAACGCTCCGCTCCGTTTGACAGGTCACGCAACCTGAGCCCGGTGCCCGCGTGAAAGCGACTCGCGTAGACGAGCCAGCTGCCGTCCGGCGACAGCACCGGTCGCAGCCCGCCGCCTTGGGTGTTGGTAAGGGGATGGATGTCTCCGGTGTCCCGGTCCAGTACGGCCAGCTGGTATTGCCCGATCTGCGGGAAATAATTCTGCTGCTCCTTGGGCTTTTGGGCGAAATACACCTGCTTCGAGTCTGGGCCGAATGCCGCGCCTACGGCGGTCAGCCCATGATCCTCGCCGTTCACCAGGCTCGTGGGTGTGCCACCCGCGAGCGGGTAGAACAGCAGTTCCATCAGTGAATTCCGGACCACACTCGTGCGCGATACCACGACTCCCTTGCCGTCCGGCGTCCACTCGGGCGAGACGAAGACCGTGTCCTGGCCTTCAGTCACTCGCCGGGGCTCGCCGCGCCCGTCGGTGTCCATCAGCCAGACATTTTCGGAGCCATCCCGGTCGCTCACAAAAGTGATGCGCCGGCCGTCGGGTGAGAATCGCGGCTGGGTGTCGAAGGCCATCCCGCGGCTGAGAGCCTTTGCCTTGCCGCCCTCGATCGGCAGCAAATAAAGATCGCCCAACAGGTCGAAGACCAGCGAGTGGCCGTCGGGGGAGACGTCGGTCGAGATCCAGGTGCCCTCGTCCGTCGAGAAGCGGATCGAGCGGGTTGGTTCAAGCGGCAGACCGTCTGCGGCGGCTGGCAACGGCGAGAAGCAGAACTGGCACACCGCCACTATCAGGGTTTCAGGCATGCACCGACGTAGTACACACATGCAATACCCCAGACAGTGGCTACGTGGTCCGCTGCCGGTCACCAGGCAGTCAGCTGCGGTTCATTTCCGATCGGGTCGGCGGAAGTGTTTGCGCACGCTTACGCCAAAAGTTCGCGGTCTTGCGGTGTAAACCGATTCGCCGCGATCAAAGTAGGTCTCAGGACCGAACGATCTGTATGACTCGACCCGCTCGTCGAGCATGTTGTCCAGGTAGACGGAGAATTCCCATTCGCCGGTGTTGAACCCGGTTCGCAGATCGAGGGTCGAGTATGCGGGATTGCGAACTCTTGCGCCGTATTCATCGGAATCCTTGGATCCGTCGCCGTCTCTGAGCTGATTCCAGGATTCCCCCGTGTAGCTGTATTGCAGGCGCGCGAAGGCGTCGCCACCACCTGTCTGCCAGTCGTACTCCAAGTATGCCGCGAGTTTGAGGTTCGCTGTCAGCGGAAGGCGCGCCCCCCCGGCGAGAAAGAAGGTCGCAGCCTCGGGGTTGTCGGAGATTTCCACGGTGATGTCTTCATCGGTTTCCGCCTTCCACAGGTAGGTCGAGACGAGACCCACGGAGAAGCCGGCGCCGACAATTGCGCTGACATCGAGGTCGACGCCATTTACGATGCCATCGCCCAGATTGGCGACGACGACCTGGAACGGGTAGAGCGTGTCTCCGTCTCCATCGCCGTCCGTGTCGATCGACGTGCCGTTCTGCGGATCTATCAACTCGAGTTGCACGTCCTTCCAGACCTGATGGTAGACGGTGACATTCAGCTGTAGTTGGCCGTCGAGCCAGCGTGACTTCAGGCCCGCCTCCCAGTTCTGGAGGATGTCGGAGTCGTATTCGCGCGGGAAAGTCGGTATCAGGCCTTTCTGCTCGGCTCGATCCCGATTGACGCCCCCCAGCCGGAAGCCCTCGGAATAGAGCGCGTAGAACATACGCTCCTCGTCGATCACGTACTGGAACCCGATCTTGGGCAGCCACCCGTTCTCGTCGCTGTCCCCGACCACGAATGTGGGAATCGGGTGCGTCGCAGGCACTCTATCAAAGTAATTGCGATCCACTGAGGTGTCGTACCAGCGAGCGCCGGCCAGCAACTTCCAGTGCTCGTTCAGGCTCCAGGTTCCCTCGCCGAAAACCGCCAAGTCCTTTCGGGTGCTTTGCTCGCCGTTCTGATATTTGATGTCCGTGGGCTCGAGCGGCGGGTTGCCCAAGAATTCCTGCTCGGCCTGAAATTGGGCCCAGGCTTCAGTGCGCGTAAAGTCCTTTACGTAGGTGCCGGCTTCCCAATGCTGGTCAGCCTCCTGGTAGAAAAAGCCGAGCGTCCAGTCGAGGCGCGAGCTCGTGCCCGAAAGCCGGGTCTCGTGGGTCCATCGTTTGTCTTTCTGGTCGTGACGGTACCAGGCGATGGGATCACCGTCGTCCACGTCGGCTACGGGTGTCGTGCCATTCAACTCGCAGGCCGTGGCGAAGTCATAGAGGTTGTAACGCGCAGCGGGGTCCTTGTACGCATCCGAGCCGCAGAAGTCGCGCCCATAAAAACCCAACACGGCGTGGTAGTAAGCCATGGCGTTGGAGGCGTCGAAAACATAGGCGATGTCGCGCTCGAAATACGATGTAGAACTGGTTAGCTGCGTATTGCCCAGGTCGCCTTCTATCGTTAACTGGGCGTTGTACCAGGAGTCGTCCCGGAGTTCCTCGACGAACTTGACGGTCTTGAATTCACCCTCGCTCCTGTCGAAATCGTTGAACCCGTGGGTCTCCAAACTCTGGTTGTTGTAGATCCCGGTGACGGCCCATTCGTCATCAATCACCCACTTGGCCGAAATGCGTCCGCCCCGCCAGTCGATGTCGTTGATGTCCTCCCCTGTGACGCCTGCGTTCGACTTGCTGCGGCCGTAGGGCGTGCGCGCGAACACATTGTCGATATAGCCGGCCTCCGATGCGGTGAAGCCGACCAGCCGCACAGCTAGCCGGTCCTCGATCAGAGGGATGTTCACCATCGCATCAACATCCCAGCCGAGCTCTCCGTGGGAGAGCTGATGCGTACCAGCCTGGATATTGGCGTCGAACGCGCTCGGGTCAGGCTTGGCAACAATGTAGCGCAGAGTCCCCGACTGGGAGCTGGCGCCGAAGAGCGTACCCTGCGGCCCCGCGAGGGCCTCAATGCGCTCCATGTCCACAGGGCGGATCTCGGGCGACTTCGACCCCGTGGTCAGAGGTTGCTCGTCCAGGTAGATGGCCGCGGAGGATTCCACAATGAACGGAGATATCGAATCCGCGAGGCCGCGGAACACGACCTTGTTGGTGAGACCGCCTTCACCGACCACGGTCAGCGCAGGCACGAAACGCGCCAGGTCCGTCATGTTGTGGATGCCAAGCTTCGAGATGTCCCCGCTGTTGAAAGCCAGCACCGCCTGCGGTAAGTCCTGGATTCGCTCGCTGCGCTTACGCGCTGTGACGATGACCTCCTCGAGTTCCCTTTTGCCCTCCACCTCACTCCCCCCCTGTGCTGCCGCATTGGGGGCGGCGCTGGACGCGACGATAGTGGAAATGGCGCTCACGAGCGCTCGGCGCTTCAAGCGCATAACGTCAGAGGTCTTCATTAATTACGTCCAAGCTGATGTTTTGATGATTTCAGGTTTCTCTAAACAGCACAGTTCAGTCTGGCACAACCTTCTTGACCGGATAAATCAACAGTCTGCGGCCGTGCTTGCAGCCAGCATTTCCCAAGTGTGCTCATCGCGGCTTTAATACATGACCGTGCTCGTAAACGCAACAATTCCCAGTTCCAGGCTGATGCGCTCGTGAGGAATCAGGGCGTGATTCTCCGTTCCGCCCATCCGCGACCAGCGATTCAGATTCGGGCCGTCCCCAAGTTGAAACTCCTGATTCCTAGGCGGCCTGATCAACCTGCTGGTCGGCCCGTACCAGCAAGATCAGGGCAGCACCCACCAGCGCAAACCCGGCACCGATGGCAATCGCCGCGGTCCAGCCAAGAGAGGCCGCCACCGTGGACAGCAACAGCGCATTGACGAAACCCATGGCGTTGGCACCGGTATTCATCAGACCAGTGGCCGCACCGGCGTGGCGGCCGCCCACCGCCGTACTGGTGGCCCAGTAGGACCCTTCGGTGGTCTGGTTGAAGAAGAAGCACAAACCGAGCATGACTGCAGCGGCATACGCGTTGGGGTGAAACGCCACACCGAGCAGCAGCACCGCAGAGCTCACCATGCCAATGATGATCGGCCATCGACAACCCCAGCGCAGACCCAAGCGGAAACAGAGCTTGTCGCATGCCCACCCGCCCAGTGCGGCACCGACACCCGCGCCGAGCCATTGCAAGGAAGTGAGAAATCCGGCTTCCTGCTCGCCGAATCCCCTGATTTTCACCAGGTAGTAATAGCCCCAGCTGAACACCACGTAGAAGACAAAATTCATGCACGAATAACTCAGTGTCACCAGCAAAGCATCGCGGTTTTTCAGGATCCGCAGCCAGGCAGGGTGTTCGGCCGGTGCGGGATTTTCCTCAGCCCGTCCGGTTGAGATCAGCGCAACTTCGGCATCATTGATCGCCTTGTGTTGCGCCGGGTTATCACGTGCGTACCACCACCACAGGCCAGCCGCGGCCAGGCCAAAGGGCGCCAGGATGATGAATGATGTGCGCCAGCCGACTTGACTCATCAGCCACGGCAGTAACGATGCAGTCGCTGCCAGGCCTATGGTCAGCCCGCTGCTGCTCAGGCCATTGGGCAGGGCCCAGCTGCCCGGTGGAAACCAGCGTTCAATACTGATTGCCACCACCGGAAATATCGGCGCATGCGCCACGCCCACCAGGAATTGCACCAGGATCAGTGTGCCAAGAATCAGGCTGACCGATGCCACGGCCGGGCCCGGCACCAGGCTGGTGACCACGATCAAGAGAGCCCAGGCCACGGCGATCAGGGTCAATGCCTTGCGCGGCCCGACACGGTCGCCGAACAGGCCGCCGGGAAACTGGAACAGGGCGTAACCCAGCGGAAAAGCCGACATCACCCAGCCCCACTGAATCTCGGTCAGCTGCAGATCTGCAATCATGGTCGGAGCGGCGATGGACAGGTTGCCGCGCAACATGTAGGACACAAAACTGAGGAAGATCAGTACCGCGAGAATGCGCCAGCGCACTTTGGTGGGCCGCGTCACCCCAGCGGATGCTGGCCCGGAATCAGTTACGGTCACGGGCAGGCTCCTGGATTATTGTTCTTATCATTCCACTCCCATGATGAACCAACTTGGCTATCACCTCAACTGCAGGCGAATAAAGCCTACCGGGATGTATTCACGCGCATGTCCTGAAAAGACACACAGCGATCCGGAAGCGAGCCGCGGCGGAAGTCGCTTAGAATGCATTGTCGAATGGGTCACCACATATGCAGGCTGCCACCATTGCGCAGGAATTCGAGCGTGCATTCGCGCGATTGAGCGATGGCGATGCCGAGGGCGCGGCTGCGCTGTGCCGCGAAAGGTTGGTGCACAGTCCCGACAGCATCGATCTGCTGACGTTGCTTGGCGCCAGCTTGAATGCGCTGCGCCTCGCAGAAGTGGCGCTTGAACCGCTGCAGCGAGCTCTTGGAATAGCACCCGGGTTCGCCCGCGCTCACGAAGAAATCGGACGATCGCTGCTGATGCTGCGACGGCTGGACGAGGCAATCAGCCACCTCGAACAGGCACTCGTGCTTGCCCCGGGGACAGCAAGTGTAGAGCGCCGCCTGGCGCAGGCGCTGCTGCTCGCCGGGCGCGGCGAGGATGCCGATCGGGTGATCGCGCAAGGTTTCGCGCGCAGCCCGCAGCGCAAGCGCCTGCTGGCTGCTGCGGAGCATCAGCGCGCGGGACGCTACCGGGAAAGCGAGCCACTGTTGCGCGCAGTGCTTGCCGTGGAGGCAGATGATGTGAACGCGATGCGCATGCTGGCGCGGGTTGCCGAGGAGGCCGGGCACCTGGGCGAAGCCGAGCAATTGCTGCGGCGAGCCATTGAGCTGAAACCGCGATTCGACGACGCGCGGCTCAACCTGGCACGCGTGCTGAAGGAGAGTGACCAGCTCGAGGAAGCGGTCAACTGCACCGCCCAGGCAACGCTCGTCAGCCCGCGCAATCCCCTCGCGCATTCTCTGCATGGGAGCATGCTTGCGCTGCTGCGGCGCTATGAGGAAGCGATCGACGCCTACCGTGAGTCCATCCGCTTGCAGGCGTACAACCCTGCGGCGTGGGTGGGGCTGGGGAATCTGCTGAAGACGCTGGGACGTCAGGAGGAGGGCATCGCGGCCTACCGTGAGGCACTGCGTCTGCGGCCCGGTTTTGGCGAAGTGTGGTGGAGCCTCGCGAACCTCAAGACGTTTCGCTTCAGCGACGCCGAGCTTGCCGCGATGGAGCAGGGTCTCAAAGATGCGGCTGAAGACGACGATGACCGGGTGCATTTCCTGTTTGCGCTTGGCAAGGCGCTGGAAGATCGGGGTGACTTCAATACCGCGTTCGCGCGCTACGCCGAGGCAAACAGCACCCAGCGAATGCGCGTGTCGTATGACCCGGTTGAGACCGAGTTCAAGCACGGGCGCATTCGCCACACATTCAACGCGGAGTTCCTCGCCGCGAGTATGACGCCGCCCGCGGATGAAACGGTGCCGATCTTCATTGTCGGTCTGCCGCGATCGGGTTCGACGCTGTTGGAACAGATCCTCGCCAGCCATCCGCTGGTCGACGGGACTGCGGAACTTCCGGACCTGGCGCGGGTGATAGCGGAAATATCGCGCCGCCACGCGGACCTGCGCTATCCAGAGGCGGTGACACGACTGGATGCATCGGAACTGCGCGAACTCGGTCTGATGTATCTGGAACGCACGCGCCGCCACCGTAGCGGAAGGCCATTCTTCACCGACAAGATGCCCAACAATTTTCCCAGCATTGGCCTGATCCATCTCATCCTGCCGCAGGCACGGATCGTCGACGCACGTCGTCATCCGCTCGACAGCCTGCTTGGCTGCTACAAGCAGCACTTCGCAGTCGGTCAGAGCTTCACTTACGATCTGGAAGAATTAGGCGAGTTCTATCTCGAATACCGGCGCATCATGGAGCACTGGCATGCGGCGCTGCCGGGCCAGGTGCTGGAACTGCGCTACGAGGACATTGTGCGCGAACAAGACGCCACGACGCGGAGGCTGCTCGACTACTGTGGGTTGCCGTGGGATCCGCGCTGCCTGCGTTTCCATGAAACGGAGCGGGCCGTGCATACCGCGAGTTCGGCGCAGGTGCGGCAGCCGCTCTACGACAGTTCTGTTAACCACTGGCGGAATTTCCGCAAGCAGCTTGCGCCACTGGTAGAGGTGATCGGCCCCGCGATCGAGGCCGAGGGTTGGTCTTCCATTTGAATTGTCGGCGCACGCTAGGGCGAAGGGGCAACATGATGGGCTATATCCAACGTCCTGCACATCATCGGTCGACGCGCCGCGGGCCTGCGGCGAAGCTCGGGAGGCTGCTCAAGCTGCTGGTACTTGCGGTACTCGCGACCGCGCAGACTTCCCTCGGCGCCGATCGCGGCGACAACATCGTCATGCAGGAAGCCTGGATCCCGATGCGCGATGGCGTGCGTCTCGCCGCGGATGTCTATTTCCCCGGGGGACGGGAACCGGGTGCGGAACACTCCGGCAAAGTGCTGCCGGTACTGCTGGAATACCTGCCGTACCGGAAGAACGAGGGCCGTGCCTCACGGCATGCCCTGTACTCCTACTTCACCCGGCGCGGCTACGTGGTAGCCCGCGTTGACATGCGCGGTACGGGCAACAGCGAGGGGCAGCTCGTTGAGTACGAGTACAGCGAGCAGGAACAGCAGGACGGCGAGGACGCGATTGCCTGGCTCGCGCGGCAGCCCTATGCGAGCGGAAAAGTCGGCATGTTCGGGCTGTCCTGGGGTGGTTTCAATTCCATTCACATGGCGATGCGCAACCCGCCTGCGCTCAAGGCGATCCTGGCGATCATGGCGGCCGACGATTTGTACGAGGACGACGTGCACTTCATCGACGGATGCATGCACGTCGACTCCTACGAGATGCAGCTGGATCTCGCCAACGCGATGCCCGGCGCACCCGACTACGTCATTGACGAGGATTATTTCCGCAACCGTTTCGACACGCCGCCTTGGCTGCCTCTCTACAAGCACCAGCCACGCGCCGGCCCCTTCTGGGACCGAACCGCGCCTAAGGCGCATCTGGACGCAATCCATATCCCGACCTTCCTGATCGGCGGCCTGCTGGACGGCTACCGGGACAGCGTGCCGCGCATGCTGCAGCAGCTGAAGGCCCCGGTGAAGGCAATCATGGGACCTTGGGCGCACGCCTGGCCGAACTCGGCCTACCCGGAGCCCGCGATCGAGTGGCGCCACGAGGCGGTCCGCTGGTTCGATCACTGGCTGAAGGGCGAAGACACCGGGATCATGGCGGAGCCGCGCTTCGCCGTGTATGTACGGCACTGGCATCCACCGCTTACAGACCTCGAGACCGTGCCCGGCGAATGGCGCTGGGAAGAGGGCTGGCCCATCGAGCGCATCCGCACGCGGACGCTTTACCCTCGCGCCGACCAGAGCCTTAGCGATGCGGCCCCCGCGGGCGAGGCGCAGACGCACACCCTCGACTATGTACCCACCAGCGGTGCCGAGGCGGGCGGCCCGGTTATGTGGTGGGGCGATCCCACGCCGGACCAGCGCCCCTCGGACGCCTTCGGGCTGGTGTACGAGACCGAGCCGCTCAGCGAGGACGTCGAGATTCTCGGCTTCCCGCTGGCCCACCTCAACGTGAGTTCCAGCGCGCCGGTCGCGAACTGGTTCGCACGACTGTCGGATGTCGCGCCAGGTGGCGCCGTCAGCCTTGTGGCCGGGGCCGGCTTCAACGGCACGCACCGCGAGTCTTCGCGCCAGCCGACGCTGCTGGTGCCGGGCGCCGAGGTGGCGTTGGACATCGAGATGCACTTCACCTCCTGGGTGTTTCCTGCAGGCCACCGGATGCGCCTGGTGGTGAGCAACGCGCAGTGGCCGATGATCTGGCCGACGCCCGGGGCGATGAGCACGACCTTGCGGCTCGGCGGGAGGGAGCCCACACGACTCGAAATGCCGGTGGTGCCCCACGCCGAGCGCCCCGTACCCGTGTTCCTCCCGCCGGCGGGAGACCCGGTACTCCCGGGATTCGAATCGCTCGACGGTGGAACCTCCTCGGGCTACGGAGAGATCACCTCGATCCAGCGCTTCCCGGTCGCTCGCAGCACTCGTGTGGTCGCCGACAGTGGTGATGGTAGCCGCTACCCCTGGGGCATCTCGCGCTCCACGGAGTCCATCATTCACGAGACGAGCGATGAACATCCCGAGGTCACCTCGGTGACAGGAGAGCACACGACGATGGTGGAACTGCCAGGGCGTGTGCTGCGCTGGGAAGGCAGCACGCGCTTGGAGAGCGACAGCGAAAACTTCTACTACACGTACACTCGGCGGCTGTTCCAGGACGGCAAGCTGCTACGCGAGAAGAGCTGGGCAGACAAGATACCGCGGGATCACCAGTAGGGCTTGATCGGAACGTATTTCTATTACCAAGAACGCACTCCATCGTTACCCTAAGGTCCGGATTCACGGCAATGGCGGGTGCAGGTCATGAAAACTTTCCGGCAGGCCGTGCAAGGCGGAGCGTTTACCATCACCGCTGACCTGACGCTTCAGAGTCTTTCGGATGCTGACGATGTTGCCCGTCAAGTTGACCTGCTGGGGCCTTGGGTGGACGGCATCCAGGTCACCGACAATCCCTGGAACGCGGTGCAGGTGTCCGCCGTGGCAGCGGCCAGCCTGGTGTTGCGCCAGGGCGTCGATCCGATTGCTGTCTTAACATGCCGCGACCGCAATCGTATTGCCTTGTACAACGATCTGCTGGGCTTGCAGGCACTGGGTGTGACCAGCGTCCTGCTGCTGCGCGGTTCCGAGATCCCAAAAGATCATCCGGTCAAGGCCAAGATGGTATTTGACACCTCCGTCGCCGAACTGGTCGCAATAGCAGTTGGCCTGGGGGATCTTGATCCTCCCGTGCCGGGCAAGGAATTCTATATCGGTGTTGGCGCCAAAGCCTTACGTGCTCAAGATGGATGGGCCGCCAGGTTACTTAAAGAAAAGTCCAGCGCGGGTGCACGGTTTCTGCAGACACAGTTGTGTTTCAACCTGGATATCCTGCGCCAATATATGCAGTGCCTGATTGCAAAACGCTTGACCTGGAATTATTCAGTGATTGTGTCATTGGCACCGTTGTTGTCGGCGGACACGGCCCGATGGCTGAAAAAGAACCTCAGCGGATCACGTATTTCCAACGCGGTGATCAGTCGCCTGGAAGAAGCGGTGGACCCAAAACGTGAAGGTATAAAAATCTGCGCGGAGTTGATGCGGGAAATCGCACAAATTCCAGGCGTCGCCGGCATCAATCTGATGACTATGGGAAGTCCTGAGGGTATCAAGGAAGCGATCATGGCGTCGGGATTACGCTGAAGCTGGATGCATGCGATGCAAAGAAACCTATGGTGTGCTCGGGCCTTTTTTGAACCCGATCAGGGCGCGATCGCGGCGGCCGCGTGATGTCTCCCAAGGAAGCGCGCGTCAAGCTCGGATTAAGGCCCAAGGGCTAGTTGATCGGGTAACGATCCAGGACCGGGCCGAGACTCTGCTTGAGTTCGTCGAGCCACGATTCGTAATGACGCCAGTGATCCAGCGCCCCGCTGTAGATGGGCTGGCGGACCTGTTCGGAACTCGCCGTACGCACGGCCCGTTCAGTCCTGTGAAACTCCAGGCAGGCTTCCTCAAATGGCAATCCACAATGATCCAGGATGCGGCGTATCTGGCTCTCGGTCCCGGCGACCACGTCTTCGTAGTGCACCAGCAGGACCTTGCCCGGCAGGACCCGATCCCAGTGATCCATCATCTCGACATAGTCGCGGTAGTAGCGGCCGATATTCGACTGGCCATAAGTGAAGCTCTGACCCTTGGCGAACAGCTGCGTATAAGCGCTGAAACACGCCGCCATCGGGTGACGCCGCGCGTCGATGATCCTGGCATTCGGCAGGATCAGGTGGATCAACCCGATGTGGCTGAAGTTGTTCGGCATCTTGTCGATGAAGAATGGCGCCGACCCGCGCTGGATCCTGGTGCGCTCCATGTATTCCTCGCCCAGCGCGCGCAGTTGATCCGCATCGAGACTCCCGAGAACCTCCGGGTAAAGTGAAGGCTGCTTTGCCTTGCGCTTGCCCCCCAGGCGCCGGACCATGGCGGGAATATCGATCAGTTCCTTGGTGCCATCCACCCGCGAGTGGCTGGCGAGGATCTGTTCCAGCAGGGTCGAACCGGAGCGCGGCAGACCGACGACGAAAATCGGGTCCGATGCGGGGCAGCCCTGTCCGGTTCTTTCCGAAAACAATTCCGCCGTGCAGATCGCTTTCATGCGCCGCAGGTCGTCGGTGGTCCGGTCCGCGTCGTATTTTTCCAGCTTTTCCTTGATGGTATTGCCGCGGTAGTAATGCCGGAACGACTCCTCGTATTCGCCGCGGTCCTCGAGGGCCTTGCCAAGCGCAAAGCAGAGGTGGAAATGATCCTCCAGGCTGACATCCGGCGCCTGGATCTGCTGCCGCATCGCCTCGATGTCGCTGTCCTCGAAACGGAAGGTCTTCAGGTTTGCCATGCTCCAGTAGGCATCGCCGAAGCTCGGACGCAGGGCGATTGACCGGCGATAGGCAGCGATGGCTTCCTGTTGGCGTCCAACGGTTTTCAGGGCGTGCCCGTAAACCAGGGTGCCCATCGGGCGCGGTGGATGGCGGGACAACAGATATTCGTAGCAGGCGAGGGCCTGGTCGAAGTCGCCCTTCTTGACGAATATCGCACCCTTCAAAACGAGGTAGGTGGGCCGGTCCGGCTCTGCGGCCAGCAGCAGCTCGACCTGCGCCAGCGCCTGGAGTAGCTTTTCGCGCTGGGTGAGAACCTGCGCGTAGTTGAGGCGTGCCAGACGGAAATCGGGCGCCAGTTCGAGGCAGCGCGCCAGCAGGTTCTCGGCGTCGTCCAATGCGCCGACCTTGATTCCGATATCGGCAAGCAGGCGGATCGCCGTGACATTCGCGGGATTGTCAAACAGGAACTTGCGGCACAGTTCTTCTGACTGGCCGATTTTCCCCTCCCTGAACAGATTCACGGCCCGAATCAACTCGGGTTCGGTCGAGGTCGCAAGCAGGAGCTGGTTGGACGCCTCGGCGGCCGACTCGGCATTCCCCGCGGCACTGAACAGTTCCGCCAGCAACTTCCAGCTCCCCGGCAGCCCTGGCTGGATCGCTACGGCTTTCTGCAGGGCCTCAATGGCGCCGGGCGAGTCGCCAGCATCCGCCAGGGCAAATCCGAGTTCCTGCTGGGCAAGGGCAAAGTCGGGTGCCTGACGGACCAATGCCTCCAGGCGATCGAGTGCCAGCGGTCCGCTGCCTTGGGCGCGCAGGGCGGCGGCCACCACGAACAGGCTGTTGGGTTCAGCGGGGTATCGCCGCAGGATCTCTTCGGCCTGCTCGCTGGCGAGTCGAGCCTGTCCACGGCTCAGCAGGGACAGGGCTTGTCGCACCGCGGTCTTGAGGTCCCGGGTCACGGCCTCGGGTCCTGCGCTCATCTTGTGGGCATGCTTCCGCTATCCGATGACCGGGTCATTCTGGCCGGCGCTGTATCGCGTGTCCAATGTGCCGCTGCGGGATCAACCGTAAAAAAATCGGGGGAGGCGGCTGGGCCACCTCCCCCGGCGATCTCGTGTCCGTTGTCAGAATTTCTTCCAGAAACCGGCACCGAAGGATTGCGGGCGGTTGACAAGGGTCGACGGCTCGTACTGGCGCGGATGCACGTAGTAGTCGGCAACCTCGTCGGTCAGATTGTTGATATAGAGATCAACACCCCAGTCATCGCGGCTGATCCCGCCACGCAGATTGATGAGTGAGTAGGAGTCCTGCTGGTAGCGATTCTCGGGCACGATTTCACTCCAGCTGTCGCCGGTGTAGCTGTAGCTCAACTGCGTATAGGCGTCGAAATCGGAGATCTTGAACTGGTAGCGGCCCTGCAGGCTGGCCTTCCACTGCGGCACATTCGGCAGTTCGGTGCCCTTGGGTACGGACAGCGTGCCGGTTTTTGGAAGCTCGAAGTCGGCGGTCGTCTTCGCGTCGGTGTATGCGGCGGCTACCGATAGGGTCAAGGCTTCCGTCACCGCGAAACTCAGGTCGGTCTCGACGCCCTTGCTCTCGGCGGTGCTGAGGTTGTACGTGCTGCCGCAACAGGCCACCAGCTCGTACTCATACACCGTGTACTGAATATCGTCCCATCTCATCAAATACGCCGCACCGTTCCAGCGCAGGCGACCATCCAGCCAGCCGGTCTTCCAACCGAATTCGTAGTTTTGCAGGGTGTCGGGCTTCCAGGACTGGGTCCCGATCTTCGCGATCAACCCCTCGTCGCGATTCAGGCCACCGGGTCGATAACCCTCGGAATACGTGGCGTAGATCATGTGGTCGTCGTTGATCTTGTAAGCGAGACTGAACTTAAAGACCTCGCCATTAAAACTCACTTCTGAATCCGAAGGAGTGTCGTATGCGTAACCGCCAGCGTCATCCGCCCAACCGACGACCCCCTTGACCTTGCTGGTTTCATCGTAAGAGCGCATACCAAAGGTCACACTGAAGGCATCGGAAAAGTTATAAACAGCCTCGCCGAACAGCGCGATTTGCGTTTCTTCACGCTTTTGATCGGTACGGAAGTAAACGTTCGGTCCGTACAGAGCAGGATTGACCGCCTGGCTCGGGGACATGCCGGGCTGGATCCATAGCTCCAAGTATTTGTGCTCTGCCTCCTGCCAGAATGCGCCAACGGTATATTGCAGACGACCATTTATCGACTGCAAGCGCAGTTCATGACTGCTGCGCGTGAAGGCATTGTCCGCATGGTAGACCTCGTAAAGACTCGTGCAGTCCGTGGCCGACTGGGTTGCCAGGTCGGGGCCGGTGGCCGAGTAGTCGCAGGCGTAATAGGGGACGAAAGAGGTGTCCACGCCATACTCGCTGTAATCCGTCTGGTATTCAACGTCGCGATCCAGGTAGGAGCCGGCGTATGTCAGGCTGTGATTCGCCACCTCGCGTTTAATGGTCACGGCGAACTGGCTGAATTTATCGTTGTTGAACTCGTCGGAAAAACGCTGAATCTTCGAGTCGTCGTGAGAGAAGTTGACGGGATCGTTCTCCCAGACGCCCTCGGCTTTCGAATCCTGGTAGATGACACCGGCAGTCGCAGTCCAGCTATCGCTTAAATCGACTTTCAGCGCAGCCCGCAAACCGTACTTTTCCAGCGTGTTGATATTGTTCTTCACGAAACTGTGGCCGCCATCACGGCCATCGTTGTAGATGGTATTCGTGCGGCCGAAGTTGTTCGGGTTTTCGCCGTAGCCTCCCACCTGCTCGAGCTTGTAGGTTCGTGAGCCCGGAACGTTGTCAATCCAGCCGCCATCGTTGATAGCCCAGCCGACCAGGCGAATGGCGGCCCTGTCGCCGATCGGGATATTGACGAATC
Source organism: uncultured Steroidobacteraceae bacterium (assembly GCA_964473595.1). Lineage (GTDB taxonomy): Bacteria > Pseudomonadota > Gammaproteobacteria > Steroidobacterales > Steroidobacteraceae > SCUD01. Next base: position 1,483 of record CAYYQQ010000001.1, on the reverse strand, counting down.
CTTCCCCGGAATAGCTCGGATCGCCGCCCTTGGTACCGCCGGCACTCACGTCTACCCGTCCTTCAAAGGCATCCGCGCTGGGCTGGTTGGTGATGATGCGCACCGTACCCGCCTCGGAACTGGCGCCAAACAGCGTGCCCTGGGGCCCGGCCAGGGCCTCGATGCGGGCAACGTCGTAGATGTGAATGTCCAGGTTGGCCGCAATCGCGGTAACCGGCTGCTCGTCGAGATACAGTCCGACGCTCGGCTGGGAACCGGAGTAATTGCCGTCGCCACCGTCCGCCAAGCCGCGCATGTAGAGGGTGGCGGTGCCCGGCGTGCCAAAGCTCTTGAACGACAGGTTTGGCAGCAGCTGCACATAGTCTTCGAAGCTGGCAACTCCGAGTTCGGTGAGTCGGGTGTTGTCGAGTGCCTGCACGCTGATTGGAACGTCCTGCAGGTTTTCCGTACGTTTGCGCGCCGTCACCGTTATTTCGTCCAGTACCGGGCCAGCCACCTGGGCATGGATTCCAGTACTGGCCGTTGCGATCGCCAGTGCGACGCCCAGCGACAAGGGACGGCGCCGCAAGGAAATGCGGCTGCAGGGCTTCGCATTTGTATTCAATGTCTGGGTGCTCCTGGGGTCGGTAGTCAAGGAAACGCTCTGCGGACAGATTGATCTGTCAACACAATCATGGACTCTGGCGAAAAATTAGCTTCACTGCTTGAATAGAACAAACGAGGATTTTTCCTGAACAAGTGAAATTACTTCAAGACTGCGCACGAGGAATGACCAGCAACGCCGTTGACCATCATCGTATCACAGTACATATCCTGTTGTTTTTAAACAATAAATATTCCCCTGAGCGCACCTGCCAGCATCACGGCGCCGAGTTCACCGGGACTGCGTCTTGGGCTGGCAGTACTTGCTGCGCCGAGGTGATTCGGCCGGTGTGCTAACAGTGACCTGCCGGTCGCGCCTCATTCATGCGATAGGCCGCGATGATGCGATCCGTCACGGTATCGCGCAGGACCTTGAACCACTGGCCACAGCCATATCTGTGCTCGCCGCCGTGTTGGTGCGGACGGCGCCAAAAGACGCCGCTGATATGATCAAGCGTTCAACATCGCCTTCCATCAACTCTGCCTCCGGCAGGACAACATCTCATGCAAAAAGATCCCCACTTCGTGGCTTGCAAAACTTGCCCGCGCCGCGCGCGTCACGCTTTGCTCACTGCGTCAGTGCTCGCACTGCTCGCGCTCAGCGGCTCTGCCCGCGCCGCGACGGCCCTGGTTGCGGATCGCCTGATCGACGGACGCAGTGCTGCCCTCATGACCGATGCGGTGGTCGTGGTCGACGGCGATCGCATTATCGCGGTGGGTGATCGCTCGATCATCCCGGCCGGCGCCGAGATCGTCGAACTCGGCGACGCGACCTTGATGCCCGGCATGATCAACGCCCATGAACATCCGCTGATGTTTGCGAGCGACTACCAGAGCGCAC